>BTVJ01000003.1:0-259171 GCA_045863395.1 Myxococcales bacterium
GTCGCCGTCGTCGCAGGCGAGCGGCGCGTTGACGCAGCCGTCGTCGCAGGAGTCGTCCGTGCACGGGTCGCCGTCGTCGCAGGCGAGCGGCGCGTTGACGCAGCCGTCGTCGCAGGAGTCGGCGGTGCAGGGGTCTCCGTCGTCGCAGGGGAGCGGCGCGTGGACGCAGCCGCCGTCGCAGGAGTCGGCGGTGCAAGGGTCTCCGTCGTCGCAAGCGGCAGGCGCATGGACGCAGCCCCCGTCGCACGACTCGTCGGTGCACGAATCGCCGTCGTCGCACGCGAGGGGGGAGTGGACGCAGCCCCCCGCCTCGCACTGGTCCAGGGTGCATGGATCGCCGTCGTCGCAGGTCGCGGTCGTGCACGACGCATCGCCTCCCGCCCCCACGTCGGAGGCCGGAGGCAGGGGTGTGCTGTCGCCGCCCGCACATCCTCCGAGGAAGGCGGCGAGCGCCAACAGCGCCCCTCGGACGCGGCCGTCGGGAGCCCGCCGCGCTCGTGCCCACCCGCTCAGTACCGCACCATGTACGTGGCGTTGTTGTTTGCGTTGTTGGACGCCGGCAGCGAGTTGACCCCCGCTGACCCGTTGCTGATCCGCAGGCGCAGCGTCCCCGTGGAGTCGTACCAGAACGTGTCGCCGCACTCGGCGCCCGGGCGTGTCTCGACGTGGGTGTTCACGATGTCATCGAACGCCAGCACGTAGTGTCCGGGGATCCCGGGTGTGTTGGAGCACATGGTGGCGACCCCCGTGACCAGGTCCGCCGTGGTCCAGGGCCCCTGGATCCGGTGCGCCTCGTGCCAGCGGCCGTCCTGCATGCAGGCGTTGAAGTTGGCCCAGCCGCGCGCCGACCAGTCCGTGCAGGTGCGGCTGTACTCTCCTACGCGGCCGAGCAGCGTGTTCAGCTTGGCGAGGATCTCGTCCTGCTTGGCCGCCGTCGCCATGCCAGCGACGATGGCCGAGGCGTCGAGGCCGTCGAGGGTGTCTGCGTCGAGGCCGCTGCCCGACCCCTGCTGGATGGCCGAGGCCGGGATCGCCGAGTTGGGCACCGAAAGGCCGAGGGCCGTCACCACACCGTTGACGTGCAGCAGCGAGCTGGGCGACGTGGTCCCCACACCGACCCTGCCGTCGCCCCGGATGCGTACCTTCTCCGCAAAGACTCCGCCCGACTCGCCCCCGAAGGTGATGACGTCGTTCGCGGAGTTGACGCCGAAGTCGTCGCTTGCCGCGAGCCGCAGCTCCGCCGCGTTGTTGTTCTCGATGTGCCGGATGAACCCAGGGTCGTTGGTCTGGGCGGCAAACGCGATGGTGCTCGTCGTACCCGCCTTTCCGATCTGCACCGAGGACTGCACCGCGACGGCCCCGTCCAGGGTCGTGGCCCCCTGCACGCTCAGGTCGCCCGTCTGCAGCGGCCTCCACGCCGAGCCGTCCGACGAGCGCACCTTCAGACCCGTCGGGACCTGCGCCTGGAGCCAGCCGTCGTTGGTGTCGGCGAGCCGCCCCGCGTCCGAGACCGCCACCCCGCACCCGGCGGCGTTGCCCGTGCACGCGGTCAGCCCGCCAGCGACGGTGACGTTGCCGGCGAGGGCGAGCCCCGACGCCAGGTGCGCCGACTGGACGCACCCGGTGCACGACAGCCCGGTCGCTGGCCCACCCTTGGACGTGCTCGCCGCGTAGTTGAACCCCACGTGACCGGTCTCCACGGCGCCCGTAGCCAGATCCGCCCCGCCCACGCAGCCCGTGCAGTCCAGATCGGCGGCGGCGCCGCCCTTGGTCTTGCCGGCGGCCCAGGTGAAGGTCACCTCGGGGGAGGCCACGCACCCGGTGCACTCCAGGTCGCTCGCAGGTCCCCCGGCCGACGCGCTGGCTGCGTACCCGAAGGCCACGTGCCCCGAGTCGATGCAGCCGGTGCACTGGAGCGCGAGGGCCGCGCCGCCTTTGGAGGTCGAAGTGGCATAGTTGAACGAGACGTGGGAGGGGCCCACCGCCGACGCCGCCAGGTGGACGCCAGAGATCGCCCCGCTCCCCACATCGCCTCCACCGACGCAGCCGCTGCACTGGAGATCCAGGGAGACGGCGGCCGTCTCGGCCTTGAGCGCCGCCAGCGAGTATGCCGTGCTGAGGAGGCGCTGGCGGGGCAGGGGGGCCTCGGCGCCCACCTGGACCTCCAGCCAGAGCGCCTGGGCCTCGGCGATGTTGCCTGGCACGGCGAGGACCACGTCGAACACGCCCCCGGAGACCGCGACCCCATTGTGGGTCTCCGCGTGGAGGAGCTGCCCCCCCGTCGCCGCGTCGTAGAGGCGGGTGCCGAGGTCGAAGGCGCCGGTGACTGGCGTTCCCGCCGAGGTGCGCAGGTCCCCCTGCACGCGCAGAGACGGCGGCACCGCGGCGAGGACGGTGGACGAGAGTCCGATCACCAGGGTCAGCCATGGAATCGCGGAGCGCTTCATCCTATCCTCCTGCCGATGGCAACCACCCGCCGATGGTCCAGGGCCCCCAGAGGTGCGCTGGTCGCGCTCGCAGCCATGGCGTCGTGGACCGCCACCCAGGCCGTGGCTCAGAGCCTGGCGTTGGATTCCGCGGAGCCGGTGCGACCCGATGCGCTTGTCCTGTTGTTTGTACCCGATGCATTCGTGGACGGCAACCACTTCCTGTCGGACCAGGCCGCGGTCATGGCGGCGGTCCGCTCCGCCGAGCCGTGGGCTTCGCTGGGGCCGCGGCTCGTCGCGCGCTCCGTGGGCCCCCTCCCGGTCGCCGACGCAGCGTGCCACCTGGAGCGTGAGCACCGGCTGGAGCCGGGTCTGGTGTGCGACCGCTCGCTCGCAGACCGGCTCAACGCGCTGGGCCTCCCCGCCGGGTGGAAGCTCGTGGTGCTGAGCCGCGAGCCGTTCCCTCCCCGTGCCACCCTCGCCGCTCCCGGCAAGTCGAGCCCCATCTTCCTGAGCACGACGTGGGACCTTGGCGCGACGTCCTTTCGCCACGCCGTGCTGCACGAGCTGGGACACGCCTTCGGGCTTCGCGACGAGTGCGACCTCCTGAGGCTGCCCGCGGCCAGCCCCGCCCGCGGCGCCGGCCCCCCCAACTGTGCCCCGGACCGTGCGACCGCAGAGCAGTGGTGGGGAGACCTCGTGCCTCCCGCCGGCTACATCCCCGGCTGCGGCGGCCTGGAGACGGCGATTCGGCCGACCCGATCGAGCTTCATGTCCTGCGGTCGCCCCGCGGACGGCGAGCCGGACGGCTACGGGCCCGTCTCGCTCCGCTACCTGCGCCAGGCCCTGGGGCTTCACCCACCCTGACGGCTCTACTGGATGTTCGCCCAGATCTCCACGAGGTGTGCGGGCTCGAACGTGTGCCCGCCGGCGAAGGTCGTGTATTGGAGCGTGCTGCCGAGGGTCCACCCGGCCATCTGGAAAGCGCCCGGGTCCTGGGACACGGCGGCATACAGAGGGTCTGCGGTCCCGATGTGGATGTCCACCGGGATGACTCGTGAGGCCGCGGCGGGCGCCCCCTGGCCCGCCAGCGCCGAGAGGGATCCGGCGGAGACACCGTAGCCAGCGAACAGCTCTGCGTTCTGCAGACCCAGCGCGTGCATGAAGTGGCCTCCCGCCGAGAAGCCCCACCCGTAGATGCGCGAGACGTCGACGTCGTAGGCCGCCGTCACGTCCTCGAGCACCGCGTTGAGCACGGCGACGTCCGTGGACGGCACCCACCCGCCGCTCGCCCCGGTTGCGGCCTGCGCGACCACGATGAACCCGCCCGCCTCGGCGACCGGGGCCCAGGCATCCCGGGTGGCGGCCGCCGCCTTCTGGGCCGTCCCCGCGCCTCCCGCGCCGTGCAACGCGAGCAGCAGGGGCGCCCCGGTCCCTGGGGCGTATGACGCGGGCACCTGGAGCCAGTAGGTGTGGGCGCCGAGCCCCGGGACGGTCACCGTGCGCTCCTGGGGCCCGGGGTAGGCGCCGCCAGCGCCGCCGGAGCCCACGGGGGGCTCTCCGGGGCCCGTCGGTCCGCCGCCAAGGCTCGGCGTCACCGGCTCCGCGGGGACGGTGCTGAGCCACTCCCAGACCGCCGAGGGGCTCGGGGACTGGCAGAGGGCCGACAGCTTGTGCCCGACCCCGGGCACCCACGCCGCGTTGGTGGGGTGGCCCGCGGCCTGCCACTCGCCGAGGACTCCGGTGATCTCTGCATAGCCGCTGTCTTGGGTGCCGCAGATGAAGTACACGGGGATCTTCCGCGCAGCGGGCAGCGGCTTCCCTTTCACCCCGCCCGCATACGGCGCGACGGCGCGCAGCTCCTTGCTGAGGTGCCAGGCCGCCAGGTCTGCGACGACGCCCCCCTCGGAGAAGCCGATCCAGTAGATCCCCGCGGTGTCCACGTCGTACTTGGCCCCGAGCCCGTCGTACACGCACCCGAGGACGCCCTCGATCTCCCCTCTCGTGGAGGGCCAGTCGAGCCCGCCGGCCGTCAGGTACAGGAACGTCGGCTGGCTCGGGTGGAGGGACGCCGGCGAGAAGAGGATGAAGCCGTGGGCGTCTGCGGCCTGCTTCCAGCCGCTCACGAGCAGGGTGTTGGCGAAGTTGGCGTGGTCGTCGCCGTAGCCGTGCGTCGCGATGACGACGGGGGTCGGGGTGGCGGCAGTTGCCGGCACGTAGGCCGTGTATGCGCGCGGGCCGCACGCACCGGCGCTCAGTCCCGAGGGCCCTCCGCTGCCCCCGGTGCCGGCCGGCGGGGCCACCGGCGCCCCAGGCCCGACGTCCGCGGGGGCCACTACGGCGTCCAGGGGCGGGTGGCCACCGGGGCCAGAGTCCGCGTGCGCGTCCCCTGCGCCGCCCCCGTCCTGCGCGCCGATGCCCGCGTCGTCGGCGAGGACCACGCCGGCGTCGGCGAACGCGGCTCCTAGCGCGACGTCGGGAGCGCCCGCGGGGGGACCCTCCGGTGTATCTGTGGGTGCGTGGTAGGTTCCGGAGAATCCTGGTGATTCTGGAGCGACTGCCGCGTCGAGAGCTCCTTGATCGGACGCCAGCTCCGTGCAGGACGCCGTGACGGCCAGGAGCACCCCAAGCACAGCGCGAAGGTTCATGCTGCCTCCTCTGGTGGCGCGCCCTCCCCGCGAAGCTGCGTGGCCGAGAGCGTACCGCGCGGCCGGGAGACCGTCGAGCCTCCCTCAGCGCGCCACGGACACGTAGTCCAGCCGGAGCAGGATGTCGTCCACCCGGTCGAGGCGCAGCCCCGGGCTCCCGTCCAGGCTGAGCACCGCCTTCGGGATGAAGATGGCGTAGTCACCGTAGAGACCCCGTCCGGCCAGCTCCATCGTGGCGCCCTGCGCGTAGTCCTCCATCTCGAGGTCCGCGCGGGAGACGTTCAGGTAGGGCTGCATGCGCCCTCGCGTGTAGTCGTTGACGTCCTGGGCCTCGACCCTCTCTCGGTCTGGGTCCGTGGGGTCCTGGAGCAGATTGATCGCCGGGCGGACGGACGCCACCTGGAAGGGCGGCCCGCTCTTGGGCGCTTCGCACCACTGGGAGAAGAACGTGTTCTTCTTGAGCAGATCGAGGCGCGTGAAGCTGGACTGGTTGCCCTCGTACACCCCCTCGCCCAGCACCGCTGCGTTCACCGACCAGAGCCGCTCCGCGCAGTCGTTGTCCGCCACGATGGGCACTCCCTGGGACTTCCCCAGGCCCAGAGCCGCGAGCGGAGCCACCCGGAAGGGGATTCTCTGCCCCAGGTAGTTGCCCTGGTCGTCATACTCGCCATACCGCCGCGACGTGAGCAGCAGGCGGAACCGCTCCACGTCGGTCAGCCCCTTCTGGCCGGCCGGATCCCCCGACTTGTCGCCCACCTGGAGCAGGTGCTCCCGCAGGCTCAGCACCGCGTGCAGCGCGTCGGGAGACGCCCCCTTGACCTTGCCGCTGTTGACCCAGGTGGAGAGTGACTGGATCACCTGCTCGAGCTGGTCCGGCCGCGTCGAGGACAGCACCTTCTGGCGGTCGCTCAGGGACGTCTGGAACTCGTACTCCACGGCGCGCACCGTCAGATAGACGACCCGGCGCGCGTAGGCCATGCGGCGGTCGAAGCGCTCGGCCGCCTCGCTGAGGAGAAACTGCGACGGCACGGAGCGCTCCAGCAGCGCCTCCTCCCTGGCGACGGCCTCTCCCCCCTCCACGAACAGGTCGTAGGTGTAGGACTTGAGGCCCCGCAGCTCGACGAGCGCCGCCGCCTGATCCTGGCGGGCGCGTTCGATCCTCATCAGGGCCGCCCGCGCACCGACGAGCTCCATCTCTGCGTCGTTGAAGCAGATCTCCTCCTCCGTGTTCCCCGCCAGCGCCAGGACCGCCTCCTCGTGGGCCCGCTCCGCGTTGCCCATCACGGTCTCCAGGACGTCTGCCGCGATGGTGGCGGCCGCCTCGACGCCCGACGCGATGCAGACGCCCGCGACGGCCCCCGTGACGATGCTCTCCACGTTGAAGGACGCGGCGCAGTCCTTGGCGGCCGACGCGGCGGTGGCGATGCCCGCGGCGACGGCCCGCGCGGTGTCCAGGTCCTTCATCAGGGCGTTGTGCTTGGCGGTCTGGGCCTCGATGGCGTCATTGCCCGCCTTGAGGATGATGCAGCTCCGCTTGGCGATGTCATAGGACTCCAGGAGCTCGTCGAACTCCCGGCGCGCGATGTCGATGTCCGCCGCCGCGGCGCGCACGGCGATGGCCTGCACCGCGATGTCTCCGTCGTAGTAGCAGTCCACGGAGTCGAGCGGGTCCGTGGCCGACAGGGCCTCGCAGTGACCGGCCCGGCACGCCTGCCCCACCGGGCACTCGTCGGCGCGCGCGCAGGCCGCCGGCACCGCCGTGGGGCGCAGCGCCAGGGAGGCCTGCCGCGACGCCTCGCAGGTGGCGGAGATCGCGAAGTAGGGGACGTCTGCCTTGGGGCCCCCGGGCTTCAGCGAGAAGGCGGGCACCTTCAGGTCGAGCCCTCCCAACGCATCGAGGGGCACCTCGACGGTCGCTCCTGCGACGTCCACCACCGCCACACGGTCCGTGGCCGACCGCAGCTCCAGCGACGTGATGGCCAGGGGGAACGCCTCCCCCGCGGCCCGCGCCTGGGCCAGCGCCGGGCCCACCTTTTTCAGGACCTCGTCGACCGCCGGGGTGGCCCCGACGAGGTTGGCGCCGTAGACCTGGCGGAGCCCCGAGAAGACGCAGAGCCTGGCGGCCAGGTCCGCGGAGGTGAGCTCCTCCAGGAACGCGTCGTGGCGGGGCCTGCACGACTCCTCGACGAAGCACACCTCGGTGTCGATGTCCGCGCAGTCGAAGACCTCCTGGGACCCCGGGTTCAGGCACGGGGCCATGCCCGGGCCCGCGTAGTTCGTGTCGTTGTCGAAGGAGCCCCCACAGTTGACCAGGATCATCTCGCCGTAGCGGTACTTGATGTCCTGGATCCGCTGGGCGCTCGCCACCTTGGCGCTCGCGCGCTCCTGCCACTTGGCCGCGACGTCCTCGAGCGCAGCCTGGGCGGCCGCCACCGCCTGCGGCACGATGTCGAAGGACCCGACGCCCTGCCCCAGGAGGCCGCGCGAGATGGCCGAGAACCGCTCATTCGGGGCGTACAGGTCGCCCTGGAAGTAGAGCGGCAGGTCGCTGTCCTCGATGCCGATGGGGTTTGCGCCGCTGGCCACGATGTCGAGGCGCTTCACCAGCGCCTCCACGGCCTGGCGGTACCGCGGGGCGGTCCGCTTCCAGGCGGCACCCCACGTCGTGTCACCGTCGGCTCCGCTCGCCGCCAGGCCGGCGACCAGGGCGCCCACGGGAGCCGTCAGGCGGAGCAGCTCGCTGGCGGTAGCGCGCCGGGCCGCCATCCTGCCCGCGTCACCCTCGAACCAGGCTCGATCGAGGAGCAGGTCGACCAGCGCGATCTGCTCGGTGAGGGCCTCCATGAGATCGACCGCCACCCCCACCCGGGCCACCGCCACCGCGTCCGTGGCGTCGAACCCGAGCCGGGGGCGCGGGTCGGGCTCGCGGGCCACCTCGGGGCTCAAGGCGAGCAGCGCCCCCGCGATGCGCGGGTGCAGCACGACCGGCCACAGCGCCATGGAGTGCTCCAGCGCGTCCACGGCGGTCGCGCTCGGGTCCACGACCTTCCCGAGGACGCTCTGCTCCCGGTACAGGTTGCGCCCCAGCGTGGCCACCAGCGCGTGGAGCTGCACGAAGCCTTGCACCATGCGGTGCCCCATGGCCTCCGCGGTCGGGTCGGGCGCCCCCGCCCGGGTGCTGGCGAAGGCCCGGTCCGTCGCGAGGAGGAACCGCCCCCGGTCGAAACACCCCGCAGACCCGAACAGCACGTCCAGGCTTGCGGCGCCGAGCGCGCCCGTCCCGATGTCCGCGGCGCACGCCGACAGCGTCGCCTCGAGATCGTCGATGGGCCCCTCCAGCGCCGGGAACAGGGGCTCGACGGCTCCAGCGCAGACGGGGTCCCCCGACATCTCGGAGAGCCCGGCGCCAAACCCCACGTTGGCGCCGAAGGCGTCGGGCTCCAGACACTGCGCGGCCGTGACGCACTGCGCCTCGGTGGGCGTGACCAGGGGGTCGAAGTTGCACACGCGTTCGATCTCATAGCTGACGATGTCCGCCCCCACGAAGACGCCTTGAGTGCCGGAGGCGTCGCTGATGGCGCAGCCCCACGCGGCGGCCAGCGCGTCGCAGCTCCCCACCTGCACCGTCTCGTCCTCGAAGACGGGGGCTGGAGTACACGAAGTGGGTGGCGCCTTGCAGCGGGCATCGCAGGCGGCAGTCACCTGCTCCATCTGAAACGTCTGCCCGCTCTTCACACCCTGGCAGTATGACGTGCAGGCGGTGTAGCAGTCCTGATCCGAGGGGTTGTCGCACTTGAGCGGCTGGAACAGCTCGTTGGGGCAGACGTTGCAGTTGACCTGCGGATCGAACTGCCCGCAGTAGCCCGAGAAGAAGTCTCCCTGGCAGTTGGCCACCTCCTGGGCCACGCAGGCATCCACGCACTGTCCGCAGCCCGTCCCGACCTGCACCTGGTCCACGCGGCTCCACTCGCAGTGGATCTGGACCGGCGCGTCGGTCGCGGCCCCGGCGCAGGGGGCGTTCGGGACCCGCCCGTTGGGGCCCGGGGTCGTGACGCCGAACCCGGCGGCCGCGTAGGAGTCGTTGCACGCCGCGGTGATCGTGGCGCTCCGCGCGGCCTCCGCCTCGGCGCGCTCCGCGGGGCTCGCGAAGCACGCGACCCCGTTGGCCTCTGCCCCTACGGCGGCGAAGGGCGCCAGGTCGCCCGGCACGGACGTCGGGTCGCCGCCGTCCGCCAGCGCCTGTGCGAGCTGGAACGCCGCCGATGGCGCCGCACCTCGGCCCAGGTCCTCCGCCAGGACCGCCCCGTCCGTCGGGGCGGGAGCGGTGGCCCCCTCGGGCAGGTCCTCGACGCGCGTTGCCGAGACCACGAGGCGCCAGGGGACGCCGTCACCGGGAAGATCCAGGCCAAGGAGCGCCGCGTCGAAGCGCAGCTCGACGAGCCCCCCACCAAGACGCCCGGCCGTGGACGGGACGCTGGCCAGGGACACCTCCGCCGCCTCCCCGTCGGCGGTGGCTGCCCCGTACAGGACCACGGCCGGCAAGGTCGCCGAGAGCGCGCCGTTCTCTGCGCGGGTGCCTGCCAGCACCAGAGGGGCCGGGAGGACGACCCCGTCCCGGTCGGTGATCTCCACCGTGAATGCCCCCGATGCGCCGAAGACACGGACCGTCGCGGGCCCCCGCACGAAGTCGAGCGCCCCGGGCTGCGGGTTGGTCTCGGCGGGTCCGGTGACCTCCGATGGCGCGCCGAGCCACACGAACCCCTCGTAGCGCCCCGCCAGCGGAGCCTCCGGCGCCGCGTCGTCCAGGAGCGCGACGAAGGTCATGTGCCCGCCGTCATCGAACACCAGGGCGCCGGCGCCCGACGTGACGGTGGGGTCGTCGGCCTTCGCGTCGGGTAGGCGCTGGACCTCGATGTCCACCCCGCCGGCAGGCAGGTCCGCGATGAGGCACTCTGCCGCGAACACTGCGTCGGGAGCGCACCGCACCTTGACCGGCCCCCGGGCGACGACGCGAGCGCGTCCCCCGGCGCCGGCGCGGTGGACGCGCACGCGGAACGGGGTCTCCTTCCCCCCGGTGCGGATGACGCCGGGCGCCGCACGCACCCGGTCCCGGCCCGCCGGAGCGAACGCCCCGACCTTCCCCTGGCCCTCCGGTCCGCAGCGGCCGAAGTCGTCGCAGCGCTCACCGGCGCCGCAGCCTCCGTCGTCCATGCACGCGGCGACGCAGCGGCCGAGGTCGCAGTGGGTCCCGCACGGGCAGAGATCGTCGCGCAGGCACTCCTGGCCCTGGGCGATGAGGTCCGGGTCGCGCTGGCAGGCCGGGCTGCTCCCGCTTGCGCCGTCGCTCCCCGTGGCGTCGTGCGTCTCGCCGTCGGCCGGAGCGGCCCCGCTCGGGTCATCGTCGGCGCAGCCTGCCAGGGCGAGGGCGAGCAGCAGCGTCACCGAGCGCCGTGTGATCATGGGAGTTCTCCTCGGAGCGGCGCGCCTCTGCGGGTGCAGGCCCCTGTCTGGGTGGTGGCGAATGGTCCCGAGTCTGCCGCTGCGATCCGGGGACGTCAAGTGATCGCCGCGCCCAGGTCGCGCGGCGCCCGCAGTGCGTGGGCCCCCGCTCTCCCGACCCGGGGGTAGCCACGGCGCCCCAACCGTGGTATGTGGGCCATGGCGGGCCGTCCGCCAGCCCCGACAACCGTATCTCCAGCGAGGTCGCGAGCCATGGTCGCGCAAGCCGCCCCCGACGCCCTTCCCCCCACGCCCATGAGCGCCATCGACGAGGCCGTCAAGTCTCTGGTCGACCACCGGAACGTGTGGGCCTCCCTCGCCATCCCCGCGCGCATCGAGCTGCTGCGCCGCATGATGGACGACACCGTCGCCGCGGGCGAGGACTGGGTGCGCACCGCCTGCGCCGCAAAGCGCATCGACTTCGACTCACCCGCCGCCGCCGAGGAGTGGTTCGGGGGCCCGATCACGGTCATGCGCAACCTGCGCCTGTTCCTCCAGACCCTGCGCCAGATCCAGACCGAGGGCAGGCCGAGCCTCCCGGACAGCGCAGTCCGCGTGCGCCCCGACGGCCAGGTGGTCGCCCGCGTGTTCCCGCAGGGCCTCGACGACAAGATCCTCTACTCGGGCTTCACCGCCGAGGTGTGGATGGAGCCGCAGGTGCGCCGGGATCAGCTCCGCGACACCATGGCTCGCATCTATCAGAAGGGCCAAAAGGGGCAGAACCGGGTGGGCAAGGTGGCGCTGGTGCTCGGCGCCGGCAACGTGGCGAGCATCGGCCCCATGGACGTGCTCCACAAGCTGTACGTAGAGAATCAGGTCTGCGTGCTCAAGATGAACCCGGTCAACGAGTGGTCGGGGCCCCTGGTGGAGCGGTGCTTCCGCGCCCTGGTCGACGCGGGCTTCCTGCGCGTGGTCTACGGCGGCGCAGACGTGGGCGAGGCCCTGGTCCACCACGCCGGGGTCGAAGAGATCCACATCACCGGCTCGGACCGGGTCCACGACATCATCGTGTGGGGCGCGGGAGACGAGCAGGCGAAGAACCGCAAGGCGGGCACGCCCAAGATCAAGAAGCGCATCACCAGCGAGCTCGGGTGCGTCACGCCCGTCATCATCGTCCCCGGCGAGTGGAGCGACAAGGAGCTCCAGTTCCAGGCAGAGAACGTCGCGACGATGGTCGCCAACAACGCCTCGTTCAACTGCAACGCCGCCAAGGCCCTCGTCGTGGCGAAGTCCTGGCGGCAGCGCGGCGAGTTCCTCAGCCGCGTCGAGGCGGCGCTCCGCACGATCCCCCGCCGCTACGCCTACTACCCGGGCAGCGACCGCAAGTACGAGGCCTTCCTGGCCGCCCACCCTGACGCGCGGCTCCTCGGCGAGCGCACGCCCGACGCCATCCCCTGGACCCTGATCCCCAACGTGGACTCCAGCGACCGCGACGAGGTGTGCTTCAACACCGAGGCATGGTGTGGTGTCCTGGCAGAGACCGCCCTGGACGGGGACGACGCGGCCGCCTTCCTGCGAAACGCGGTGAACTTCTGCAATGACGTCATGTGGGGCACGCTGAGCTGCAGCCTGGTGGTGCACCCGTCGACGGCCCGGGCCCTCGGTCCTGCCCTGGACCAGGCCGTGGCCGACCTGCGCTACGGCAGCGTCGGGGTCAACCACTGGGCTGCCATGAGCTATGCGCTGGTCGTGACGACCTGGGGCGCGTACCCGGGTCACACCCTCGACGACATCAGGAGCGGCATCGGCACGGTCCACAACGCGCTGATGTTCGAGCACCCGCAGAAGAGCGTCGTCTGGGGTCCCTTCACCATGTTCCCGAAGCCCCCCTGGTTCGCCACCCACAAGAACTCACACCGGGTGGCGCCGAAGATCCTGGCCTTCGAGCACTCTCCGTCGCTGTTCCGCGTGCCGGGGATCGCCATCGCCGCCATGAAGGGCTGATCACCGGTCCCTGTCAGGGCCGCGCCCCCTCTGCGTGCATGGCGCCCTCGCGCTGCTCCGCGCGGTTGCGCTGCACGCCATAGAGCCAGGTCCCGAGCAGGATGCCCGTGATGGTGAAGGCGGCACCGAGCTTGCCCTCGCCGAGCATGGCCAGCGCCGTCCCCGGGCAGGCCCCGGCCAGACCCCAGCCGACGCCGAAGAGGAGGGAGCCGGCCATGAGGCCGCGGGTCCAGGGCTTGCCCTCGAACGAGAGCTTGCCGCCCCCGACGAGCGCCCGCACCCCGGTCCGCTTCAGGATCTGTGTCCCGACGAGGCCGACGACCACGGCGGTGGCAATGACCCACAGGAGCTGGAGGTCGGTGAACAGGAACAGGCCCGCGTAGAAGTCGTAGGTGGTCGCGCCGGCCCGAGACAGCAGGAAGCCGAACAGCGCCCCCATGAGCACGAAGGAGTATCGCATGGTGGCCTCCTAGAGCACGTTGAAGAGGAGCTGGACGATGGCGATGCCGCCGATGAAGAACCCGACGGACGCGGCGATGCTGGGCGGGTTGAGCAGCGCCATGCCCACGATGCTGTGACCGCTGGTGCAGCCGCCCGCCAGGCGCGCGCCGTAGCCGATGGCCACGCCCCCAAGCATCAGGACGAGGCCCTTCGCCCAGTGAGCCGAGGGCAGCACCGACTCGTACAGCGTCCCCATGTGGAAGCTCGGCGAGAACGACTGGCCCGAGGTCAGGAGCGCGATGAGCCCCCCGAGGGGGAGCCCGACGGTGAACCAGAGGCGCCAGTTGGTCGGGTCGGCGAAGTCTCCCTTGTGGAAGAAGGGGTTCCTGGACGCGAGCGCGCACACGTTCCCGAAGCCGGTGGACGCGCCGAGGGCGCGCCCGCTGAGGACGAGCTGAAGCAGGGTGTACGCGCCGATGGCGAGGCCACCGACCCATCCACTCCAGACGACGACTTGAGTCATGCGAAGGACCTCACGAGCGGTTGAACGACCACCCAGGGCGTGGCCGCTGGCGAAAAATCACGAACGAGAACAGGCACTTCCTGTCAGTGTATTCCGCCTGCGCTGCGAGGACCGAGTCCTATGGGCGCTCGAGCTCGGCGGCGAAGCGGGCGGTGGCCTCTGGCCACGTGAGGAGGCGCTTGCGGGCGCGGCGCGCGCCGGCGGCCAGCCGCGCTCGCTCCTCCGGGTCGTCGAGCAGCGATGCGAGCGCGCTGGCCAGGGCGCCCACGTTCCCGGGCTCGACCAGGCGCGACGCCTCTGCCGGCGCCGTCGACGGGATGGCGCCGGCCGTGGTGCTCACCACGGGCAGGCCCCGCGCGATGGCCTCGGAGATGGCCATCCCGTAGCCCTCATAGAGGGACGGCTGGACGAACAGGTCCGCGCCGTCGTAGAGCGCCTGCAGCTCCGAGGCGGCGACCTCGCCGCGCAGCGCGATGCGATGCTCCAGTCCAAGCGCCGAGATGCGCTCGCGGACGCGCCGCGCGGTGTCCGGGTCGCGGTTCAGGCTGCCGGCGAAGGTCGCGCGCCACGGGCGATCCTGGATCTCCCCCAGCGCCTCGACGAGACTCATGTGACCCTTGCGAGGGATGAGCGCGGCGACGCACAGCAGGTGCAGCGACGTCGCCCCCGGCCCGGAGCCCGAGGCCAGCGGCGCCTCATCGGTGCCGGGCACGGCGACCCGGATCCGCTCTACCGGGATGTCGGACCGCGAGAGCACCTCGCGGGTGTGGGGGCTCGTCACGATGATTCGGCGCGCGCACAGCAGCGCCTTCAGCTCCCGTCGCTGTACGTCGTCCCGCTCGGCCCGGGTCAGCCCCGACTCCAGCGCCGCGGGGTGGTGCACGAGGGCCACGATGCGCAGCCGGTCCGCGTGCCTCCCGATGACCTCGTAGAGCGTGGGCAGCAGGATCCCGTCGATGAGGACCGTCGCGCCCGGGAGCGTGTCGAGCAGCTCGGTGCTGGCGCGGTGGGCGGCGACCGGGTCGACCCAGGGGAAGTCTCCGCTCAGCCGGTGCACCTCACACGTGAGCCCCGCGGCGCGCAGGCCGTCCACCATGTGCTGGTCGTAGCGATATCCGCCGAGCAGCAGGTCGGGGTCTTCGGGGATCAGGATGTGAATACCGCTGTGCCTCATCGTGCTCCTCCCGAGGTGCATCCCCGGGGCGGCGACCAGCCGAGCGGACTGGAGCCACCCTCGGGTCCAAAGGGTGCGCGCCGCTCTCCGAGAGACCCACTCCGAGGCCTTCAAGGCGCAAAGCCGACCCTCGCTCCGTTATAGAACGGCGCCAGACCGGGCGCAATGCCGACCGCCTGGGTCCAGCTACGGTCCCGGTGGGAGACGGCGCATTGCGTGACCGCCGGGGGCCGGCTATCCTGCGGCTCCGTCCCGCGCACCGGGGTCGGAGGGAGTGCAGGATGATCGAGCGGATTACTGAGAAAGAGCGCCTCTTTGGTTACCTGTCACGCGACCGCATCCGGGCGGGATACTTCATCGGGTGCCTGGACGACAGCTATGACGAGTACACCGAGTGGTGGGCGCTGTCCCGAGGCGCGGACATCCGCGCCTTGCTGATGGTCTACCAGGGGCTGAGCATGCCCGCGCTGTTCACTCTCGGTGGTACGCGCGAGGTCGCTGAGCTGGTCGCCCGCTGTGTCCAGGAGCTCCCGCGGCGCTTCTATGCCCACCTCCAGGAGGAGCACGCCCCGGCATTCTCGTCGTGGTATCGGGGCGGAGACGTCGCGCGCATGCGGCGCATGGTCCTGCGGCGGGAGGACTTCGTACCCCCCATCGAGACCCGAGGCGTCCGTCGCCTGGTCCACTCGGACACGGCAGCGTTGATGGCCCTCTACCGCTACTACCCCGATCATCTCTTCGAACCCTACCAGTTGGAGTCAGGGCTCTACTTCGGTGAAGCGGGTGGGGCTGGGCTCATCGCGGCGGCGGGCGTCCACGTGGTGAGCCGCCGATACGACGTGGCGACCATCGGCAACGTGGTCACCCACCCGGAGCACCGCGGGCGCGGCCACGCGGCCCGCTGCACGGGGCGCCTCCTCGAGGACCTGCTGGTCCACGTGAGCCTCGTGGCCCTCAACGTGCGCGAGGCAAACGACGCGGCCCGGGCCACATTCCGCAAGATCGGGTTCCGTGACGCCCACACCTACCTGGAGGTCCCCTGCGAGCTGTGACTACTCCAGGATGGCCGGGTCCCGCGCGAGACCGAAGTCGCCGATGACCAAGGCGTCCATGTCCGTGGTCAGGTAGCACTTGAGCGCGTCCGCGACGCTGTTGACGATGGGCTCGCCGCGGATGTTGAACGACGTGTTCAGGACCATGGGCACGCCCGTCAGGCGCTCGAACTCCTCGATGAGGCGGTAGTAGCGGGGGTTGTGCTTCCGGTTGACGGTCTGCACCCTTGCGGTGCCATCCACATGCGTGATCGCTGGCACCACCCCTCGCTTCTCGGGGAGCGTGTCATACACCCTCAACATGAAGGGGGACGGCACCCCTGAGCTGAACCACTCGCCGCAACGCTCCTCGAGCACGCTGGGGGCGAAGGGGCGGAATGGCTCGCGGAACTTGACGCGGGCGTTGAGGACGTCCTTCGTGTCGTGGCCGCGGGGATCCGCGACGATGGTCCGGTTGCCGAGCGCGCGCGGGCCGAACTCGGCGCGGCCCTGGAACCACCCGACGATGCGCCCGCCTGCGACCAGCCGCGCCGCGGTCGCCTCGGGTGCGGCGAGGCGCACGTACCGCACGTTGGCCCGGCGCAGCTCCCGCTCGATGGAGTCATCGTCGAAGGACGGGCCGAGGGTGTCCACCACCGCGTCGTCGACCCGCGGCAGTCCGTGGATGCCGTGGGTGACCCAGAGCGCGGCCCCTTGAGATGTGCCAGCGTCTCCGGCCGCAGGCTGGAAGAAGAAGCGATCAAAGCCGCTCTCCCGCTGAATCCGACCGTTTGCCACGCAGTTGAGCACGACGCCGCCCGCCATGCCGAGATTGGTCATGTGCGTGAGCTCCCGCGTGATCCCGACCAGGTGGAGCAGGAGCTCCTCGGTGGCGAGCTGGAGGCTCGCGGCGATGTCCATGTGGCGCTGGTCGAGGGGACTCTCCGGGGCGCGCTCCGGGCCGAGCAGCTCCACCAGACGATCTGAGTATCTGCGGCGCCGCTCCGTGAAGAACGAGAAGTACGAGAGATCCAGGCGGAAGCCGTGGTCCGTCAGCTCGTAGAGTCTCCGAAAGGCGTCCATGTACGTGGGTCTGCCGTAGGACGCGAGGCCCATCACCTTGCCCTCGCCGCTGTTGGCCCGGAACCCGAGATACTGGGTCAGGGCCGCATACAACATGCCTACGGAGTGCGGATACTCGATGGTCCGCAGTGTCTCGATGCGGAGGCCCCGGCCAGCCGCAAGATGTGTGCTGGCTCGCTCGCCGTACCCGTCCACCGTCAGGATGGCGCACTCGTCGAAGGGGGCCCGATACAGGACACTGGCCGCGTGGCACAGGTGGTGGGTCACGTAGTGGACGGTCAGCTTGCGCCCGCTGCCCATGCGGAAGATCTGCTCCACCGACTCGACGGAGTCTCCGTCCCAGGCGGGCAGCAGGTTGCTCGGCACGCTGTGGAGATACTCCAGGTGGTGTCGTGGCTGCGCGCTCTGGCGCCAATTCGCCACCTCGGCGTGGATGCCCGGGTTCCAGAAGAACGCGACCGCGTCCACGTCGTCCAGGGACAGCCCCGCGTGCTCCAGGCAGAACCGGATGGCCCGGTGGGGGAACGACCGGTCGTGCTTGACGCGGCTCCACCGCTCCTCCTGCGACGCCGCCACCACGTGGCCGTCGACCACGAGCGTCGCCGCTGCGTCGTTGGAGTGATTGATGCCGAGCACCACGAGTGGCTTGGTCACGAAGGGCTCCTGTGTTCTTGGTCGCTCAGATGCAGAGGCACAGGGGGAAGCCGCCGACGTCCACGCAGGTCTGGAGGAAGCAGCCTGCCTGGGGGGGGCAGATGTAGTCACTGACCGACGTGCACTTCCCGCTGCCACAGATGGACTTGATGGTGCACGCGTCCTTGTCGTCGCACGGCTGGCCGTTGAGGGCCACGGCGTTGTAGATGCAGCCGACGTTGGGCTCGCAGGAGTCCGTGGTGCAGAAGTTGCCGTCGTTGCAGTTGGCGGGCCCCCCGGACTTGCACGTCGCGTTCAGGCAGGAGTCGCCCGTCGTGCAGGCGTTCCCATCGTCGCAGGCCTTGCCGTCCGCGTTGACGCTGTAGCAGCCCCCGGTGGGGTTGCAGAAGTCGTCCGTGCAGGGGTTGTTGTCGTTGCAGTCGACCTTCGCGCCCACGCAGGACCCGTTGGTGCAGATGTCGTTCTTGGTGCACTGGTCCTGGTCGTCGCAGGGCCCCGCAAAGGGCTCGTACACGCACGTGCCCTCGGGGGTGCAGATGTCCTTCGTGCACGGATTTCCGTCGAAGCACAGGCCGTCGTCCACCTTGCCGTTGCAGTCGTTGTCGAGGCCGTCGCAGACCTCCGGGGCGTTCGGGTACACCAGCGGGTTCTTGGGGTCGCAGTCGTCGACGTCCAGGGCCGGGTCGTTGTCGTCGTTGGTGTCGCACGCGTCACCCATGCCGTCGCCGTCCGTGTCCGTCTGGTCCGGATTTGCGGCCAGCGGGCAGTTGTCCTGGGAGTCGAGGACGGTGTCGTCGTCGTCGTCCTCGTCGAGGCAGTCTGCCTTTCCGTCCTGGTCCGTGTCGGCGAAGTCCTCGTCGGTCTTGCCGTCGCAGTCGTCGTCCTTGCCGTTGCAGGTCTCCGGCGAGGCCTCCGTCCCCTGGCACTTGGCGACGCCCCCCTGGCAGTCCACGATGCCCTTGCACGTACCGTGGGTGTTGGTCAGGTCGCACTCCTGCGCCACCGTGATGTCGTCGATCTTGCCGTTGCAGTCGTCGTCCGCTGCGTTGCAGATCTCTTGCGCAGGGACCTGGGCGTCGCAGGCCGTCAGGCCGTCCTTGGTGCACCACCGCTCGCCGCCGCACTTGCCGTAGGCGTTCTCTGCGAGGCACACGGTCGAGAGGCTCTTCTCGATGGCCGCCGGTGTGCACGGGCACTCGCCGCTGTCCGGGATGCACTGCTTCGCGGGCGGCCCCGCCGGGCTCGGGACCTCGGTGCACGAGTAGCCGCCCGGGCACGGCAGGCCCCCCGAGCAGTCCGTGCCACAGAACCGGCCCACGGTGCCGAAGTCCACGCACACAGCCCCGGACGAGGTCGCCGTGTCGGTGCAGTCGTCCGCCGTCTTGCACGGGTTGCACAGGTGCAGGTAGCGCGGCTTGCAGATGTACTTGGTGTCGGGCCCGCCGTCGGCAATCTCGCTGCAGATCCACGCCGTCGGGCAGTTCTCGACGCAGCCCTCGGTGCACACCTTGCCCACGGGGGAGTCGATGCAGAAGCCGCTCGCGCACTCGGCGTTCTCTTTGCACGGCCACCCGAACTCGCCCTCCTCCGGGTCCGGGGGGATGCCCCACGGGTTCTCGGCGGTTGCGTCCTCCGCGACCCCGTCGCCGGGCGACGGGCCCGCGTCCGTGGAGCCGAGAGCCCCGTCGCCACCCCCGTTGAGCGAGTCGGGCAGGGTGACCACAGAGTCCCCGAACGGGGAGCCGGAGGTCTCGTCGGTGCTCCCGCAGGCGCTGAGCGCCAGCGCGAGGAGGGTGATCCAGAGCCTTGCTTGCACGAACCGTCTCATCTTCAGCTGTCCTCCGGGTCCCGTTCCGCCGACGGCAGTCCGACAGTCTAGCGAACTGGAAGGCGAATGCACGCGATTTGGCACCGTTGACGGCTCCCTGGGCCTGTGCCACCGTGCCGCTCCGGAGGCGTTGCGATGAGATGGGTCCTGGTGGTGATGGCGGCGGCGTGCGGGGATGGCGCCGCGGACCAGCCCCCCGAGCTGCCGGCGGGGGCCACGTGCGCCGCGGACCTCGAGCGCCCGGACGGCCTGCTCGTGGCCGGGAGCGGCGCCGGGCTCCCGGTGGCCCGGGCCATCGCGCGGACTTGGGGGAGTGGGCCGGTCCGCATCCCCGAGAGCATCGGTACGTCCGGCGCCATTCGAGCGCTCCTCGACGGATCCATCGACGTAGGCCTGGCCTCGCGGCCACTGACGGACGAGGAGCACCGCCAGGGCCTTGCCGGCACGCCCCTCGCCCGGTCGATCATCGCCTTCGTCGCCAACAAGGCGGCACCGGTCGAGGGCGTGGATGACGCGATGCTCGCGGACATCTACGGCGGGCGCATGACCGCCTGGCCGGACGGCACGCCCCTCGTGCCGGTGCTGCGGGAGCCCGGCGACAGCGGGGCGGAGGTCCTGCGGGCCCATGCTCCCCGCGTCTTCGAGGCCATGGAGCAGGCGCGCCGGGAGGGTCGCGGGGTGGTGGCGACCACCGACCAGGAGGCGAGGGACGCCCTCCTGCAGATCCAGGGCGCGGTCGGTCCCCTGGACCTGGGCATCGTCCGGCTGGAGGGTCTCCCGCTGCGACCTCTCCACTGGCGAGGCATCGCCCCCGAGCCGTCGGAGGTGCTCGCGGGGCGCTATCCGCTCGTGCGGACCCTGTGGCTGCTCACTCGGCAGGCGCCAGGTCCCGAGGCGCGCGCGTTCTTGGCCTTGGCCACGTCGAAGGAGGTCGAAGGTGTCTTCGGCTCGGGCGGCTACCTCCGGCCGTGAGGCGGGCCTGGCGCGGTCCTTCGCGCGGCGCATGGCGCCCGTCGCGGCGGCCGTGGGGCTGCTCGTGGCCGTTGCTCCGCCCCTCGTCACGGAGCTCGTCGGCCTGGCACGCCTTCGGGCGGATGTCGCGGTGCAGGCGGAGCTCGTGGCGGGGGCGCTCGGCGACCTCGCCACCCGCGAGCCCTACTTCTGGCTCTACAACGCGCCCAAGGTGGTCGCGGCGCGCCAGATGGATCGGGCAGTCGTCGCCGATCTCCGCGTCACGGGGTGTGGCGGGGAGACGCTGCTGTCGCGCGACGGTGGGGGTGGTGCAGATCCCGGCGGTGCCGTCGCCTGGGCCCCGGTCAGGGCGCGGGATCGGGTCGTGGCGTGGGTGCGCGCCGCGGGCGCCGTCGGCGAGGTGCACAGGGTCGCCGTGGTCGTTGGTCTTGGCTCTGGCATTGCGGGGGCAGCCCTGGGCGCGCTGCTCTGGATCGTCCCCACGGCGGTCGTGCGCCGGCAGGCGAGGGAGCTGGATGCGGCCGTGGCGCGGTTGCTGGCCGCCGAGGCGGCGCTGCTCGACGCGAACCAGGGCCTGACGCGCCGCGTCGAGGAGGCCGTCGGGGAGGCACACGTGCTGTCCGAGCGCATCGTGTCCATCCAGGAGGAGGAGCGAGGCCGCATCGCGCGGGACCTGCACGACAGCGTCGGGCAGCTCCTGACGGCCCTGCAGATCGATCTGCAGCTCTCGCCGGGTGAGCCCGCGCGCCTCCAGGCGGCGCTGTCCCTGTCCGAGCGCTCTCTGGAGGAGCTCCGCCGGGTGGTCCGCGATCTGCGCCCCCTGGAGCTGGAGAGCGGCGGCCTGGCGGTGGCGCTCCGTGCGCTGGTCGAGCGGTTCGAGATCCGCACGGGCCTGACGGCGTCCGTGCGGCACGAGGGCCCGGATGTGGCAGACGAGGCCGCCGCCGTGTGCCTGCTGCGCGTCGCCCAGGAGGCGCTGGCCAACGTGAGCCGGCACGCGGCCGCGACGGAGGTGGGGGTCCTGCTCCGGGTGGACGGTGGTGGCGCGCGCCTGGAGGTGCGGGACGACGGGCGGGGCTTCGACCCGGGCGCCGTGTCCGGGAGCGGCCTGGCGGGGATGCGGGAGCGGGCGCGGTTCATCGGCGGGGAGCTGACGGTGCGGAGCAGCGCCGCCGGGACCGAGGTCGTGGCGGAGGTGCCCGTGCGGGATGGGGAGCGGTGATGGGCCCGCGGTCTGGTGGCTTGGGCCAGCCCCGTCCCCGACACGACAGGAGGCAGGCATGGCGATCCGGGTAGCGCTGGTCGAGGACCACCTGGTCGTGCGAGAGGGGCTCGTCGCGCTGCTCCGCGGCGTGCCCGACATGACCGTCGTCGGCGAGGCAACGGACCTGGAGGGCGCCGCGAGGCTTGCGGAGACCGCCTCGCCGGACGTGGTGGTCATGGACGTGGGGCTCCCCGGCCCGAGCGGCATCGAGGCCACCCGCCGCGTCCTCCGCGTGCGGCCGGAGGCGGCCGTCGTGATCCTGAGCATGCGCGACGACGCGGCCACGGTGGACCGGGCCCTGCGAGCCGGGGCACGGGGGTATGTCCTCAAGGGCCGCGGCGTCGCGAGCCTCTGCGAGGCGATCCGGGCCACAGCCCGAGGCGAGGTGTGGCTCTCCCCCGAGGTCTCCGAGCTGGTCCTGCAAGGATATCTGAGACCGGGAGGGCGTGACGCGGACCCCCTGACGGAGCGGGAGCGGGAGGTCCTCCAGCTCGTCGGGCAGGGGCTGACCAGCGCGGAGATCGCCGATCGGCTCGGGCTGAGGACCAAGACCGTGCAGAACTACCGCACGCAGATCATGGACAAGCTGGGAGTCCGGACGACTGCGGGCCTGGTCCGCTACGTCCTGCGGTCGAGCCCGTGACCGGAGCGGGAAGAACTCCCGGCTGCCCCGGGACGTCCAGCCCTGTTCGCAGCCCCCGAGCCGTGGTCTGCTCGAACGTCACTGCCTGGAGGATGTTGATGCGAACTGCCCTGCTGCTCGGACTGATGCTCGCCGCCCCGCGCGCCCTCGCCGACGACGTGCCCGCCTCCGGTGCGCCAGCGAGTCCCTCCGAGGCCCCGGATCTGGACAACCGGACCCTGGTCACCCCGACCCGCGCGAAAGGCAACGCCTTCGACAGCGACCGCAGCGCCTGGGCGACCGGCGAGCGCCGCCTGGGCGAGCTCCAGCCCTTCGACGTGGGCGCCGCGTTGGACGACCTGCCCGGCGTGTCGGTGCAGCGGACGAACCGTGGGGCCGGCGCGCCCATCCTGCGTGGGCTCATCGGGCCGCAGATCCTGATCCTGGTCGACGGGGTGCGGTTCAACAACTCGACCTACCGCACTGGACCCAACCAATACCTCGCGATGGTGGACCCAGACGCGCTGGAGGCCGTGGAGCTGGTGCTTGGGCCCGGGTCCGTGCTGTATGGCTCCGACGCGATGGGTGGCGTGATCAACCTCATCCCCATGGGTCTGCGGCAGGAGGAGGGCCCCATGGCGCGGGCGCGGGCGGGCTTCGCCAGCGTCGATACGTCCACGCGCATCTCGGCCACGGCCGGTGGGGCGGCGGGACCGTTCAGCGGGTGGGCTGGCGGCGGCTACCGCTACCACGGCACGCTGCGGACAGGGCAGGGCACGGAGGCGCCGCTCTCCTCCTACGACCAGGGCGACTGGCGTGCCCGCTTCGCCGTCGAGCTGGGTGAGGGGTGGAGCGTGGGGGCGACGTACCTGGGGAGTCGTCTCATGGGCGCCGGTCGGACCGACCAGCTCGGACTCGGGGACGTGCGGGTGCACGACAACGCCGACGACCTGGTGTGGGTGGACGCGTGGCGGCACGACAAGGGCTGGCTCCGGGAGGTGCGCCTCAACCTGAGCTACCACCGCACCGACGAGGTGACGCGGCGCGCCACGTGCAAGACCGACGAGGGGCTGGTCTCCGACGGCGGCGCGTGCGTCAGCTTGCTCGACGCCACGATCACGAAGAAGCGCACCACCGAGGACACGGCGCATACGGTGGGGAGCCTGGCGACGGCGCGGGGAGCATGGCTGGACGACCGGCTGACCGTGACCCTGGGCACCGAGACCTACGCCGACTTCGTGGACGCCACCCGCGAGGACGCCAGCGCCCCCGACTTCGCCTTCGAGTCCAAGCCGCGGGGCAACTTCTCGGACGGGTCCTCCTACCTGACCACGGGGGCCTTCGTGTACGCCGAGGGGAGGCCGTGGGCATCCGAGACCGGTGACCTGGTGCTCTCCGCCGGCGCGCGGCTCAACCACGTCGCGGCCGAGGCCCCGGACGTCCCGGGCGTCGGCGACGTGGACTATGCCCACACCGGCGCGGTGTTCAGCGGCGGGGCCCGCGTCCTGCTCTTCAACGCATTGAACGTCTACGGGAACTTCAGCCAGGGCTTCCGCGCGCCCAACCTGCAGGAGACCACCGTCCTCGGCGACACGGGCTCGAGCTTCGAGGTGCCAGCCGACGGTCTCCGGCCCGAGCGCTCCAACACCATCGAGGCCGGGATCAAGCTGTGGCTGCCGTCCGTGCGCCTCCAGGCCGCGTACTTCTACAGCCTCATCGACGACGTCATCGACCGGGAGGACGCGACCTGGGAGGGGCAGGCCGAGATCGACGGGAGGAAGGTGGTGCGGCGCAACAACGCCGCCGAGGCCGTCTATCAGGGCATCGAGGCGGGCCTGCGCACGGGCCGCGTCGCGGGGATCTCCGCGTTCGGCACCGTGATGTGGATCGAGGGGGACGTGACGAAGCCAGACGGGAGCACCGAGCCTGCGCGGCGGGTCCCACCGGTGCAGGGGTTGGGCGGCTTCCGCTGGGACGGGCTCGACGACCGCCTCTCGGTGGAGATCTACGCCCGCTGGGCCGCTGCCCAGCGGCGCCTGGCGCCGGGAGACCGGGACGACCTGCGCATGTGCGAGGACCGCTCCCGCCTCGGTGTCCTGCGGAGGGACTGCGACGGCTCGGATGCGTGGGCCAGCCCCGGCGTGCGGGTCCACTGGGCGGTCTCCGACCAGTTCACGCTGGACGCCAATCTCGACAACATCACGGACTCCCACCACCGCGTCTTCGGCAGCGGCATCGACAGCCCGGGCTTCAACGCCGGCATCACGGCGTCCTTCGCGTTGTAGCGGCTGCGTAGAATTCTGGCCGTTCATCGCCCCCGCGCTATACTCTCCCGCTCCCGGCGGGACCCTCCCGCCCCCTGTCGCAGTCGCTCATTCCCAGGAAGCCCCACCATGAGCCAAGGCGGACGGCTGGCGATCATCGCCATCGGCGGCAACTCCCTGATCATCGACGAGCAGCACCGGACCGTGCGCGACCAGTACGTGGCGTGCGCCCAGACGGCGCACCACATCGCCGAGCTGGCGCGGCGGGGCCACCGCGTGCTGGTCACCCACGGCAACGGCCCCCAGGTGGGGTTCATCCTGCGGCGCAGCGAGCTGGCGCGGCACGAGCTGCACGAGGTGCCGCTCGACTCCTGCGTGGCGGACACCCAGGGCGCAATCGGCTACCAGCTCCAGCTCGCCCTGAAGAACGAGCTGCGGGGCTGGCCCCTCGCGCCCCCCGTGGCCACCGTGGTGACGCAGGTGCTCGTGGACGCAGACGATGGGGCCTTCGCGAAGCCGTCCAAGCCCATCGGCGCCTTCATGGACGAGGCGACCGCCGCAAGCCGCCGCGACCAGGAGGGCTGGACGGTCGCCGAGGACGCAGGCCGCGGATGGCGCCGGGTCGTAGCGTCGCCGAAGCCGAAGGCGATCATCGAGCTGCCCACCATCCACCGGATGCTGGACGCGGGCGTGCTGGTCATCGCGGTCGGGGGCGGCGGCATCCCCGTCGTGGCGCAGCCCGATGGCAACCTGACGGGCATCGAGGCGGTCATCGACAAGGACCTGGCGTCCTCCCTGGCGGCCCAGGAGCTGGGCGCCGACGTGCTGGTGATCTCCACGGCGGTCGAGAAGGTCTACGTGAACTTCAACAAGCCGGGGCAGCGCGCCCTGGACCGGGTCACCCTCGCGGAGGCCCGCTCGCTTCAGGCCGAAGGGCACTTCGCCGCGGGGAGCATGGGCCCGAAGGTGCAGGCGGTCATCGACTTCCTGGCGGCGGGCGGGAGCGAGGCCATCATCACGGACCCGGCCCACCTCGTCGCCGCGTTCGAGGGGGCCGCGGGCACGGTGTTCGTGCCCTGACCCCCCAAGCGTGATTCAGTACCCCCGCATCTCGAACAGATCCAGCGCGCACTGGCGGCGCTCGGCCTTGGACGCCTTCTTGGTCGGGGCGGCGAGCAGCTTCTCTGCCTTCTTGCACTCCTTGGTGTCCGCGCCCTTGTAGTAGCACACGTCCCGGGCCCACACGAGGCACGGGTCGCTGGGCGCTGGCGCCGCGGCCACGGGCGGCGACCACTCCGCAGGTGCGGGCTCGTAGGCGCGAGCCATGGTGAGGTACATGGCAGACGACATCAGGGGCGCGGCCATGGCGTACATGCCGAGCACGGAGCCGCTGGAGTAGACGGCGCCGTCCGCCTTGCGCCCATAGGGGGTCTCGGGGAAGCGCAGCGCCACCTGGCCGAGGGCGCGGAGGCCGTCCTCGACGGCGCCGGAGTAGACGAGGGCGAGGGCGGCCGTGTAGGCCCCCTCGGGCGTGGACTCAGGCGCGCCTGGCGCGAGCCGCAGCAAGCCAATCTCTCCCGTCAGCTCCATCTTCTGCCCGTCCAGGCGAAGCACGAGGGCGCTCTCCGTCGCCTGGTCGAGCCAGAGGGAGAGGACGTCGAAGAGGTCGATCCACCCGCTCGCCTCCTCGCTCACCATGCGCCGCACCACGCTGACCACGTCGTGAAGGCCGAAGAGCGCGTTGTCCACCGGGCTCCAGGCGAAGAGCGTCGCGGGCTGCGTCAGGTGGGCGCGGGCGAGGGGGCTCGTCACCGCCGCCAGCCCGACACCGTCCTTGGTGGCGGCGAGGGCCAGGCCCCGAGGGGTCAGCGCCACGACGAGCCGCCCCCCGACGAAACCCCAGCAGATGCGTGGCGCAAACCACGCGTCCCGTCCGTCGCCCTGGAACGTGGTCTCGAAGCCGGCGTCCACGGCGCGCGTCGTGACCGTGAGGTGCCGGTCGGCGTCCGCCAGCTCCAGCAGCTTGCGGACGGTCTTCTCCATGGCGCCGGCATCCCGCACGGACATCTCCAGGCGCATGTCCGACAGCCCGTGCGGTGTCACCACGCTGAGGTCGCCGAGCAGCACGTCCAGCAGGTCGTCCTTCAGGTCGAAGCCCAGCTCTCTGCGGATCTCGGCGCGCAGCTCAGGCGCGAGCGCGCCGGTCTGCTCGAGGAGCGCGACGAGGCCGTCCGTCGGGATCAGGAGCCGCACGATGCCACCGCGCCCAGGCTTGAGGGCGCCGAGAACCGCGGTCTGGCGCGCCTCGTCGGAGAAACGCGGCTCGAGGTGCTTCAGGAACGGCTGGAGCGCCGAGCCCACGGACGCGCTCGCTGCATAGCGGATCCCCGAGCTCCCCACCTGAAATCGGGCCACGAGGTCGCCCACGCTGGCGCCGAGCTGCCGGACGTCGTAGTCCTGGGTCGTGGCGGCCGCACCCGCGAAGTCCACCCAGAGCCCGACGTCGATGGCGTCTCCCTCATCGGGGAACCTCCCCGCCGCAGCAGCCTGCAGGAACGCGCCGGTCGCCACGAACTCCAGCGCCTGGTCGTCGGGCCCGAAGAACGCGAAGCCGTCGCGGACCGCGAACGTCATGCGGTCCCACTCGTCGTCGCCGGTGAGCTCGTGGAACGTCGCGCCACCCTGGGACCGCTTCTTCGCCTTGGCCTTCGAGCGGAACATGCGCCCGGCCATGTCCGCGGTGGTATCTGCGAACGCCTTCTCCCCCGAGACGGCGACGGCGAAGACCGGCTGGCGCTGTCCCCCAGGCAGGCGATACATGGCGGCGCCCCGGCTCAGGTCCAGGCCCGCCGCGCCAAGCGCCTTCCTGTCGAGCAGATCGATGCCCACCTCGCGCTTCGACGTCTCCGCCAGCCAGCGGAACCCCTCGTCGCCGAGGCCCACGGCGCGCAGGGTGGCGCGCAGCTCGTCGATGGCCCCCAGCGCCGAGTCCAGGTTGCGGACGTAGGCGATCAGGTGCGCGTCGTCCGGCGCGACGTCGAAGACCGTGGGCTGTGCCGCCCGTGCGGGAGCGGACAGTACGAGGGCGAGGAGCAGCGAGCGGAACCACATGGCGGGCCTCCGTGATGGCGGTCTTGGTTCTAGCAGGTCGAAGGGGACGGCGCCAGAGGGGCGCAGGGACGGAGTCTCGCCGAGCGGCGGGGCGCGCGGCAGGGCCTCTCGCGGATCAGGGAGCCTTGCACTCGTTCTTCTTCGTGGCGTTGTTGTAGCCGCACTTCTTGCCGACGGCGTCACAGTCCTCGACGCTGACCGCCCCCTCGCTGCAGAAGTAGTTCTTGTTGTTGATGCACTTGCCCACGATGGTCAGTGTGCCGCAGGCGCCGCCCACCTGGGGGACGCACTGGAAGGTCTCGCAGCTCCACCCCTCGAAGCACCCGCTCCCGCAGGACCCGCCGCACCCGTCGGCGCCGCACTGCTTGCCCGTACAGTCCGGCTCGCAGTCGGGGGGCTTCTCGCAGCCGTAGGCCTGGACGTTCTTGATCCAGGTGCAGGCGAAGATCGGGCTCACCTTCTGGCAGTTCGTCTCGACGATCTTCCCGTCCTTGCACTCCTGGAGCGTGTAGTAGTCCTTGCAGGCGTTGGCCTCCCCGATGTCGTCGCAGGGGTTGTCCACGCACTGCCCCACGTCGATGTCACAGAGCTTGGTTCCCGGGCACTTGCCGCACTGTCCGCCGCACTTGTCGGGGCCGCAGACCTTTCCGTCGCACAGGGGCTTGCAGTCCGAGGGGTAGCACTGTCCGTCCTCGCCGCAGGCGAAGTTGGCCGCGCAGTCGCCGCACACGCCATCGCAGCCGTCCGGGCCGCACACCTTGCCCTTGCACGGCGTCACCGGATCACAGATGGGCTTGCACGCGGTGCCATCCGCGGTGCACGCGTTACCCACGGTGCAGAACCCGCAGATGTTGCCGCAGCCGTCGGGGCCGCAGACCTTGCCGTCACACTGCGGGACGCACTCCGCGTCGGGGTCCCAGCCGCCGATGTCGATGTCCTTGTCGCCGGTGCCGCCGCCCGTGTCGGTGGGGCCTGCGTCGGCGCCCGCGTCCAGGCCGCTGGGAGTGTCGTCCGCTGCCCCGAGGTCGGGGTTCCCCGCGTCGGGGGTCGTAACCACGTCCACCCCGCCGCTGAACACGTCGGGCAGGCCCGAGCCGTACTTGACCTGCTCCTCCGGGCCGCCGTCGTCGCCGGAGTCGCAGCCAAGGGGTACGAGCGCGGACAGGCAGAACGGGATCATCAGGATCGTCAAGTGCTTCATGGTCGCGCATGGTACGTGAGGGCGGCGGCCCGTTCAACGGTCGGTACGTTGTCCAACATCGGAGTGGACCCGGCACGACGGAGCCCTCTATACTGCGCGGGACTCCGTGTGCACACCACAGCACGCCGAAACCACCCTGGCGAGGGCAAGAGGCCCCGGGAGCGAAGCCATGACGACGCACATCACGCGCGCGCGCCACGTCGCACCCCTCGGCCTGGTCGTCGCGCTGCTCGCGATCCACGGCTGCTCCGATGGCGCCGTGGGTGGGGAGGGCGAGGGTGGCTCGGGGGCAGGCGACGCGGGGGCCCTCGGCAACGCCGACGGCGCGCCGGGCGCGCCCATCGGCAAGGACACCGGCCAGCCGAAGCCCATCGCGAGCGTAGAGACCCTGGTCAGCCCCCAGCACGTGCAGGCCGGCGCGCAGACCACGGTCACCTGCGTCGCCCTCGATGCAGACGCCGCGCCCATCGTAGGGGCCCCTACAATCTTCCACGTGCAGGGGGCGGGCCCCTTCCACATCGTCGAGAACCACGTCTCCTTCGAGCTGGTCGGCAGCTACCAGGCGACGTGCGGGTCGGCGGACGGCATCCACGTGGACGCGACGCCCGCGCAGATCCAGGTCATCCCAGGGGACGGCGTGGTGGTGCAGACCACACTGTCCGACCACGAGGTCACCGCAGGCGACACGGTGCTCGTGACCTGCGAGGTGCACGACAAGTTCGGCAACCTCGCCCCCGACGCCCCGACCCAGATCTTTGCCACCCCGGGCACGGGCTGGGCGCCGTTCGGCATGAAGATGAAGACCCTCAAGGCGGGCAGCTACGAGGTGGCCTGCCGCGTGACGGACACCGGGGTCGTCGACGCGACGCCTGAGAAGCTGCTCGTCAAGGTCGGAATGCCCCGCAAGATCGTCACGACCTTGGAGCCGGAGATCATCCAGGCCGGAGGAAAGTCCAAGGTCACCTGCACGGCGGTGGACGCCTACGACAACCCGGTTGCCGGGTTCCCCACCTCCCTCAAGCTGCCCGCGGCGCTGACCCTCCAGGGCTTGTCGCTCACGACCATCGTGGCGGGCAACTACGGGGTGAAGTGCGTGCCGGAGACCGACGCGTGGGACCTCTACGAGCTCAAGGACGCGGTGCTCCAGGTGCTGCCCGGCGACCCGCACGAGCTCTATATCCAGCAGGTGCCGGCCAAGCCCGTCTACCGCAAGAACGACCCGATGAACCTGCTCATCCAGGTGCTGGACGAGTACGCGAACATCATCCCCGACGCGTCCATCCTGCCCATCGGCATCACGCCTCCGAGTGGCGTGAAGGTCGTCAATCCGACGAGCTTCACTTTCAAAGAGGAGGGCAAGTTCATCTTCCACATCGAGGTGATGGACTGGCCCAAGGTGGCGGAGGACCTCGTCATCCTCGTCGACGGGCAGGGGCCGACGCTGGTGATCGAGCAGCCGGCCCGGGGCGCGACGCTGACTGGGAAACCTGCCGTCAACGTGACCGGGCAGGCGGCTGACGACGTGGCGGGCGTCACCTCGCTGCTCGTCAACGGTGACACGGTGGATGTGAAGGGGGACGGGTCGTTCACCCACATCCTACTGGCCCACCAGGGAATGAACCCCATCGTCGCCGAGGCGATGGACCTGGGCGGCAAGCTCAGCCACGCGACGCGGGCGTTCACCTGGTCGCCGAGCTGGTACGACATCGACGCATCCAAGCCCGACAGCGGGCGGGTGCCCGGGGGCCTGCAGATCTGGCTCGGCAAGACCTTCATCGACGACGGCGTCCACGACCCCATGGACCCGGACGATCTGGCGACGATGATCGAGAAGGTGGTGTCGTCGCTGGATCTATCGTCCGTGGTGCCCAGCCCCGCGGTCTCGAGTGGGCCCTACAAGGTCTACCTCAAGAACCTGGCCTTCTTCCCGCCCAAGGTGGCGCTCACGCCCTTCGACGGGGGGATCCGCACCGGCGTGGTCATCAACGAGTTCAAGGTGAAGGTGGAGGCCATCGGGAGCTGCAAGATCCTGTTCATCGACGTCTGTCCAGACGTGAAGGGCTGGGTGAAGGCCAAGTCGATCACCATCGACGCGGACGTCCTCGCCAGCGCGAAGAACGGCCAGGCCGACGTGAAGCTCGGCGCGACCAAGGTCAAGATCAACGGCCTCGACGTGGACATCGAGGGAATCCTCGGGAGCCTCTTCGACTTCCTCGTCGACTGGTTCGTGGACAGCTTCACGGGGCAGATCGAGAAGACCTTCGAGAGCCAGCTCGGAGACATGGTGTCTGGCATGGTCGGGGGGCTCTTCGAGAGCCTGGCCCTCAACGAGACCTTCGAGGTGGAGCCCTTCCTGGGAGGTGGCGACCCCGTGACTCTCCAGATCACCACCAAGATCGGGGAGCTGACGTTCTCGCCCAAGGGCGGCCTCATCGCCATGGACGCGAACATCATCACGTCCAAGAAGACGGCGCAGAGCCCGCTCGGCTCCATCGCGCGGGCCAACTGCGGCAAGGCGAAGCAGGAGTTCTTCGAGCTGGACAAGGACCGCGAGATCGGCCTCGCCATCCACGACGACCTGATCAACCAGGCCCTGTTCAGCGTGTGGTGGGGCGCGCTGCTCGACGGCGCGGTGGACCCGTCCATGCTGGGCGACCTCGGTGGGTTGCAGGACATGGGCATCAAGGATCTCTCCATCAAGACCTTGCTCTTCGCGGCGCCGCTCCTGACGTCCTGCAACCCGGGGCAGCAGCTCAAGCTCCAACTGCCGGACGCCTACATCGAGATCGGGTTGAATATGGCCGGGGTCGCCCTGGATCTCGGCGTGTTCGTCTCCCTGGAGCTGGAGGCGGCCGTCCAGATGGTGCAGACGGCGGTCGACAAGCAGATTGGCCTCTCCATCGGGGACTTGACGCTGTTCAATCTCGAGATCGTGTCCATCAACCCGGGCTGGGAGGAGGCGATCCCCGACCTGGAGAAGCTGTTCAAAGAGAAGCTGCTCGAGGCGGTCGAAGGGGGCCTCGGAGAGCAGGCCCTGCCGACCTTCCCAATCCCGGAGATCGATCTCTCGACCCTGGACCCCTCCATCCCGCCGGGGACGGCCCTGAACCTCATCCTGAACGACCTGATTCGCGACGCCGGCTACACGTCGATCAACGGCGAGGTCGACTGATCGGCCCCCGCAAACACACGAGGACCCCTTGAGCCCTGCAAAGACGATGACACGGAGCTTCCCGATGATGCGTATCTCATCCGCCGCGGCCCTGCTCGCAGTGGGCCTGAGCGCGGCCTGCGGTACGGACGAGGTCACCCCCGGCGAGGTGGGCTTCGGCAAGGATACCACCGGTGACCAGGACTTCATCTCCTTCCCGATGGATACCGGGAGTGGGGTTGTGGACACGGGCTCGGGCGTAGACGACGTCTGGACCCCCAGCGGTGACGGAGATGGCTCGGGGATGGACGGCCTCGCGGATGAGGACACGGGGCCGGCCCCCGGCGAGTTTGGATACCCTTGCACGGGCAACAACCAGTGCCTGAGCGGCTTCTGCGTCTTCAGCGAGAAGGGGCAGGTGTGCACGCAGGAGTGTGTCGAGGAGTGCCCGGGCGGCTGGTCGTGCATCCCCGTCCAGAGCACGGGGACGGACCTCACCTACGTGTGCCTGTCGCGATTCCAGAACCTGTGCCGGCCTTGCGGCGCGGACTCCGACTGCAACGAGGACTTCGAGCTGGGCGTCAACGCCTGCATCGACTTCGGCGGCGACGGGAGCTTCTGCGGCGTGGCCTGCCAGGGCAACGAGGACTGCCGGGATGGCTACTCCTGCCAGGACGTCAAGCTGGAGAGCGGGGCAGTCACGAAGCAGTGCGTGCCGTCGTCCGGAGAGTGCGAGTGCGCGCCCCTGTTCGTGCAGCAGCAGGCCAAGACCACGTGCTTCCACGAGAACACCTTCGGTCACTGTGACGGCCAGCGGGTCTGCGGTCCCGACGGGCTGACCGCCTGCTCGGCCGGCGTGCCCGCCAAGGAGGTCTGCAACGGCAAGGACGACAACTGCGACGGCAAGATCGACCCGCCGGGCGCCTCGGGGTGCATCGACTGGTTCCTGGACATCGACGGCGACGGGTATGGCATCGGCGTGCCCAAGTGCGAGTGCGAGTCTCCAGGGCCCGGCTACGTGGACAAAGGCGGTGACTGCAACGACTCCAACACGGGTGTGAGCCCCAAGGCGGAGGAGGCGTGCAACGGCATCGACGACAACTGCGACGGCAAGATCGACGAGGACGGCTCCATCGGGTGCAGCACGTATGCGACGGACAAGGACGGAGACGGGTTCGGGTCCAACACGGAGACCGTCTGTCTGTGCACCTTTGGTCCTGGCGTCTCTCTGACCAAGGGAGACTGTGACGACAACGACGCCAACGTGAAGCCGGGTGTGCCGGACGAGTGCGACGGCGTGGACAACAACTGTGACGGGCAGGTAGACGAGGAGAACGCCGGCGAGTGCGTCCCCTACTACCTGGACCAGGACGGCGACGGGTACGGGCTCGCCGACAAGGTCAAGTGCCTCTGTGGCCCGCAGGACCAGTACACCACGCAGGACGCCGGGGACTGCAACGACAACGACTCGAAGATCGCGCCGTTCAAGCCCGAGATCTGCGACGGCAAGGACAACGACTGCGACGGGGAGACCGACGAGGGGAACGCCCTGGAGATGTGCGGGACGGTCAAGAACGGCGCGGCGGCGTGCGTGGCAGGGGCCTGCGTCGTCGGAAAGTGCGACGGCGGCTACTATGACATCGACTTCGACATCCAGACCGGGTGCGAGTGCAAGGCCAACATTGTCGAAAACAGCGGCCCGACCTGCGAAAAGGCCGTGGACCTGGGGACCCTCACCGACAAGGGCATCACGCTGGCTCCCAACGTGCAGGGCAACGCGGTCTATTCGGATGAGTCAGACTGGTACGTCTTCAAGGGGACGGACGGCCCGGACGCGGCGGGCTGCGACAGCTACCACGTGCGCGTGCGCTTCCTGAACAACCCGCTGAACGCCTACACCTTCGACGTCTACCGCGGGAGCTGCGCCGCCGCCAACCAGCTCTGCAAGCAGGGCTCCGACTTCCAGTGGTTCACGGACTTCCTGGAGGGGGACAAGGGCGAGTGCAAGTGCGCCGGGATCGACCAGACGGCGGAGGATGTCCACGTCTGCACCGACAACACGTCGCTCTACTTCGTGCGGGTCTACCGCCACCCGGACGTGCCACCGAGCTGTGACGGCTACACCATCGAGATCACCAACGGCGTGTACTGAGATTGGGGGCCGCCCCCCGGCCCTCCGCTCCATGCCGCGGCACGCTCCCGCTACTCTCCCCGCAGCGCCCGATCCGCGGCCTCGGCCACCTGGGCGGCCGTGAAGCCCAGCTTCTCGGCGATGACCTCCGCGGGGGCCGAGTGGCCGAAGGTCTCGATGGTGACGTAGCTCCCACTGGACCCCGCCCACCGCTCCCACCCCATGCGGACGCCGGCCTCGACGACCACGCGGACCGGCACGTCCGCGGGGAGCACCTGCGCCTGGTAATCCCGAGACTGAGCGGCGAACAGCTCCCAGGACGGGAAGCTGACGACACGCGCAGCGACTCCCCGCTCGGCGAGCAGCGCCGCGGCACCCACCGCCACGTGCAGCTCGCTCCCCGTCGCGAGGAGCAGCAGATCCGGGCGGCGCGGCGTGTCGACCAGCACGTAGGCGCCTCGCGCGACGCCCTCGCGAGCACGCTCCGCGGTCCCCTCCAGGGTCGGCACCTTCTGCCGGGTCAGCGCCAGCGCCGACGGCCCGTGCTCGTTGCCCAGGGCGACCGCCCACGCGGCGGCGACCTCGTTGGCGTCACCGGGGCGCAGCACCGTGAGCCCGGGGATGCACCGGAGCGCAGCCAGGTGCTCGACGGGCTGGTGCGTCGGGCCGTCCTCGCCCAGGAACACGCTGTCGTGGGTCAGGATGTGGATGACCCGCTGGCGCATCAGGGCAGAGAGCCGAATGGCGCCGCGCATGTAGTCGCTGAACACCAGGAAGGTCGCGTCGTAGGGGATCACGCCCCCGTGCAGCGCCAGGCCGTTGCAGATGGCCCCCATGCCGTGCTCGCGCACCCCGAAGTGCAGGTTGCGGCCCCCGAAGGAGCGCCGCTGGACGGAGCCGCCGCCCTTGATGTCCGTGTTGTTGGAGCCGGCCAGATCCGCCGAGCCCCCGAGGAGCGCTGGCAGGACCGGGGCGAGGGCGTTGATCACCTGGCCGCTCGCCTCGCGGGTTGCGAGCTTGGTTCCCTCCGCAAAGGAGGGCAGGGCGGAGGTCCACCCCTCGGGGAGCCTCCCCTGCATCTGCTGCTGGAGCTGGGCGGCCAGCGCGGGGTGGCTGTCCGCGTAGTCGGCGAAGCGGCGCCGCCACGAGGCGTGGGTCTCCGCCCAGCCCTTGCGCAGCCCATCGAAGCCTTTGCGGATGGCGTCCGGGACATGGAACCGGGGCTCCTGCGGCCACCCGAGGCGGTCCTTGGTGAGCGCGATCTCCGCGTCCCCGAGCGGCGAGCCGTGGCAGGAGGACGTGTCCTGCTTGTTGGGGGAGCCGAAGCCGATGTGGGTCTTGCAGCACAGCAGGCTCGGGCGGTCCGTGACATCCCGAGCCGCGGCGATGGCCGCCTCGATGGCGGCGTGATCGTGGCCGTTGACGTGCTGCACGTGCCAGCCGTAGGCGTAGAAGCGGGTCGCCACGTCCTCGGAGAACGCGAGGTCCGTCTTGCCGTCGATGGTGATGCCGTTGTCGTCGTAGAGCACGATCAGGCGGCCCAGGCCCAGGTGGCCTGCCAGGGAGCACGCCTCGCTGGCCACCCCCTCCATCAGGTCGCCGTCGCCCGCGATGACCCAGGTGTGGTGGCCGACGACTTCGTGGTCGGGGCGGTTGAAGCGCTCGGCGAGCCACCGCTCGGCCAGCGCCATGCCCACCGCATTGGAGATACCCTGGCCGAGAGGGCCCGTCGTGGTCTCGATGGCGCGCGACAGGTGGGACTCCGGGTGCCCCGCCGTGCGCGACCCCCACTGGCGGAAGCGTTGGAGCTCCTCCATGGGGAAGTCCTCGTAACCGCTCAGGTGCAAGAGCCCGTAGAGCAGCATGGAGCCGTGCCCCGCGGAGAGGACGAACCGGTCCCGATCCAGCCACGCCGGATCGGCTGGGTCATGCTTCAAGAAGCCGGTCCACAGGACGGCGGCCACGTCCGCCATGCCCATGGGCATGCCCGGGTGGCCGCTGTTGGCCTTCTGGACCCCGTCCATGGCCAGTCCGCGCAGGGTGTTCGCAAGCAGGTGCCGGTCGATCATCGCGTCCTCGCTCTCTCGCCGTGGGAGCTGGTTGTCGCGCGTATGCGCGGTCGCAGGAGTATCACCGGAGCCGGGGGTGGGACAAGCGGGAATGCGCCTAGCGGAGGTGGGTGCCGGTCGTCCGGTACTCCTCGATGAAGGCGTGGAGCTCCGGCTCCGAGAGGACCCGGTTCGTGTGCTTGGCGAAGCTGAACACCGCGTGGACCAGGTCGCGCTCGGGCTCGATGCCGCGGCGCTCCAGCCAGTAGACGACGTTGGACTCGCCGCTGTAGTGGCCGACCTCGATGTCCTGCTCCCGGCCGACCATGGAGGCGGGGACCCCGCTGTAGACGTGGTCGGCGAGCCAGGCGTCCCCCTTGCGCGCCGCCTTGATGATCGCCGCCGCGTGAACCCCCGTCGCCGTGCGGAAGGCGTCGTGGCCGACGGCCGGGTAGTCGGCGGGGATGGGGATGCCCATGGCCGCGGCCGCGGTCTTGGTGTAGCGGTCGAGGTGGGCGAGGTCGTTGTCGATGACCCCGAGCAGCCTGAGGTTGACCAGCAGCAGGTCCATGGGCGTGTTGCCCACGCGCTCGCCGATGCCGCGGGCCGTGCCGTGGACCCGGTCCACGCCGGCCTCCACGGCGAAGAGCGCGTTGGGGAGCGCCAGGCCCCGGTCATTGTGGCCATGCCACTCGACCCCGACGTCGACGCCCAGGGAGTCCACGAGGTTGCGGGTGAACCCCACGAGGCGGCGCACGCCGTCGGGCGTGGCGTGCCCCACCGTGTCGCACAGGCACAGGCGGCGAGCTCCCGCCTCGATGGCGGAGCGGAAGAGGCGCCCGAGGGTCTCCGGGCGCGATCTGCATGTGTCCTCGGTCACATACGCCGGCAGGAGGCCGTTCTCGGCGGCAAACCGGAGCGCAGTGGTGGACAGGCGCTCGATCTTCTCGACGTCCCACCCCTCCGTATACTGGCGGATGGGGCTCGACCCGATGAAGGCCATGACCTCGATCTCGATGCCGACCCGCTGCGAGATGGCCACGATGGGCTCGATGTCCGCGATGACGGTGCGGGCCGCCGTGCTCGGACGGATCTTGAGCTTCGACTGGACGATCTCGCGGCAGAGGATCTCGACGTCCTCCTGGGCCCTCTGGCCTGCCCCCGGGAGCCCCAGGTCGGCCCACTGGATGCCGAGCTTCTCCATCAGGTGGAGCAGCTCGATCTTCTCGTCGATGGTCGGGTCCTTGGCGCTTGGGGACTGGATGCCGTCGCGCAGCGTCTCGTCGTAGAGCTCGATGGGCCGCGTGGTCATGGGCGCCGTCTTGTCCACCACGTTCCAGTCATACACCACGTCGTGGAAGTCGAGCCTGGTCATGGTTCCTCCTGCCGCCTCTCCCGGGGTGGTCCGGCGCTCAGGCGCCGGGATTCTCCAGCACGATGGCGATGCCCTGCCCACCGCCGATGCATGCGCTGCCGACGCCGTACCGCGCGCCCTGCCGCCGCAGCTCGTAGGCGAGGTGCAGCGTGATGCGCGTGCCGCTCGCGCCGAGAGGGTGGCCCAGCGCGATGGCGCCGCCGTTGACGTTGGTCCTGCCGCGGTCGAGGCCGAGCGCCTTCTCTACCGCAAGATACTGGGCGCCGAAGGCCTCGTTGACCTCCACGACGGCCATGTCGTCGAGGGTCAGGCCGGCCCGCTCCAGGGCGAGCCGAATGGCCGGAACGGGCCCGATGCCCATGATCTTGGGGTCACAGCCGACCACACCCCACGAGACGATGCGGGCCAGCACGTCTTGGCCCTTCGACGCGGCTCGCTCGGCGGTGGTGACCACGGTCGCCGCGGCGCCGTCGCAGATGCCAGAGGCGTTGCCGGCGGTCACGACGCCGCCCTTCTTGAAGACCGGCGGCAGCTTGGAGAGGGTCTCCAGGGTCGTCTTCGGGCGCGGGTGCTCGTCGGCGGAGACAATCGTCTCGCGCCCCTTGCGGTCCTTCAAGATCACGGGGGCGATCTCGCCGGCGTACACACCCCGCTCCAGCGCTGCGGCGTAGGCCTGCTGCGTGCGCACCGCGTAGGCGTCGACGTCCTCGCGGCTGATCCCATACTGCTCCGCAAGGTTCTCGGCCGTGATGGCCATGGGGAGCCCGGTGTAGGTGTCCGTCAGCGACTCCCACAGCAGGTCCTGCATGGGCGCCTGGCCGAACGGCAGTCCCCAGCGGGCCCCGCGGATCACGTGGGGGGCCTGGGACATGCTCTCCGTGCCGCCGGCGAGCACGGTCTCCGCCTCGCCGAGGAGGATCTGCTCCGCGCCGGAGATGATGGACTGGAAGCCGGACCCGCACAGGCGGTTCAGAGTGATGGCAGGGGTGCGGTCCGGGCAGCCGGAGCGCAGCGCCACGTGGCGCGCCAGGTAGATGGCGTCCGCGCTGGTCTGGTTGGCGTTGCCCACGATGACGTGGTCGATCTCCTCCGGCGCGACCCGAGCCTGCTCGAGGGCGGCGCGGGACGCCTCCACGGCGAGGTCCGTCGCGCTGAGATCCTTGAGGGAGCCGCCGAAGGCGCCGAAGGGGGTGCGCTTGCCGGCGACGATCACGATGTCCTTGCTGAGCTTCTTCACGGCGGTCTCCATCGGTCTCATCGGGGGGTGCGGGCTCACAGCTCGACGGGGCGTCCCGGCGTGCTCGGGTCGGAGTCGACGATTCCCGGCTCAGTCAGCTCTTCGTTTGCCCTGGGGCCGTGATCCGCATCCAGGAAGTGTACCAGAAAGTCACCGACCTGCTCGGTGGAAAGATTGCCGCCCAGGTCTCGCGTGACGCGGTTCGTGCGGATGGCTGCCGCGGCGGCGTACCGGACGGAGGCGGACGCCTCCTCGTAGCCCAGGTGGTCCAGCAAGAGCGCCGTGCTGAGCACGGCCCCGATGGGGTTCGCCTTGCCCTGGCCTGCGATGTCCGGCGCCGAGCCGTGCACCGGCTCGAACAGGGCCGCCCGGCTGACGCCCAGGTTGGCGCTCGGGGCGAGCCCGATGCCGCCGATGAGCTGCGCCGCCTCGTCGCTGAGGATGTCGCCGAAGAGGTTGCTCGTGACCATCACCCCGAACTGCTCGGGCGCGCGCAGGATCTCCATGGCGGCGCGGTCCACGAGCATGTCGGTGGCCTCGATGTCCGGGTAGTCGGAGGCTACCTGCCGGAACACGCGCAGCCAGAGGTTGCCGATGGAAGGGATCGCGTTCTGCTTGTGGACGCAGCAGACCTTGTCCACGCGGCGCCTGGCCGCAAACTCGAAGGCCCAGCGGATGATGCGCTCGGTGCCGCGGTGCGTGTAGATCATCTCTGCGATGGCGACCTCGTGGGGCGTGCCCTTGCGCATGGACCCGCCCACGCCGACGTAGATGCCCTCGGTGTTCTCGCGGACGATGGTGAAGTCGATGTCCGCCGTCGTCTTGCCCTTGAGCGGGGACAGGCGCTCATCCAGCAGGTGGAAGGGGCGCAGGTTCACGTAGAGGTCCAGATCGAAGCGCAGGCCGAGCACGATCTCACGGGCCGGCGTGTTGTCCGGCACCCGCGGGTCACCGACCGCACCGAGCAGGATGGCGTCATACTCGCGGCCGATGCGCTGCCGCTCCTCCGGGGGCAGGGCCGTCCCGGTGCGGAGGTAGTGCTCCGAGCCGTAGGGGAGCTCTTCGAGCTCCAGGGGCACGCCGTGGCGGTAACGCACCGCCTCCAGCACGCGGACCGCGACGCCGACCACCTCCGGGCCGATTCCGTCGCCAGGGATCACCGCTACTCGCTTCATCCGACCTCTCCTTGGGGCTCTTGGGCCGACGGGACGGGCGCAAGAATGCCCACAGGCGACAATCGGCGTCAACCCGCAAGTCGAGCCCGGAGTGACGGCGAGGAGTCGGCCGGAGGTTTGCGCAGGATCTTGGGAGGGTGGGGCTGGTGCGCTGGGGCTCTCGGGCTAGAAGCGCTTGAACACGCGCCCCTCACGGGCAGCGGCGTAGCGCGCCTCGGCGACGCCCCAGGCCACATTCGAGAGGAAGGCGTCGATGTAGGCGGGGCGCCCGCCCGCGCGGTGATCCACCATGTAGGCGTGCTCCCACACGTCCATCACGAGGATGGGCTGGAAGCCGCCGACGTTGCCGTCCTCGTGGAGCTGGACGAAGTGGTTGTTCAGCGCGCCGGTCGTGCCGTCGTAGAACAGGATGGACCAGCCGATGCCGCGCGACTTGCCCGCCGCGGAGAAGTCGGCCTTCCAGGCGTCCACGGAGCCGAAGGACGCCTTGATGGCGCGCGCCAGCTCCCCTCCCTCGTTCACGGACTGGCCGGCCGCGAGGTTGCCGAAGTAGTACTCGTGGAGCACCATCCCATTGTACTCGAAGCCGAAGCGGCGCCGCCTGTCGGCGTAGGCGAGGCTCCCGCCCGCGCCGCTCTCGCGGAGCCCGGCGAGCTCCTTGATCAGCGCGTTGGTCTGCGTGACATAGCCCTTGTAGAGGCCCCAGTGGTCGTTGATCTGATCGTCCGAGATACCGCTGAGGCCGGAGGGCTTCAGCTCCTCACGAACCGTGTACTCCGTCATGTCGATCTCTCCTTACCAAGGTGAACAGGGTGAAGGCCCCGCCGCGACGCGCGCGGCGCGCCCCGCACCGATAGCAGGCCGCCCGCCTCGGCGTAAAGCGATGACAGCGGATCTGACTGGAATCTGTCTGCTTTCTCCCCTCGGTGGCACGCGCTTGGGCGGTTTCATGTTGCCGGCCAGAGGGGTATAGTGGGCGGCCATGGGGGCTCGGCCGCGCGGAGCGAGCAGCGCGGGCCGTGGTTCGCACGGCACGGTCAGGCAGCCGGACGCATGGAGGAGCGCGAGTCATGAGGAAGATCGTTTCGGTTCAGCGGCACATCGTCGAGAATGAGCGGCTACACCCGGAGGCGACGGGAGAGCTGACCAGTCTGCTCTGGGATCTGACCATCGCGATCAAGATGATCAGCCGCGAGGTGAACAAGGCGGGCCTGGTCAACATCCTCGGGGCCGCAGACGACGTGAGCAACGCCTCGGGCGACGAGGTGAAGAAGCTCGACGTCTACGCTCAGGACGTGATGGTGAGCGCCATGAGCCACGGCGGTCACCTCGGCTGCATGGCGAGCGAGGAGGAGGCCGAGGTCATCCCGATCCCCCCCGGCTATCCGCGGGGCAAGTACGTCCTGATCTTCGACCCGCTGGACGGCTCGTCGAACATCGACGCCAACGTCTCCATCGGGACCATCTTCTCCATCCACCGTATGGTGTCCAACGGGCCGGACGGCACGCTGGCGGACTGCCTGCAGCGCGGCAGCAAGCAGGTGGCGGCGGGCTACGTGGTCTATGGCAGCAGCACCATGCTGGTCTACACCACGGGCCGCGGCGTGGCGGGCTTCACCCTGGACCCGAGCATCGGCGAGTTCCTGCTGTCCCACCCCGACATCCGGATCCCCCAGCGGGGCAAGATCTACAGCGTCAACGAGGGCCACTCCATCAAGTGGGACCAGGGGACGCGCAACTATGTGGAGCACCTCAAGTCCAAGGAGAAGGGGCCCTACTCGGGGCGCTACATCGGGTCCATGGTCTCCGACGTCCACCGCACCCTGCTCTATGGGGGCATCTTCATGCACCCCCGCGACTACAGCCGCGACCCCGTGCGAGGCCAGGGCAAGCTGCGCCTGCTCTACGAGGCGGCGCCCATGGCGATGATCGTCGAGCAGGCCGGCGGCGTTGCGACCACCGGGACCGAGCGGATCCTCGACATCGAGCCCACCTCGCTGCACCAGCGGGTCCCCGTCGCCATCGGCTCCACGGACGACGTCAACGAGTACCTCCGGTTTCTGCGGGCCGATCTGTAGATGACCCCGGCCAGCTCGCCCGTGGGGCAGATGCCTGCTCGTCCGGACCGCTCCCGCCCTCTTCGCGTGACCCGATGGCGACCAGGCCGTGACGCACAGGGGACAACGGCACCCGCCTGTCCTTTTGTCTTGCATGGGGCACACGGGCCGCGGTAGACGGAACCCCAATGATGGCGGGTCGCGCGCCGCCCGGCGCTCGACCGATGCGCCTCCGCCCGCCGGAGCGCCCCGAGGAGGATCCCATGGTCAGACGTACGCTCGTGCTCGCCCTGACGGCGACCACCCTCTGCTTCACCGCAGGCTGCCCCGACGACGACGTGTCAGGCGGCACCCCCGACGGGGCGGTGGATGACGTCACCGACGTGGCCGGCGGGGACGGGGGCATCAGCGCCGATACGGGCACGGTGCCGGACGCGGGCGGGGACACGGGGAGCGACGGTGGGCCACCGGACGTCGGCGACGGCGGGGCGGACGGTGAGGCGTCGGACGTTGGACCTGACGGCGAAGCACCCGACGCGGGGCCCGACGGGGAGACCCCCGATGGGGGGCCCGATGGCGGCGCTCCCGACGTTGGGACGGACGTGGAGTCCCCTGACACGGACGTCGTGACCGATCCCTGCGACCCGGACCCCTGCACGGCGCCGCCCGCTGCCGCTTGCGGCCCGGACGGGACGACGCTGATCACCGCGAGCCTCCCCGCGACGTGCGCCACTGGCCAAGAGGGTCCGGTCTGCACCTGGACCGAGACCACGGAGGACTGCGCCGCGACGGGCAAGGTCTGCTTCGGCGGCCAGTGCGTGGAGGCGGCGCCGCTCCCGAAGGCGGGCGAGATCGTGATCACCGAGATCATGATCGACCCGCACTTCGACCTCGCGGACAACACCGCCGAGTGGTTCGAGGTGGTCAACGTGTCCAGCGGCGCCCGGAGCCTGACCGGGTGTACCCTGGTCGACAACTCCGGCAACCCCACCACGCTCGGCGTCCTGGAGATCCCGGCGGGCGGCCTCGCCCTGTTCGCGGCCTCTGCCACCAACAACGGAGGCATCGAGCCGGACGCCTTGTTCGGCTTCGGGTTGGGCAACTCCGAGGACTTCATCCGCATCTCGTGTGGCGGGACGGTCATCGACGAGGTCGCCTGGGGGGGCTCGTCGACGGTCCCCATCGGCCAGGCCCGGGCCAGCTCGCTGAGCCCGTCCGCCTTCGATGCTGTGGCCAATGACGACGGCGCCAACTGGTGCCTCTCGGGCATCATGTACTACCAGGGGACGGGCGGCACGGCAGGCGACAACTACGGCACCCCGGGGGCGCTGAACCCCGCCTGCCCGGTCCTCGACCTGACCGTCGACTGGTGCCGGCTCCAGTGGCCGCTGGACACGGAGGAGCTTGCCGGCACGCCGGTCACCATCTACGGGCGGGTCTTCGACGAGGGCGTCACGGATCTGACCGACGGGGTTGACCTCGACCAGATGCTCGTCGGTGAGGCGGGCTACGGACCCGACGAGAGTGATCCCGACGGCAACCCGGAGTGGGTGTGGGCTGCGGCCCAGGCCAACCCGGTCTGGAGCGCCGGGACCGCCGGCGAGCCGGGCAACGACGAGTACCTGGCGTCGATCATCGCGCCAGCGCCCGGCGTCTGGGACCACGCGTTCCGGTTCTCGCTCGACGGTGGAGACACCTGGACCTACTGCGACCGGGCAGCGGGCCCCGGCTCCGACGGCTCCGAGGACGGCTACCAGGTGGACAACGCCGGCAACCTCGTCACTGTCCCGAGCCCCTGCTCGCCGAACCCGTGCACCGTGCCACCCCCTGCCGAGTGCATCGACGGCTACGTGGCCAAGGTATGGCAGACGCCGGGGAGCTGCGCCGTCGAGGACCTGGACCCGGTGTGCTCCTGGACCTCGACGACCGTGGACTGCGCGGCCATTGGGGGGAGCTGCTTCGCTGGCGCCTGCGTGGGTGTCCCCGAGCTGCCGGCGCCCGGTGAGATCATCGTCACCGAGATCATGTACGACCCCCACTTCGACCTGCTGGACGCCACCGCCGAGTGGGTGGAGCTCACCAACGTCTCCGGGGGGCCCCGCGCGCTGACGGGCTGCAAGCTCGGGGACAGCACGACGGCCGGCAACGCCATGGGGGCGCTCATCGTCCCCGCGGGCGGCACGGCGCTCTTCGTGAAGTCCCTTACGGCCAATGGGAACCTGACGCCCGACGGCACCTTCACCTTCGCCCTCGGGAACTCGGGGGACTCGGTGGTGCTCACGTGCGACGGGGCGCTCATCGACAGCGTCGCGTACGGGACGAGCCTCGGCTTCCCGGCGGCGCAGGCCCGCTCCCTGTCCCTGGACCCGGCGGCCTACGACGCCGCGCTCAACGACGACGGGGCCAACTGGTGCGTGGCGCAGGACGTCTACTACGAAGGGACGGCAGGTCCGGCGGAGGACAACTACGGCACGCCAGGCGCCGTGAACCCGCCGTGCCCCGTGCCTGACACGACCGTGGACTGGTGCCGCCTCCAGTGGCCGCTCGACGCCGAGGTGCTCGCCGGCACACCGCTGACCATCTACGGGCGGGTCTACGACGAGGGCATCACGGACAAGACGGACGGCGTGGACGCGGCCCCCGGCCTCGTCGGCCAGGCGGGCTACGGGGCAGACGGCACGGATCCCGCCGCGGATGCGGGGTGGATCTGGGTCGCCGCGAAGGCCAACGCGGCGTGGAGCGCAGCGGGCGCGGGTGAGCCGGGCAACGACGAGTATGAGGCCACGATCAGCGCGCCCCCGGTGGGGAGCTACGACCACGCCTTCCGGTTCTCACTGGACAGCGGCGCGACCTGGACGTACTGCGACCGAGCGGCGGGCCCGGGCAGCGATGGGTCGGAGGACGGCTACCAGATCACCAACGCGGGGAGCCTCGTGACGCTGCCGAGCCCGTGCTCGCCGAACCCGTGTACCGAGGCGCCGCCGGCAGAGTGCGCGGACGCGACGCACGTCAGAGCCTATGGCGCGCCCGGGACCTGCACCGTGGTCGGGACGTCGGCGGAGTGTGCGTGGCCCGAGACGACGCTCGACTGTGGGGCGACGCTCGGGACCTGCGACGATGGTGTGTGCGTCGGCGGCGCTGCGGGGCCGCTGGCGGGCGAGGTCATCGTCACCGAGATCATGTACAACACGGAGGGCGACCTCACCGAGACGAGCGCGGAGTGGTTCGAGCTCTACAACCGCACGGATCACCCGATCAGCCTGGCCGGGTGCGTGCTCCAGGACCAGTCGGCCATCTCGACGACCGTAGGTTCCTTGGTGATCCTCGGTCACAGCCACGTCGTCCTGGCGCGATCGGTCAACCCGGATCTCAATGGTGGCTTGGACGCGGTTCACTCATTCAACTTCGCCCTCAACAACGGGGGGACGGGCGACGCGGTCACCCTGACCTGCGACGGCGCCCTCATCGACGGCGTGACCTGGTCCACGGCGGCGGGGTTCCCGGTGGCGACCGCGAAGTCCCTGTCGCTGGACCCCGCGGCCTATGACGCGACGCTGAACGACGACGGCGCCAACTGGTGCCTGGGCACAGGGCTCTACTACACGTCTCCCACGGGCGGAAACGAGCACTACGGCTCTCCGGGTGCGATGAACCCGGCGTGCCCGCAGGTGGACAACACCGTGGACTGGTGCCGCCTCCAGTGGCCGCTGGACGCGGAGGTCCTCGCCGGGACGCCCGTCACCGTGTACGGGCGCGTGTATGACGAGGGCGTCACCGACAAGACCGACGGGGTCGACGCAGACCCGAAGCTGGTCGGCCAGGTGGGCTACGGCCCCGACGGATCCGATCCCGCCGCTGGCGGGTGGACGTGGGCGGCTGCGGCCGCCAACCCCTCGTGGAGCGCGTCCGAGGCAGGGGAGCCCGGCAACGACGAGTACCAGGCGACGTTCGCGGCGCCAGCGGCCGGCACCTACGACCACGCCTTCCGGTTCTCTCTGGACGGCGGCACCTCGTGGACGTACTGCGACCGGGCGGCGGGCCCGGGGAGCGACGGGTCCGAAGACGGGTATCAGATCGCCAACGCCGGCAGCCTCCTGACCCTGGCGAGCCCTTGCTCGCCGAACCCGTGTACGGTGGCGCCGGCGCCGGAGTGCACGGACGCGACGCACCGGGTCGTCTACGGCGCTCCGGGCACCTGCGCCGTGGAGGGCGTGGACGCGGTGTGCACCTGGCCGGAGACGACGCAGGACTGCGGCGCGACCCTCGGGACCTGCGAGGATGGCGTATGCGTCGGCGGTGCAGTGGCCCCGCTGGCCGGCGACGTGATCGTCACCGAGATCATGTACAACACGGAGGGCGACCTCGGCGAGACGACCGCCGAGTGGTTCGAACTCTACAATCGCGCTTCCTACGCGGTGTCCTTGCAGGGCTGCGTCCTCCAGGACCAGTCGTCCATATCGACGACCGTCGGATCCCTCGTGATACCGCCCCAGGCCCACGTGGTGTTCGCGCGGTCGGTCAATCCAGCGCTCAACGGAGGCGTCTCTGCGGCCCACTCCTTCGCCTTCTCGCTCAACAACACCGGGGGAGACGCCATCACGCTGACCTGCGGCGGCGTGCTCATCGACGGGGTCACCTGGTCGGCGGCGGCGGGCTTCCCGGTGGCGACGGCCGCGACCCTCTCTCTGGATCCGGCGGCGTACGACGCGGCCCTCAACGACGCTGCTGCCAACTGGTGCCTCGGGTCTGCGGTCTATTACACCTCCCCCGGCGGCGGCAACGAGCACCTCGGCACTCCCGGTGCGCTGAACCCGGCGTGTCCCGAGGTGGACACCACCGTCGATTGGTGCCGGCTCCAGTGGCCGCTGGACGCCGAGGTCCTCGCGGGGACCAGCGTGACCGTGTATGGGCGCGTCTACGACGAGGGCATCACGGACAAGACGGACGGCGTGGATGGGGCGCCGGGGCTCGTGGGTCAGGCGGGCTTTGGTCCCGATGCCACGGACCCCGCTGCGGGTGGTTGGACCTGGATCGCCGCTGCTGCCACACTGGCCTGGAGCGGGTCGGGGGCCGGTGAGCCTGACAACGACGAGTACCAGGCGACGTTCGCGGCGCCCGCCGTGGGCACCTACGACCATGCCTTCCGGTTCTCGCTGGATGGCGGGACGACGTGGACCTACTGCGACCGCGCAGCGGGGCCCGGCTCCGACGGCTCCGAGGACGGGTACCAGATCGCCAACGCCGGCTCGCTGATCACGTTGGCGAGCCCCTGCGACCCCAACCCGTGCACCGTAGCCCCTGCGGACGAGTGCGCCGACGGGACCCACGTGAAGCAGTTCGGGGCGCCCGGCACCTGCACGGTGGACGGGATCGGCTACACGTGCGGGTGGCCGGAGACGTTGGTGGACTGCGGCGCGACCTTCGCCACCTGTGAGGGGGGCACGTGCGTGGGCGGCGCGGTGGCGCCGCTCGCCGGGGACGTCATCGTCACGGAGATCATGTACGACACCCAGGGCGACCTGGTCGAGACCAGCGCCGAGTGGTTCGAGCTCTTCAATCGCGCCGACCACCCGGTCTCTTTGGCCGGCTGTGTGCTCCAGGACCAGTCGGCGACGTCCACGACCGTCGGGACGCTGGTCATCCCGGCGCAGACCCACGTGGTGCTCGCCCGGTCTGCGAACCCGGCGGCCAACGGCGGGCTGAGCGTGGCTCACACCTTCGCCTTCGGGCTGAACAACGCTGCGGCGGGCGACGCCGTCACGCTGACCTGCGGCGGGGTGCTCATCGATGGGGTGACGTGGTCGGTCGCCGCTGGCTTCCCCGTCGCCTCGGCGACCACCCTGTCGCTGGATCCGGCCGCCTACGACGCGACCCTCAATGACCAGGGCGCCAACTGGTGCCTCGGGACCGACCTCTATTACACGTCTCCCGGAGGCGGCAACGAGCACCATGGCTCCCCCGCTGTACTGAACCCGGCGTGTCCGGTGGCGGACGAGGCGGTGGATTGGTGCCGCCTCCAGTGGCCCCTGGACGTGGAGATCCTGGCCGGCACGCCGCTGACCGTGTATGGCCGCGTCTACGACGAGGGGGTGACGGACCAGTCAGATGGCGTCGACACGGATCCGAAGCTCGTCGGGCAGGCTGGCTACGGACCGGATGGGTCCGACCCGGACGGCAACCCAGAGTGGAGCTGGGCGGCGGCGACGCCGAACGCCCTCTGGAGCGCGTCGGGAGCGGGCGAGCCCGGGAACGACGAGTACCAGGCGACGTTCACCGCGCCCGCTCCGGGCGCCTGGGACCACGCGTTCCGGTTCTCGCTGGACGGCGGGACCACGTGGACCCTCTGCGACCGCGACGCGGGCGCTGGCTCCGACGGCTCGCAGGACGGCTACCAGGTGGCAAACGCGGGGGCGCTCGTGACCTTGGCGAGCCCGTGCGAGCCCAACCCGTGCACCGTGGCGCCGCCGGCGGAGTGCGTGGATGCGACACACGTCAAGCAGTTCGGACCGCCAGGGACCTGCACCGTGGACGGGACGTCGCCCGTCTGTGCGTGGACGGAGACCCTCGTGGACTGTGGCGCCACGCTGGGCACCTGCTCCGATGGGGCGTGCGTGGGTGGCGCGGTGGCGCCCGCAGCGGGTGAGGTCGTCGTCACCGAGATCATGTACGACACCCAGGGCGACCTCAACGAGGCCACCGCGGAGTGGTTCGAGCTCTACAACCGCACGGACCACTCGATCACCCTGGCAGGCTGCGTGCTCCAGGACCAGTCGGCGACGTCCACGACCGTGGGGTCCCTGGTGATCCCGGCCCAGACCCACGTGGTCGTCGCGCGGTCCGTCAACCCGGCCCTCAACGGGGGCCTCTCGGCCGCCCACGCCTTCTCCTTCTCGCTGAACAACGCCGCTACGGGCGACGCCGTCACGCTCACCTGCGGCGGCACGCTCATCGACGGCGTGACGTGGTCGGGCGCTGCGGGCTTCCCCGTCGCGCAGGCGACCACACTCTCCCTGGACCCGGCGGCCTACGACGCGACGCTCAACGACGTGGGCTCCAACTGGTGTGTGGGCGCTGGCGTCTACTACACGTCGCCGGGCGGCGGCAACGAGCACTACGGCTCGCCCGGCGCGCTCAACCCCGCGTGCCCGGTCATCGACACGACCGTGGACTGGTGCCGGCTCCAGTGGCCGCCCACCGTGGATGCGCTCCCGGGGGGCGCGTTCACCGTCTACGGCCGCATCTACGAGGCGGGCATCACGGACCAGAGCACGGCGACCGATGCGGCGCCCCAGCTCGTCGGTCAGGCCGGGTGGGGTCCGAACGGGACGACCCCCGAGGGCAACCCGGAGTGGACGTGGGCTACGGGCACCGCGAACCTGCTCTATGACGGCGGCACCTCCGGTGAGCCGGACAACGACGAGTACCTCGCTTCGCTCACTGCCCCGAACACGGTGGCCAGCTACGACTACGCGTGGCGGTTCTCGGTGGACGGCGGGGCGAGCTGGACCTACTGCGATCTGGACGCCGGGCCCGGGCAGGACGGCAGCGAGGACGGCTACCAGGTCGACAACGCCGGGTCCCTGGTCGTGCACCCCGACCCCTGCGTCACCGCGATCTGCACTCCGCAGCCCGCGGCCTGCGCGCCCGATGGAGTCACCCTGGTCACCTGGGCCTCCACCTGCATGCCGACGGGCCCGGGGACGCATGTCTGCAGCGAGACGAGCACGACGACCGACTGTGCCGCCACGGGCGGCGTCTGCGTCGCCGATGAGTGCGTGTCGGCGGTGGCAGCGCCCGCGCCTGGTGAGGTCATCTTCACGGAGATCATGTATGACCCGGCCTTCGAGCTGAGCGACACGACGGCCGAGTGGTTCGAGCTGACCAACGTGACCAGCGCCGACCTGAACCTGACCGGCTGCTCGGTGGCGGACGCGGCCACGTCCAACACGGTGAGCACGCTGCTCATCGGCGCAGGGGAGACAGTGGTCTTCGCGCGGTCCGCTTCGGCGGCGCTCAACGGGGGAATCGTCCCCGACGCGCTCTTCACGTTTGCGCTGAACAACGGCGGTGGAGACACCCTGACGCTGACGTGCGGAGCCCAGGTCATCGACACGGTGACCTACGACGACGGCGGAGCCTTCCCGGACGCGGCCGGGGCGTCCATCAGCCTGGATCTCGACTCCTACGACGCGCTGCTCAACGACTCGGGCGCCGCGTGGTGCCTCGCGCAGGACGTGTATCACGTAGGCTCGACGCCCGGGCAGGACAACCTGGGGACTCCGGGGGCTCTCAATCCCGCGTGCCCCCCCGTCGACACCACTGTCGACTGGTGCCGGCTCCAGTGGCCCCTCGACGCGACGGCGCCGGCGGGGACGGAGCTGACCGTGTATGGGCGTATCTACGAGGAGGGCACGACCGACCTGACCGACGGGGTGGACGCAGGGCCGCAGCTCGTGGGCGCTGTGGGCTTCGGCCCCGACGGGACCCTCCCGACCACTGGTTGGACCTGGATCCCGGCGACCCCCAACGTCGCCTGGAGCGCCGCCGGGGCCGGCGAGCCCGGCAACGACGAGTACCAGGCGACCCTCACGGTCCCGCCGGCGGGCGCCTACGACCACGCCTTCCGGTTCTCCGTGGACGGCGGCGCTACCTGGACTTACTGCGACAGGGCTGCCGGGTTGGGCTCCGACGGCGCCGAGGACGGCTATCAGATCGCCAACGCCGGGAGCCTGACCAGCGAGGCGAGCCCCTGCGACCCGGATCCGTGCACGGTCATCCCGGCGCCGGAGTGCGACGGTGACCTGCTGACCGCATACCTGGGGCCAGCGACGTGCAGCGTCGACCAGGCTCAGGCGGTGTGCACGTGGGGGACCGCGACCACCGACTGCTCCGCGAGCGGCGGGACCTGCTCCGAAGGCCAGTGTGTGTCATCGACGCAGCCACCCGGGGTGGGCGACGTGTTCATCACCGAGATCCTCTACAACCCCGAAGGCGACCTCAGCGAGAACACCGCCGAGTGGTTCGAGCTCTACAACCACACCGCCTGGCCCATCACGCTCCAAGGCTGCGTGCTCAAGGACGGCTCCACCACCACCACGACCCTCGGGGCCGTGGTGATGGCTCCGCAGAGCTACGCGGTCTTCGCCCGCTCGGCGGACCCGGCCCTCAACGGCGGCCTCACCGTCGCGGCGGTCTTCGCCTTCGCGCTCAACAACACGACGGACAGCATCTCGCTGACCTGCGACAGCGTGGTCATCGACGCGGTGTCCTACGGCGGCGCCACGTTCCCCGCCGGCGCCGTCGCCAAGTCCTACCAGCTCAAGCCGTCCAGCTACAGCGCGGCCGGCAACGACGCGGGCGCCAGCTGGTGCATCGGGACCAACGTCTACTACACGTCGGTCGGAGGCACCAACCCCCACGTCGGGACGCCGGGGGCGGCCAGCGACTGCGAGTAGACGCCTCTGGGGGGGTCAGGGCTCTTCGTCACGGTAGCTCTCGGCCGCCAAGCCGTGCTTCGCAAGCCAGCGATAGACCTGCTTCCGGTCCTTCCCCAGGATCTTGGCGACCTGCGCGACGTTTCCCCCGCAGCGGGCCATCAGCTCGGTCATCGCCTCACGCGACGGGCTCCGGGAGGGCGGCGGCTGCGGAGGGCTCGCCTCCATCGGCTCGCGCTCGGCGTGCTTTGCCCCGCCGCCACGGATGGTCGGAGGCAGGGAGGTCAGACGCACGACCCCGTCGTCGGGCTCCAGCGTGGCCACCATCTGCATCACGGTGCGAAGCTCCCGGACGTTCATGGGCCAGTCGTGGAGGAGCAACGCCTCGACCGCGTCGGCAGCCCACTGGAAGGTCCGATCTGGGGCGATCTGGTGGAGCAGGCTGCGCGCGATGGGCATCACGTCCTCGCGACGCTCCCGGAGCGCCGGGATGGACAGGGGGAACTGGTACAGCCTCGCACGCAGATCGAGGCGGAAGGCGCCGGAGAGCGACTCCTGCTCCAGGTCGCGGTTCGTGGCTGCCACGATGCGGGCATTGGTCTTGAGGGTCGTCGTGCTGCCGACCGGGTTGAACTCCCGGGACTCGAGCACTCGAAGCAGCTTGGGCTGGACCTCCAGCGGGAGCTCGCCCACCTCGTCCAGGAACAGCGTGCCGTTGGTCGCCTCCTGGAAGTGGCCGACGTGGTTCTGGTCGGCGCCCGTGAAGGATCCCTTGCGGTGGCCGAAGAGCAGCGACTCTACGAGGGGCATTGGCAGCGCCGCGCAGTTGACCGCGCGGAATGGCCCCTTGCGCCCGCTCTGGTCGTGGATGCGTTGGGCCGCCAGCTCCTTGCCCGTCCCGCTGGGCCCGCTGATCAGCACGGTCAGATCGCTGGGGGCGACCTTGTCGATCCTGGCGATCAGGTCGCCCAGCGCCGCGGACAGACCGACGAAGGGATGCTCGATGACCGGCTGCGGGTCGGGGATGGGGCCGAAGAGCATGACCGTTGAGCCAGCCCGAACCACGGCTCCATCCTCGAGATAGCGCGACGCCACCTTCTGGCCATTGACGCAGGTGCCGTTCTTCGAGTGCAGGTCTGCCAGCTCGAACATCGGGAGAGGCTTGCCCACGCGCGTGACCTTGAAGTGGACTGCGGACATCCGGGGGTCATTGATGGCCGCACCCGCCTCGGGTCCGGGCGTGCGCCCCACGACGAGCGCGCGCTCGACCAGGAGAGTTGCCCCCAGCCGATCTGCGTCAGGGGTCTCCACGACCCTCAGTCCCCTGGGCGCGTCGGCGAACATGGACCGGGCGAGGTCCGTCTCGGTCACCGTGCGTGAGGGCCCCTCACCGTCGCTGCTGGATGTGCTCAACCGACTCTCCCCGCCGTGGTGGCTCCGACACGCCTGCGGGCAGCGTGGTCGCCCAGCTGGCGATTATGCTGCTCCGTGCGATGGTCCCCGACTCGCTGCTTCGCCCGGCGGAGTCTAGATCGGCAACGAGTTCGCAAGCAAGCGCCGATTGTCGGCTCCGCGGAGGGACCTCGGTGCTGCCTCGACTGTGCGCCGCTTGCGCACAATCCGCGCCGGATGGGTCGCGACGTTTGCATCCCCGTCGACACGGCCGCCGAACAGAGGTAGCCTCCGGCTTCACCTTGGGCGAGGAGCGGTGGGTCTCCATGAAGGTGTGCAGCGACTGCCGAGCCGACCTGACGGACGCGAGCGTCGTCCTTGGCCGCTGTCCCCTCTGCAGTGGCATCGTGGTGACGGCCCTGGACCCGGAGCCGCTCATAGGGCGCACCCTGGACGGGCGCTACCTCATCGAGGCCCGGCTGGGCTCGGGTGGCATGGGGGCCGTGTACCGGGCCACCCAGCTCGCGGTGCAGCGCCCGGTGGCGGTCAAGGTCATGCCACCCGTCTACGCGTCGCGCCCACGATCCACCGTGCGCTTCGAGAAGGAGGCGCGCGCGATCAGCCACCTCAACCACCCCAACATCGTCACGGTCCACGACTTCGGCCGGGCGGCAGAGGGCTACCTGTACCTCGTGATGGAGCTCCTCGAGGGCCAGTCGCTCAGCGACCTGCTGTGCCGGGGCCCCCTCTCGCTGCGCCGGGCGGTCCGGCTGATGGAGCAGGTCTGTTCCGCGCTGTCCGAGGCCCACGGCAAGGGGGTCGTGCACTGTGACCTGAAGCCGGACAACATCTTCGTCGTGAACCGCCATGACCAGGAGGACGCGGTCAAGGTCCTGGACTTTGGCATTGCGGCCATGGTCACCGGAGACTCTGGCTCATCGAGCGGCTCGTCCTCCCGCGAGGTGTCTGGGACGCCCGACTACATGTCGCCCGAGCGCATCCTCGGCAGGCGCGTCGGTCCTGAGACGGATCTCTACTCCCTCGGGATCATCCTCTACCTGGTGCTGACGGGAAGCAGGCCATACGCGGGCACGACCCCCATGGAGGTGTGTCTGCGTCACCTGAACGATCCGATCCCGGTCCTGCCGCCGGTGCTCCCCGCGGATGGTTGCCCATCCTGGGCCACCCAGGCGCTGCTGGATCGACTGCTCCACAAGGACCCGCTCGCGCGGCTCTCCTCCGCCGAGGAGGCCCGCGCAGCGCTGAGTGCCCTTTTGCGCGCGGAGGGAGGGCCGGGCGACGCCGCGGCTGCCCCCGCGCTGGAAGACGGGCCGACGACCGGGAGTGAGGCGCAGGCCCCGGCGCACGATGATCGATCCGTGCACGTCGGCGACCAGCCCACGCAGGTCCGCTGCCCCCGCTGCGGGAACTTCAACGCCGGGCACTGGCGATTCTGCAGCGCCTGCGGGGCCTCCATGGATGAGCCCTCATGCTCGACGTGCGGCGCCCCGCTGGCGCACGGCTCCGTGTTCTGTACGGTCTGCGGGCTTCAACACGCGGACGAGCGAGAGGCCGTCGCCCCCGGCGGAGCGACCGAGTCGCGCCGCCAGGTCAGCACCGTCCACGCTCTGGCGTCCTTTGAACCGGAGAGCGGACTTGCCCTCGACCTCGAGGATCGCATCGAGCTCCTCCGACCGCTGCAGCAGCGGTGGGCGGAGGCTGTCCGTGCTCTGGGCGGCACGGTGCATGGAGACTCCGGCGAGGGCATCTGCGCAATCTTCGGAGTGCCTGCGACCGGTCAGACCGACGCCCTCAGCGCGGTGCGGTGTGCGATGACCCTGGCACGCGTGGCGGCCGACATGGAGGCCATCGGCTCGTTCGTCTTCCGCTGCGGGGTCTCTACCGGCCCGGCGTTGGTGCGGCGCCGCTCCTCGCGCTCCTGGTCCGTGAAGGGCGATGTCGTGGTGCAGGCGGCCCTCCTCGCCGGAGATGCCCCTCCCCGCGGTGTCCTGTGCTGTGACTCTACATGGCAAGAGGTCCGGGAGGCGGTCGTGGGCTCTGCGCACCCCACCCCCGACGGGCGTGGCGCTGCCCGCTGGCTCCTTCGAGACCTTCGCTCCCACTCTCCGGACCGTTCCAGGCGTCCGGGAGCAGCGAGCGCCCCGCTCTTCGGCCGGGACACCGAGCTCGCTACGCTCCAGGGGCGGTTTCTGGCCACAGTGCACCGTGGCTCTCCGCACCTGGTCACAGTCGTGGGCGCCCCTGGGGTCGGAAAGTCCCGGTTGGTGAACGAGCTGGCCGAGTGGGTCCAGGAGACGTTGCCGGAGACGGTGATCGTGCGCGCGCGCGCGGTCGTCCAGCCGGAGCAGGCTCCGTACCAGCTCATCCGCCAGGTTGTGACGAGCGCCGCCGCGGCCGTCCCTGAGCCTCGAGAACACGCGGAGGTCATCGCCCCGTGGCTCGATGGCGCGGTTCCGCTCGGGGCTCCTCCGTGCCCGCTCCCCGGCCTCGATCCTGGGGGCGACGGCGACTCGCTCCTCGTCCAGCGGCCGGGAGTGCTCGCCCTCAGGCAGCTCCTGCACTCCCTGACACGGGGGCGGGCGGCGGTCATCGTGCTGGACGACCTCCACGCTGCAGATACAGCGTCCCTCGACCTCCTCTCCACGCTCTTGGACGGCCTGACCGGGGTCCCCGTCCTTGTGGTCTGTTGTGCAGCCCCCCAGCTCTACGAGCTGCGGCCCCAGTGGGACTCCGGCGGTGGAGTCCGCGCGCGCCTCGACCTGCGTCCCCTCGCCCCGGGCCCCATGGGCCGCCTCGTCGATGCCCTCCTCGAGCGGGTCGTCCCTCCATCGACGGCCGCGCGGAACCTGGTCGTCCAGCGCTCCGAGGGGAACCCGTGGTTCGCCGAGGAGGTCGTTCGCCTGTTGGTGCAGCGGGCGGTCATCGAGCCCCAGACCGATGGCACGTGGCTGGTCCAGACTGCCCACCTCGATCGGGTGACCATGCCACGCTCCATCGAGGGGCTGCTCCAGGCGCGCGTCGACGTGCTGGGCGACGACGAGCGCGCCGTCCTGAGCGCCGCCGCCATCGTGGGGACCGTGTTCTGGGAGGGCGTCGTCGCGGATCTCCTGCCGGGCATGGACACGCGGACCCTGAGCGATGTGCTCTCGTCGTTGAGGCGCGCCGGGTTGGTCCGCAAGCGGCGCAGCGCGTCACTGCCGGGGGAGCGTGAGTACCGGTTTGCTGGGGGCCTGCTGCGAGAGGTCGTCCACGGCGGCCTGCTTCGCAAGGCGCGCCGGGCCGGGCACCAGGCCGTGGCTCGCTGGCTGGAGGCGCGTGTCTCCGAGGGATCGGGTGACCTGGCCGGGACCCTCGCCGCGCACCATGAGGAGGGCGGCGAGCTGGCGCGGGCCTTCCACTGGTATCGGGTCGCCGCAGACCGGGCCGAGGCGATCCTCGCATCGGCGGACGCCAGGCGCTGCCTCTCCAGGGCGATCATGCTGGCGCCGAGCGGCGAGGACGAGGCCGGGGTTCTCGCCCTCCACGAGCGCCTCGGCGACGTCCTGCTCCAGGACGGTGAGCACGACGAGGCGCGGGCCTCCTTCGTCACCGCCCTCTCACTGGCCGGTGACAACTCCTCGGCCCGCGCGGGCCTCCTCTGCAAGATCGGGCGAACGTGGCACCTCGCGGGGCGCCTCGACCTCGCCTCGGAGAGCCTCGACCAGGCTCTGGCCGCAGCGGGGGACACTCCGTCGGCCGTGAGCCTGGCGATCCTCGCTGAGATCGGCTGGGTCGAGTGGCTGCGTGGGCGCTTCGCCGAGGCGGAGAGCTCCCTGGAGCAGGGGGTGGCCCTCGCCGGCGAGCTGCCGACCGATGCCCAGGGGTGCGCCGGGAGGGACCGCTCACTTGCCACCCTGCTGGCCCACCTGGGGGTGGTCGCCCAGAGCAGAGGCAACCGAGCGCGAGCCGCGGAGCACTTCTCCCGGGCCGGTGAGCACTACCTCGCCGCGGGGCTGAAGGCGAGCGCTGCCACCATGGACATGAACGTCGGCTTGGTCCACCTGGCGGCGGGGCGCGCCGAGCTCGCCGTGTCCAGCCTGTCCCCAGCGCTCGCCACCTTCGAGGTGCTCGGGTATCAGCGCGGGATCTCTGGAGCCCACGCGGGGCTGGGGCGAGCGTTCACGGTGCTGGGGAGGCCCCGCGACGCCGAGGCCCACCTGATCCTGGCACGGAACATCGGCGCCGAGTGCGGAGCGACGGCGCGCGTGGCGGACGCCTGCTGCGGACTCGCCGAGCTGGCGCTTCGGCAGGGCCAGCCCGACCGGGCACACATGGAGGCCCTCCGGGCCGTGGAGGAGGCGCTCCGATGCCATGACGTGGAGGTGTGCGCCGGCGCCCGTCGTGTGCTGGGGCTCGCCTTGGGAGCGCTGGGGAGGGTCGAGGAGGCCCACGAGACGTTCCGCGCCGCGGTGGCGGCCCTCGAGGCGCGCGGGGTGGGCGGCTCCGCAGAGGCCCTCGCCCGGACCAGCCGCGCGTGGGGCGGCTACTGCCTGGCTTCCGCGGGTGAGGGAGAGCGCCGTGTCGAGCTGCTCCGTCGCGGGGCGGGGTTGCTGCGGAGGGCCGCCGCCACGTATCAGGGCCTCGGGCTCACGGAGGAGGCGGACGAGGCCCTCCTGTGCCTGCGCCGCACGATCCCCCTGGCGTGAGCGGCCCTCGCCAGCCTGGAGCGTGCCCGGCCTCGCGTGCCGCTGCCCTCGACGTGCCCGGAATTGCCGGCTAGGATGTCGCCCGGCGCCGCTGCCAGCGGCCCATTCGGAGTGGACGTGGCAGACACCGAGAAGGTCGACCCCCAAGACCCGAAGGAGCGCTCGGCGCGCGAGCCACACCGCGTGTGCCCCGCCTGCCTCCAGAGCAACGTGGAGGGGGTCCGCTTCTGCACCCGCTGTGGCGCCACGCTCCCCGAGCCGGGCGCGGACGAGGGGCTGGACTCCCACTACATCGGGAAGACCATCGAGAACCGCTACCTGGTCGAGGAGGTCATCGGCCGTGGCGGCATGGGCTGTGTCTACCGCGTGGAGCAGGTGCACCTCAAGAAGCCCCTGGCGCTCAAGATGCTCCACGAGAACCTGCTCTCACGCCGCTCCCAGGTCAGCCGCTTCCTGCGGGAGGCGCGGGCCATCAGCCGCCTGGAGAGCCCGCACACGGTGCGGCTCTATGACTTCGGGCGCTACGGCGAGATCTTCTACCTGGTCATGGAGCTGTTGGAGGGGCGTGAGCTCGACCTGATCCTCGACGAGGAGGGGCCGCTGCCCACGGAGCGCGCGGTCCGGCTCCTGGTCCAGGTGTGTGATTCGCTGGCGGAGGCCCACGCCGCGGGGGTCGTCCACCGAGACCTCAAGCCCGAGAACATCATGGTGGTGCCGGGCCCGGAGGGGGAGGTCGCCAAGGTCCTGGACTTCGGCCTGGCGAAGGTGCACGACGCCGAGGATCTCCAGACCATCCAGTCGGGCAAGGGCATGTTCGGCACTCCCTACTACATGGCGCCCGAGCAGATCCGTGCGCTGAAGGTCGACGCCCGGACGGACCTCTACGCCCTCGGCGCCATGGCCTTCCGGCTGCTGACCGGCAGCTACGCTTACGAGGCCGACACCACCTTCGACATCCTCAAGAGGCACCTGTCGGACCCGGTGCCCTCCATGCGCGTGCGGGCTCCTGAGCGCCCGCTCTCCCGCGCTCTGGACCGGGTCGTCATGCGGTGCCTCGCCAAGGATCCGGCCGATCGGTTCTCCACCGCCCGCGAGGTGAAGGAGGCGCTGCTCGCCGCCCTGGAGCAGGACGCCGAGCCCCCGGGGGAGCCTGACCGCGACGCGGAGCGCCCCCAGCGGGAGCTGCTCGGTCCGATCACGCACGTCGCCAGCTTCGAGCGGCGCCTCGAGCGCCGCCGTATCGCCTACGCGGCCGCGATCTCCGTGGTGATCGTCGGCGTGATCGTCGTCGCCTGGGCGCTGGTCCGCAGCGTCGGTGCCGCCCGGAGCGATGGCGTCGAGCACGAGCCCAACAACACGGTGGAGTCCGCGGATCGCCTGTCGAGCGGGCTTCCGATCCGCGGGACCCTGGGGCAGCGCCTCTCGCCCACTGCGGGCGACAGGGACGTGTTTGCCGTCCTCGCGCAGGAGGATGGGCACCTCGCCGTGACCGTGACCGGGATCCCCGGCGTGGACCTCGCGCTCGACATCATGGATGCGCAGGGGCGCGTGCTCCAGACCTTCGACCGCTCAGGCACGGGGGACGGCGAGCAGCTCCATCACCTCCCGGTGAGCGCCGGGAGCGCCTTCCTGGCCGTGCGGGAGGCCCTGCGGCCCGGCGCCCTCCCGCGGGAGAGCCTCTCCGACACCTACGAGATCGTGGCCAGCGTCTCGGCACCGACAGGCCCCACGGAGCTGGAGACCAACGACACCCCCGCCCTCGCGACCCCGGTGGTCGAGGGCGTGCGGTTCTCTGCGTGGATGGACGGGCGTGGGGACATGGATGTGTTCCGGCTCGACGGCGCGCCGAGCGGGTCCACACGCTTCACCGTGGAGGTCTCGGCGACGAGTGGGCTCCGGCTCCGCGTCGCGCTGGACAACGGCCGCGAGGAGCCGCTCTTTGCGGCGACGACGCTCGGCGGCGCGCCCGACGAGTCCCTGGAGTTCGTGGTCTCGCCCGACTCCACGCCCGTGCGATACCTGAGCGTCTCCCTCGCCCCGGGGCCCGCGGCCACCGGCGCGTACGGCATCACGGTGCGCATGCGGCCGGAGGACGTGGCCTCCGAGTCCGAGCCCAACGACGACGTCGATGGGGCCACCCCCCTCTTGGTCGGGCAGCAGGTTCGTGGGGCGCTGGGGCGCGGCGACAGCGACGTGTTTCGCGTCCGGATCCCTGGCGCTGCCCCGCGCGCCCTCCGCGTCGTCGTCGAGCACGAGGGCCGCACGGCTCCTGTGGTCTGGCGTCGAGACGGGGACCAGTGGGTGCAGCTCCCCTCATCACTCCCCCTGCGGTCGAGCCTCGTGGCGTTCGAGCTCGATGCCACAGGGCCGGACACGCTGGTCCGCTTGACCCCGCCGGGCTCACAGAGGCTCGACGGACCCTACCTGCTTCGCGTCGACGCGGCCCCGGACACGGTCGCCAAGGCGCCCTGACACCCAGAGCGAGCTCTCGAGGAGCCCCATGCCACGCACACGTGACGAGATGGCCCGCCGGGCCGCGCAGGACATCGAGGACGGCTTCATCGTGAACCTGGGCATCGGGATCCCGACCCTGGTCGCAAACCACGTCCCACCGGGGCTCGACGTGTGGCTCCACAGCGAGAACGGTCTGCTGGGGATGGGCCCGTTCCCCTGGGAAGGGGAGGAGGACCCGCAGGTCATCAACGCGGGCAAGCAGACGGTCACCATCGTCCCAGGAGGCAGCGTCTTCGACAGCGCCATGTCCTTCGCCATGATCCGCGGTGGGCACGTGGACCTCGCGATCCTCGGCGGCATGGAGGTCAGCGCCAGCGGCGACCTCGCGAACTGGATGGTCCCCGGCGAGCGCATCAACGGCATGGGCGGCGCCATGGACCTGGTGACGGGCGCCCGCCGCGTCGTCGTGCTGATGAGCCACACCACGAAGGAGGGGGCCCCGAAGCTGTTGGAGCGCTGCTCCCTGCCACTGACCGGAGTCGGTTGCGTGCACCGCGTCATCACGGAGCTGGCGACCATCGACGTGACGCCGCAGGGGTTCCGGCTGGTGGACGTGGCCGAGGGGCACTCGGTGGACGAGGTACTGGCAGCGACCGGGGCGAGGGTGCAGGTGGGGTGAGGTCAGCCCTTGGTGGCGCCAAGGCCCGGGGGGCGCGCGGAGAACAGCGGCGAGATCCCGTCCGCCGGCTTTGGCTGCGACGACTGCCTGGCCAGCGCCGCCGCCTCACGCCCTGAGCGCGTTGGATCCTCCGCCTCCGTGCGCGGGAGGCCCGCGAAGCTCCCAGGCGCGCCGTCGATCATCGGCTTCGCGGCCGAGTCCACCGCCTCCGTCTTTGGCTTCGAGGCGCGGGCCGCGGCCATGGCTTGCGCGGACACGCTGACCTTGTCGATGCCCTTCTCGGGCGAGCGGTCGAACCGCCCCTCCTCCTGTGACTTGATGCCGCCTACCTGCTTCGAGAGGTCGGCGGACACCTGACGCGCCCCGTCCTTCTCCTGAAGGGACGTTGCGACCTGCTCGCTGCGCTTCTGCGGCAGCTCACCTCCGGGAGACACGCGCTGCACCTCGGCGCCGCGGCCCGGGTTCGTGGTGCTCGCAGTGACGCCGGGTGCCGGGGAGCCGCTGGTGATCATGGCCATGGGGACCTCCGGTCGACAAGGATGTGCCTACCGTAGCAGAGCCGTCACGGCCGGTCCAGATGGAACCGAGCGGGTGGCCGAGCCCGCCAGGCACCTGCTTCCTGCCGGCCTCCGCCTCGTGTATGCTCGCCGCGTGCTGCACCCGGAGCTGCGGATGCCCCCACTCCACACGTACCTGTCCGCGTTGATGACGCTCGCGTGCATCGCATGTGCCGGGGAGGGCGCTCCGGCGGTGCAGGACGCCGGCGCTGCCGATGTGCCCGTGGCGCCGGCCACCCCGTCCATGCAGCTCGGCAACAACCCCACGGGCAAGACAGGACCGGAGCAGTTCGGGCTGCTCGCAGAAGGGGGCGAGGTCCGGGTCGAGTGGGGCTTCCAGGGCTTCCACATGCTCGTGTTTGCGCTGCGCTGCGACCAGGGAGGGCCTGCGCCCGTCTGGATCGAGCTGCAGCTCCTGGAGGGGGACGAGGTGCTCGCGAGCGCTCGCCTGCGTCGTCCCTCGCTGGACCCTGGGGGCGACGGCGCCTTCTATGCGTGGGACATCTTCGTCCTGACCCCGGACTGGGACGCCTGGGTGGACCGCCCGGTGCTGGTGGACGCGCGCCTGCTGGACGACGAAGACCGGCTCGTGACCGCCGCGTCCGTCGGAGTCGTGGTGCGTCCCCCCCCGGGGCTGTTCGACTGACCGCCTGTCACTCCCCGTCGGTCAGGGCCTCGTAGGCCTTCAGCGTGAGGAACTCGTCGAACTCCGCGGCCGTGGAGAAGCGCTCGAACATGGACGCGGCCTGCGGGAACCGCCCGGCGTCGAAGGCGGCGTCGCCCCGCTCGGCGCGGATGCGGGCCAGCTCCTCGGGGATCACGCGCGCCAGGAGCTCTGGCGTGACCCGCGCGCCTCCCTCCAGGGTGGCGCCGTGGCGCACCCACTGCCAGATCTGGGCGCGGGAGATCTCCGCGGTGGCCGCGTCCTCCATGAGGTTGTAGATGGGCACGCACCCCGTGCCGCCGAGCCACGCCTCCAGGTACTGGATGCCCACGCGCACGTTGTGGCGCAGCCCCTCCTCGGTGCGGGTCCCCGTGGGCACGGCCAGCAGGTCAGCCGCCGTGACGTGCACGTCCTCTCGCTTGCGCGCGATCTGGTTGGGCGTCGGCATCCCCTCGTCGAAGATCGCCTTGGCCACGGGCACGAGGCCCGGGTGGGCCACCCAGGTCCCGTCGTGCCCGTCGGTCACCTCCCGCACCTTGTCGGCCCGGACCTTGGCCAGCGCGGCCTCGTTGGCGGCCTCGTCGCCCTTGATGGGGATCTGTGCCGCCATGCCGCCCATGGCGTGGACGTTGCGCCGGTGGCAGGTCTTGATGACGAGCTGCGTGTAGGCGCGCAGGAAGGGCTGGGTCATGCCCACCTGCCCGCGGTCCGGGATGACCATGGCCGGGTCGTTTCGGAACTTCTTGATATAACTAAAGATATAGTCCCACCGGCCGCAGTTGAGGCCCGCGGAGTGCTCCCGCAGCTCCCACAGGATCTCGTCCATCTCGAAGGCCGCCGAGATGGTCTCGATGAGCACGGTCGCCTTGATGGTGCCCGCGGGGATGCCCAGCGCCTCCTGCGCGAGCAGGAAGGCACGGTTCCAGACGCGCGCCTCCGTGTGGGCCTCCAGCTTCGGCAGGTAGAAGTAGGGCCCTGTGCCCCGCTCGAGCTGGGCCCGGGCGTTGTGGAAGAAGAACAGCCCGAAGTCCAGCAGGCCGCCGGGGCACACGCGCCCATCGACGAGCACGTGCCGGTCGACCAGGTGGAAGCCCCTGGGGCGCACCATCAGCGTGGCGATCCGGTCGTTGAGGGCGTAGGTCTTGCCGGACTCTGGGGCCTCGAAGCGGATGGTCCGCCGCGCCGCGTCCCGCAGGTGGAGCTGCCCCTCGACCACGTTCTGCCAGGTCGGGGCGTTGGAGTCCTCGAAGTCCGCCATGAACACGCTGGCGCCCGAGTTCAGCGCGTTGATGATCATCTTTCGGTCCACGGGCCCCGTGATCTCGACGCGCCGGTCCTGGAGATCGGCGGGCAGCGGCGCCACCGCCCAGTCGGAGTCGCGAATGTGCTTCGTCTCTGGCAGGAAGTCCGGTCTCACGCCCCGGTCGAAGCCCCGCTGCCGCTCCGCGCGCCGCTCCAGGAGCGCGTCGATGTCGGGCCGCAAGGCGCGCACGAGCGTCGCGACCAGCTCGAGCGCCTCGCGCGTGAGGATCTGGTCGTACCCGGGACCCAGAGAGCCACGGATCTCGACGCCGTCGGGCAGGTTCAGTGAGTGGTGTGTCTGCGCGCTCATGGGTCCTCCTTGGTTCCGTCGGCCAGCCGATGGCGCGGCCTACGATACACCAACGGACCGAGCGGAGCATAGGGGGCGCCCCCCGGCGCGTGGGCCTGGGTTTCAGAGATCCGTGTCCCCCTCCATCTCCCGGATCTTCCGGTACAGGTTGCGCTCGCTGACGCCCAGGATGCGCGCCGCTTCGCCCCGATGCCCGTCCGTGGCGCGCAGGACGCGCTCGATGTGGGCGCGCTCGAGCTCCCTCAGGGACACCAGGGGAGCAGCGTCGTCGCTCATCGGTGGCGCAGGCCTCGTGACGCTGATCGGCAGGTGCTCGGGCAGGATCTCGTCGCGGTCGCAGACGATCATCGCGGCCTCGATGACATGGTTCAGCTCGCGCACGTTGCCGGGCCAGCCGTGGCGCAGCAGGGCGCGAAGGGTGGCGGCCCCCAGGGTGCGCTGGACCCCGAAGCGCCGGTTGAACAACCCCACGAAGTGCCGCGCCAGGGCCTCGACGTCCTCCGGGCGCTCCCGGAGCGGCGGCACCTCGATGCGCAGGGTGCTGATGCGGTAGAACAGGTCCTCGCGGAACAGCCCCTTGCGCACCAGCGCCGCCATGTCGCGGTTGGTCGCCGCCAGCACCCGCACGTCGACCTTGAGGTCCGTCGTGCCCCCGACCCGGCGGAAGGTGGAGGTGTCGAGGACCCGCAGGAGCTTCACCTGCGTGGCGGCGTTCACCTCGCCGATCTCGTCGAGGAAGATGGTCCCGCCGTTGGCCACCTCGAAGAGGCCGGGCTTGGCGGCGGTGGCCCCCGTGAAGGCGCCGCGCTCGTGGCCGAACAGCTCGCTCAGCAGCAGCTCGTCCTGGAGCGCCGCGCACTCCACCACCACGAAGGGCCGCCCACGGCGCGGGCTCTTGGCGTGGATGAGCTTGGCCATCACCTCCTTGCCGGCGCCGGTCTCGCCCGTGATGAGCACGGTGGAGCGCTGCGGCGCCACCCGGGCTGCCAGGTCGACGACCGCGCGGAAGGCGGGGCTCGCGCCGACGAAGCTCTCGCTCGGGTCGAGGGGGGCGAGGCCGCGCTCCAGGATCACGTTGCGGTCCCGCAGCTTCTGGCACTCCAGGGCGCGCTCGATGCGCAGCTCCAGGTCGTCGGTGGGGCACGGCTTGCCCACATAGTCGAAGGCACCGAGCCGCACGGCGCGGATCGCGGTGTCGATGGTCCCGTGCCCCGTCAGCATGATCACGGAGGCGTCGGGGCAGAGTCGGCGCAGCTCCTCGAGGACCGCCAGGCCGTCCATGTCGGGCAGGCGCAGGTCCAGGAGCACCACCTGGGGCAAGGTCGCGGCCAGGCGGATCGCCGCCCGGCCATCGGCCGCGGGGGTCACCTGGTAGCCGCGGGCGCCGAGCTCCGCCGCGAGCACGATGCGAAACGCATCGTCGTCATCCACCAGGAGAATCGACGGGAGCTCAGGCATGGGCGTCCTCCTGGTGGGCCACGAAGCGAGCCGGGAAGCAGAGGTGGAAGGTGGCGCCCCCGTCACCGTTCGCGAGGCGCAGGTCGCCTCCCCACCCTTGGGCAAAGTCTCGCGACAGGAAGAGGCCGAGGCCCGTGCCCCCCTCGCGCCCGCTGAAGAACGGGTCGAAGATGCGGGCGCGGTCGGTGGGGCGGACCCCGCAGCCCGTGTCCTGCACGACGACGCGCACCTCCTGGTCCACCTCGATGGACACGGCGACGCGGCCCCCCCGCGGGCACGCCTGGATGGCGTTGATGAGCAGATTCATGAGCACCTGCTGGACGTGCGACTCGCTCGCCCGCACGGTGACTGGGGTCTCGGGGTGGGCAGCGACCAGCTCCACCCCCCGCTCCGCGGCGGTCGGCGCGATCAGGCGCTGCGCGGAGGTGATCGCCTCGCCCAGCTCCAGCGCGTCCTCCGTCGAACCGCGGCCGCCGCGGGCCAGCCGCAAGAACTGCTGCGTGATGCCACGGCACCGGAGCACCTGCTCACGGGCGATCCCGGCCACCTGCAGGAGGCGCTCTGGAGATGTCTCACCACGCTCGGCGCAGCGCACCACGCTGTCGAGGCACACGAGGATGGTCCCGAGCGGCGTGTTCAGCTCGTGGGAGAAGCCCGACGCCAGCATCCCGAGCGCCGCCAGGCGCTGGGACTCGATCATGCGCGCCTCCGTGGTGCGGCGCGTGGTGATGTCGCGCCACACCTCCACCACATAGAGGGGGTGGCCCTGCGCGTCCCGGATGGTGGACGCGCGCACCTCCTCGTAGCGCCGCTGCTCGTCTTCGCCGTGGAGCGCGACGATGTTGGTGTGGGAGGTTCCTGCGGCGAGACACAGCACGGCGGGGCAGCTCTCGTGCTGGCAGACGTCCCCCGTGAGGCTGCGGCAGGGCGCCCCGACGGCCGCCTCCCTGCGCTGCCCGATTCGCCGCAGGAACGAGTCGTTGGCCGCGACGACGCGAAAGTCGGGGCTCAGCACGACGATGCCGTCGTCGATGCCGTTGATCACCGCCTCGAGCTGCTCCCGCTGCTCCCGGACACCCCGCAGGAGCGTGGTCACGGAGTCGGCCATGGTGTTGAACTCGCGGGCGAGCCAGCTCAGGGTGTCGTTGCCGTTGACCGGGATGCGGCGGTCGAACTCACCGGCGGCGATCTGCCGCGCGGTCGTTTCGAAGCGCTGGAGGCGCCGCAGCACCACCAGCCGGACGATGAACCCGACGCCCCCGAGGATCACCAGGGCGAGCACCGCCGTCCCAGCCACCATCCACCCGAGATCCGCGTCGATGCCCGCGCGGATTCGCCCCGCGTCGATGTCCACGACGAGGATGCCGTTGACCGCGTGGTCGGGGGAGTGGCAGCCGTGGCAGGCCACCTCGTTGCGGATAGGGGTGACGGTCCTTAGAACCTGCCCGCCGTGGGCCTCGATGACGCGGCTCGTGTCACGCTCGCCGGCCGGCCGGTCGTGGCAGGCGCGGCACGTGGGGGACGTGGGCGCCAGCTCCTGATCCCGCGTGGGCGGGTGGCTGCTGAAGCCAACCTGGCCGTGGCGGTCGAGGATCATCACGCCGTCGATGGAAGGGTCGCTCGCGAAGCGCTGGATCATGTGCGCCAGCAGGCTCCGGTCGTTCTCCGCCATCTGATGTTCCAGAGCGATGCGGATCATCTCCGACTGGGAGGTTGCGGTGCGCCTCGCGGCCTCCAGCAGCCGCTCGTAGTGGTGGGATGCGTACAGAGCGGCGCCCACGGACGTCGCGGCGACCACGATGACCACGACGCCGATGGTCCCGAGGACCATGGTGTTCCGAAGGCGCGCCCTCATGCTGGATCTCCCGGGTCGGGTTGCACCCTCCTGCGCCAGATGCAAGGCCCGATCCAGACAACGATATCCAGTATTGCCGTCCTGGGCCGCCCCAGTCAATCGAAGAGTAAGGGTGCCCGGCCTGACACCCTGTCAGGCGTGTCCTGACAGGATGTCAGGTGGCAGTGCACGTGGGGCGGCTGCCGGGGGAGGGGAGAGCGTGCGAAGGGCTGATATTTCGGGCGCTTCATCGCGATTCGTCCCGTTGGCGCGAACCGTGCAAATGACGCCTTCCAGCAACTCAAACCGACAGGAGTCACCCATGCTGCTCACCATCGCAATCGTCGGAGCCGCGGTCCTGCTGGTGACGGTCGGCATCGCTGCCGCCGCCCATGATCCCCACCCGCTGGACGCCCAGAGAGCGCAGCCGCGTGCGCCTCACGTCCTCGATCAGACGGGGCCCTCGCGGTTCTTCGTGGACCAGCCGGTCCAGGCCACGGAGGTGGACGTCCCTGTTGCGCTGCTGCTCGCGCGCCTGGAGCAGCACATCCGCTACGAGGAGGCGGCGGTCGAGGCGTTCCTCCACACCCCCGAGAGGGAGACCCTGTACAGCGAGACCAGCTCGAACTGGGTGAACTGAGATGGCGCCCGAGCTGCAGAGCTGGGAGCTCCTCGGGGGGCTCGACGCGGCGGCGGCCGAGCGGGTGCGCGCCCTCGGGGAGCGCATCAAGATCCCGAGCGGTCAGGTCCTCTTCTCTCTCGGAGAGGCCGCTGACCGCCTCTATGTGGTGGAGTCGGGGCGCATAGGCCTCTTCATGCCTCTGAGCGTCCGGGGCGAGGAGCAGACGCTCCTGGTGGGAGAGCTCTCCCGCAACCAGCTCGTCGGGTGGTCGGGGCTCGTGGCTCCCTACCGCTTCACCCTCGGTGCTCGCGCCCTGGTGGACAGCGAGGTGGTCGCGCTGGCGCGATCACGCATCGCGGAGCTGGTCGCTCACGAGCCTGGGACGGGTGTCACCCTCATGGGGAACCTGGCTGCCATCGTGGCGCGGCGCCTCCAGAAGGTGCACGCCATGTGGGTGCGCGAGGTGCAGCGCTCGGTGGACTCCCGGTTCGGCGCGGTGGGGCTCCTTGCGTTCTTCCTGACGCTGGGGCTGCAAGGCGCCTGCGGCGAGGGCGGGCACGAGGGCCGGATCCCCCCGGCGGCCTTGGAGGCGGAGGCCGTGACGGCGCCCGCCTTCGACCCGGACCACCTGGAGGTCCCCCCGCCCCCTTTCTCGGAGGGCGTCTTCCCGTGCATGGACTGCCATGAGGATCAGGAGACCAACCGCACGCGGAGGACGCTGACCGAGGAGCACACCAACATCGTGCTGACCCATGACGAGGAGCACCGGTGGTGTCTCGACTGCCACGACGCGGACGACCGGGACAAGCTGCACCTGGCGAGCGGCGAGCTGGTCGGCTTCGACGAGTCCTATCGCCTCTGCGGGCAGTGTCACGGGGACAAGTACCGGGATTGGAGGGCCGGGGTCCACGGCCGTCGAACCGGATACTGGAATGGAGCCAAGAAGTACCTGCTCTGCGCCCACTGTCACGACCCGCACTCGCCGCGCTTCAAGCCGATCCCGCCGAAGCCGGCTCCTCACCGGCCCCTGGCGATCCTCTGACCCGGGAGACTCCACGATGAAGCCCCTAGAGACACCCGTGCCTGCACCAACGGCCAAGGTCGGGCGGCGCAAGTTCTTCGCCGACGTGGCGCAGGCCGCGGCCGCCGGGTTCCTCCTCACCTCGTGCGGGCCGCGGCGCCTCCACGAGCTGCCCAAGGACGCGCTCATGGCGCGCATCGCCGAGCTGGAGCGTGAGGCGCGTGACGCGGTGGGGACCGAGGTGCGCATCGGTAGCGAGGGCGCCATGCCCGGCGTGCGTTTCGCCTACGCCCTCGACCTGTCCCGCTGCGTGGGCTGCCGCCGCTGCGTCTACGCCTGTGCGGAGGAGAACAATCTGTCTCGCGATCCCCAGATTCACTGGATCCGTGTCGCCCAGATGGAGAAGGAGCGCGGCGTCGACTTCTCCCACGCCAACTTCTACTACGAGCCGGAGACCGTCCCCGAGAAGGACCACGTCTACGTGCCCGTCGCCTGCCAGCAGTGCCGGAAGCCGCCCTGCGTCAAGGTGTGCCCCGTCGGCGCCACGTGGAAGGAGCCCGACGGCATCGTGGTCGTGGACTACGACTGGTGCATCGGCTGCCGTTACTGCATGGCGGCCTGCCCCTACGGGGCGCGGCACTTCAACTGGAGGGCGCCCAAGCTGGAGACCGCGGACGTCAACCCGGAGACGCACCTCTACGGAAACCGCCCCCGGCCCAAGGGCGTCGTGGAGAAGTGCACCTTCTGCATCCAGCGCACCCGCAAGGGGCGCTACCCGGCGTGCGTCGAGGTCTGTCCGGCGGGCGCCCGCAAGTTCGGCAACATCCTCGACCCGGGCAGCGAGATTCGCCACATCATCGAGCACAAGAAGATCCTGGTCCTGAAAGAGGAGCTCGATACTCTCCCAAGCTTCTATTACTTCTACGGAGCGTGAGGTGCCCCCGTGTGGACTCTGCAGATGTTTGGCCGGTTCGTCTGGGGCAGCGCCCAGCGTGTCCTGAGCGGAAACGCCCTCTACTGGGGGTGGATGCTGCTGCTCATGGCTCTGATCGTCCAGGGAATCTTCGCTTACGCGACCCAGGTGGAGACCGGCCTCGCCGTGACCGCCATGCGGGACCAGGTGAGCTGGGGATTCTACATCGGGACGTTCACCTTCCTGGTGGGTGTCGCCGCGGCGGCGGTCGTTCTGGTGATTCCCGCGTATGTCTACGACTGGAAGCCCATCCGTGAGATCGTGATCATCGGTGAGCTGCTCGCCGTCAGCTCCATCGTGATGTGTCTCCTCTTCGTGTTCGTGGACATCGGGCGCCCGGACAGGGCGTGGCACCTCATGCCGCCCTTCGGCGAGCTGAACTTCCCGAGCTCGCTGCTCGCCTGGGACGTCATGGTGCTCAACGCCTACTTCCTCGTGAACTTCGCGGTGGTCACGCACCTGCTCTACCGGGCGTTCACCGGGCGCCCCTACTCCAAGAGGTTCGTGGTGCCGCTGGTGCTGCTGTCGATCCCCATGGCGATCGGCATCCACACGGTGACCGCCTTCCTCTACAACGGCCTGGCGGCACGCCCGTACTGGAATGCGTCGATCCTGGCCCCCCAGTTCCTCGCGTCCGCCTTCTCGTCGGGGCCGGCCATCCTGATCATCGTGCTGCAGCTCCTCCGCCGCTTCACGCGCTTCGAGATTCGCAACGAGGCGATCTGGAAGATCGCGGAGCTCATGGCCTACGCCATGTTCCTCAACCTGTTCTTCCACGGCGCGGAGGTCTTCAAGGAGTACTACTCCGACACCCACCACGTGCTCTACACCAAGTACTTCTACCAGGGCATCGGAGAGCACCAGACGATGGTCCCCTATGCCTGGACCGCGGTGGGCCTCAACCTCGGCGCCTTCCTGCTGTTCATCATCCCAGCGGCCCGCAAGCGCTGGCTCACCCTGAACCTCGGCTGCCTCGCAATCTATGCCGGGGTCTTCATCGACAAGGGCATGGGCCTGATCATCCCGGGCCTGACCCCAGACACCCTCGGGGAGATCTACGAGTACGCCCCCTCCCTCGCCGAGCTGCGGGTGAGCGCTGGCATCTTCGCGGTCGGCTTCCTGCTCTTCACGTCGATGCTGAAGGTCGCCGTACCGATCGCCCTCGGCGAGTTCGTGGTCTCGCCGCGCCCCGAGGCGAAGAAGCCGTCCGTGGTCGGAGGTGTGCCCGCATAGTGGGGGTCAAGTCTACTCAGTTCTCATATCCCCCATGTCGGCGATGACGTGGGCGACGCAGGCGGAGAGGGCCTTCGCCATGGGGAGGTGGAGGAACTCGTTGGGGCCGTGGGCGTTGGACTTGGGGCCGAGGACGCCGGTGATCAGAAACTGGGCCTGCGGGAAGCGCTGGCCGAGCATCGCCATAAAGGGGATGGACCCCCCCTCGCCCACAGCGGCGGGCTCCTTGCCAAAGAAGGCCTCGCTGGCCTCTCGGATCGACGTGTCGAGCCACTCGGCGGTGACCGGCGCGTGCCAGCCCCAGGCGCCGTCCTCCGGGTGGAACCGCACCCGCGCTCCGTAGGGCGGATCCGCCTCCAGGACCTCACGGACGGCCTCTGCGCCTGCGGCCGGGTCCACGCCCGGCGGGATGCGGATGGACAGCTTCAGCGCGGTGTACGGCCGGAGCACGCTGCCGGCCTTGCCGACTGGCGGCACCCCGTCCACGCCGACCACCGACAGGGTCGGTCGCCACGTGCGGTTCAGGATCAGCGTCGCCGGGTCATCCGACATGGCCCGCATGCCCTCGACGAAGGGGTATTTGGCCTCCACGTGCCCGAGCACCCGCGCCGCCTCGTCTGCCTGCTCCACGCGAACAGGCGGAATCTCCGTCCTCAGGGCAGGGACGAGCAGCTCACCGCTATCCGGGTCCTCCAGGCGGTCAAGGACGCGCCGTAGCACGCGGAAGCTCGATGGGACGATGCCGCTCGCATCGCCGGAGTGGAAGCCCTCGGTCAGGACGTCCACCCGCAGGGTCCCCACCACGAGGCCGCGCAGCGACGTGGTCATCCACAGGCGCTCATAGTCGCCGCAGCCGCTGTCGAGGCAGATCACCAGGTCCGGCGTGCCGATCCGATCGGCGGCAGCGTCGATGTAGGCCGGCAGGTCCGGGGACCCACTCTCTTCGCTGCACTCGATGAGGGCGACCAGGCGGGGAGTCGGGGCCCCTTGCCGCTGCAGGGACTGCACGGCGGCGCCGATGGCGAACACCGCGTAGCCGTCGTCGGCGCCGCCGCGCCCATACAGCCGATCACCGCGCCGCACGGGCGTCCACGGTCCGAGGCCCTCCTCGGTGAGCCACCCGTCGAAGGGCGGCTGCTTGTCCAGGTGTCCGTACAACATGACGGTGCCCGGTGTCGTACCCTCCACCTCGATCAGGAGCAGCGGGGTGCGGCCCGGCAGGCGCAGCACGTCCACGGAGGCCCCAGCGAGGCCGAGCCCCTCGACCCAAGCCCGAGCCAGCTCGACGGCCTTGTCCATGTGGCCGTGCTGCGCCCACTCGGGATCGAACAGCGGGCTCTCGTTGGGGATGCGGATGTACTCGGTGAGCGCCGGGATGATCGACGTCTCCCAGAGGTGCTCGACGATGCTGCGTGTGGTGGTGGTGTTCATGGCCGCGACTTTACCGTCACCGCTCGGTCCCTGCAATGCCGCGAGCAGCTCACGCGCCGGCGTCAGAACAGTGGGAGCTGCAGCCCGCTGGAGAGATCCTGGGCGTCCCACCCCTGCTTGCGCAGCGCGGCGGCCACCTCCTGCTCCCATCCTTTGAGCGTGTAGATCCGCCTCGGCTTGACCTGCTCCACGAACCTGCTCAGCTCCGGCCAGGATGCGTGGCGCACCCACGGAAAGACCGCCTCCGCCGGCGCCATCTCGGTGGTCGCCCACGGGCTGTTCACCAGCGCCGCGAAGCGGACCCTCGGGCGGCGCCGCACCGCCGCCGACCGCCAGAGGTGGGACGGCCACAGCAGCACCTCCCCGGGGCGCACCGTCCCGGCGGACACCCGACAGGGGCCCAGCGGCACGCCGAACTCCGCGTGGATCTCGTTGGCCGACCCGATGGACGGGTGGACCGCGCACGGCCACCCACGCTCCTGCAGCAGAGGCAGCACCTGCTGCGCCGTCCCCACGGGCTCGCACAGCAGGACGGGGGTCTGGCCCATCTCGAGCGTGGCCTCCACGAAGGCGAGCAGCCGCCCGACCGTCTCTCGGTGGGAGGGCAGGGGGCGGCCGGGGTGTCCCACCGACGTATCGAGCACGAGGACGTCCGCGCGGGGTGCAACGGCGGCCTCGACCCCCGGCGCGGGGCGCAGGCAGAGGTCGCCGGTGTAGAGCAGGGACGTCCCGGCCACCTCGACCCGAAGCTGCGCCGAGCCCAGCGCAAACCCCGACGGGAGGAGCTCCATGCGCAGCGGCCCGAGGGAGAAGGGGCGCCCGTAGGGGCAGACCAGCGCGTTGAGGCGCCGGCCGCCCCTCCGCAGCCGCGTCGCCAGGCGCGCAGTGCGGTCCGTGCACAGGATCTTGGCATGGTTGCGGATGCCCGGCACCCCGGAGTGCGACACGAAGCTCAGCTCTCGGCCGGTCGTCGCGTCCAGCCACAGCACGGACCCCACCAGGTGGACCCCCCGGTCGAACAGCACCTGCGGCAGTGACGCGTCGGAACTGGCCATGGCGCGTGAATCCTACCGCCGGGCACCGGTGCGGTCCAGAACCCGCCCTGGCATGGTTCGTGTGCCGCTCAGGCCCCCCGCGGGCACTGGGACGCTCGCCTTCCTCCGCCGTTGACAAGGGCGCGCGGGCCGGTTACCGTTGGCCGCGCTCGCCGCGCGATGTTATGGCGTGATTCTCGGTAGTTGTGAGAGGTGAGGGTGGCGGATCGAGCCGTTCAGCTCGTCGAGCAGCAGCGCGCCTTCCCCGCCTCTGCCATGGTGGAGAAGCCGGGCGGCCTCCTGCGCTTTCTTGGCAAGAACTTCTTTGACCGGGTCCAGTTCGATCAGCGCCACGCGAGCACCATCCATCGGGTGAGCCGCCAGGGCACCGTCGTCTTCGTCATGAACTCACAGAGCCTCCTCGACTGGCTCTACTTCAACTGGGTCCTGCTCAAGCTCGGGCTCCCGCTCCTCTGGTTCGCCAACGGAATCCGCTGGTTCGAGGCGATGCTCGCCCGCCGTCTCGGCGCGATCCTCTCGCTGCTCTTCGGGCTCCTGCTGCGACGCGTCCGCCTGCCCGCCTCGGAGGTCGACGCCCTGCAGCAGACGATCCGCGCGGAGCGCTCGGCCATGATCTTTCTGAAGAAGGCCCGCGCCCTGCTCCAGTGGGGCGACGTGAACCGTGACGAGCTCCTGGAGGAGCTGATCCGGCTCCGCCGCGCCTCTACGAAGCCCATCTGGCTCATCCCGCAGATCCTCATCTGGAAGCAGGAGCCCGACCGCTACCGGCGCTCCATCTTCGATGTCGTCTTCGGTCACCCGGACGCCCCCGGCCGCATCCGCAAGGTCATCAACTTCGCCCTCAACTACCGGCGGGCCTTCGTGCAGCTCGGCGAGCCCGTGGAGCTGGGCGCGTGGCTCGACGAGAACGCCGGCGCCGACGACGACCCCACGGTCGCGAAGCGCCTGGGCTGGGCGCTCCACCGCGAGCTGGCCGTGGAGCAGAAGGTCATCAAGGGGCCCGTCCTCAAGGACGCGAAGCAGATCCGCAGCGAGATCCTGCGCAACAAGGAGTTCCTGGACGAGCTGGAGCGCGTCGCGTCGTCCACCGAGACGGCCCAGCCCGTGGCGGCCAAGCGCGCGTCCGCCTACCTCAAGGAGATCGCCGCCGACTTCCGCATGGCCTATGTAGAGGGCTTCTGCCTGCTCCTGACCTTCCTCTGGCGCATCCTCTACAGCAAGGGCGAGCGCGGCATCGAGGTGGACGGCGAGGGCCTGGAGCGCCTGCGAGAGGCTGCCCGCAAGGCCCCGCTCATCGTCGTGCCGACTCACCGCAGCCACATCGACTACCTGGTGATCAGCTACCTCTTCTACGCCCACGGGCTCATCCCGCCCCACATCGCCGCAGGCGTCAACCTGAGCTTCTGGCCCATGGGCCACATCTTCCGCCACAGCGGGGCCTTCTTCATCCGCCGCTCCTTCAAGGACAACCCGATCTACGCGCTCGTCTTTCGCTACTACCTGCGCAAGCTGGTCAAGGAGGGCTACTGGATCGAGTTCTTCATCGAGGGGGGCCGGAGCCGCACCGGCAAGCTCCTCCCGCCGCGCTTCGGGATGCTCAAGGAGCTCTTCGAGGCCGTGCGCGACGGTGTCCGCAACGACCTCATGTTCTGCCCGGTATCCATCAGCTACGAGAAGATCATCGAGGAGGGCTCCTACACCCGCGAGCTGACGGGCGCCGAGAAGTCCGCCGAGAACGTCGGCACCATGCTCAAGGCGAGCAAGGCCCTGACCTCGAAGTACGGCCGCATGTACGTGGAGTTCGCCGAGCCGCTGAGCCTGCGCCAGTTCCTCGACGACAAGGGGGTCAAGGACTCCGACGTCCTCGACAAGGACCGGGAGGCGGACCTGATCAAGCGCCTCGGCTACCGCATCATGGACGGCATGGCCGACGCGAGCGTGGTGTCCCCGTCGGCGCTGGTCGCGACCGTGCTCCTGTCCCACCTCAAGCGGGGGATTTCGCGGTCGACGCTGCTCGTGCGCATCGGGTGGCTCATCGACTTCCTGGGCAAGCGCGGCGCGGTGCTGTCGAAGACGGTCCGCACGGCCATGGCGGCGCGGCGCGCCCTGCTGGAGCGCCCCCACGAAGACGAAAGCCCCGGGATCGGCCGGGACCTGCGACGCGCCCAGGCCATCGGCGCCGCCGTCGACGAGGTCATCGAGGAGACGCTGGTCCTCTTCCTCAAGAACCACTTCATCCAGGTCCGCAACTTCGGCGACGAGCTGATCTACCAGGTGATCCCCGAGAAGCGCATCAACCTGGACATGAGCAAGAGCAACCTGCTCCAGATCCTCGCCCGCGAGGCCATCCTGTCTCTCGCCGCGGTGTCCCTGCGCTCCCACGCGGCCGACGGCTCGGTCCCCGCGGACACCCTCCGCCAGGAGTGCAAGTTCCTGAGCCGCCTGCTGAAGCTGGAGCTCGTCTACGCCGAGGGCGTGCCCTTCGACCAGCAGTTCGACGAGACCATGGAGGTCCTCTCGGGGGCAGGGCTCCTCGCGGTGACCGAGGGCTGCGTGACGGTCCCTGACGCGGCGCTGGAGACGACGACGCTCCTCGGGCGCCTGATCGCCAGCTACGTGGAGTCCTACTGGTTCACCGTGCAGCACCTGAGCACGCTGGCGACGGGCATCCCACACGCACAAGGCCCCACGCCCGAGAAGGACTGGCTCAAGGGCCTGCACCGCGTCGCGGACCGCTACTACCACGAGGGGGCGCTGACCTACCGGGAGGCCAACTCCAGCGTGACCTTCAAGAACGCCTTGGACGTGATGCTCCAGCTCGGCGTGGCCCGGCGGGAGGAGCGGGCAGGGGAGGGCCGCCGCGGGCGCCCCTTGCGCGTGCTTCACCTGGGCGACGGGGGCCTGGAGCGCATCGCCGACCTGGCGACGCGCATCTCCCAGCTCCGCCTGAACCCCTGATCGGGGCGGAATCCCCACGCGCAGCGGTCGGTTCCCCGGGTTGACCCGCGCGGCTGGGGCAACTAGAGTCCCGCCGGCAGGAGGCTTTCATGCTCGAGACCCGCAAGCTCCAGAACCCCGAGGTGGTCGACGCCATCCGTTCGGCCAAGCAGCGCCTCGGCGACCGCATGGTCGTGCTGGCCCACCACTACCAGCGCCCCGAAATCGTCGCCCTCGGCGACTTCCGCGGCGACTCCTTCGAGCTGTCCCGCATCGCCAGCGAGCAGACCGCCGAGCACATCGTGTTCTGCGGGGTCCACTTCATGGCGGAGAGCGCGCGCATCCTGGCCAAGCCCCACCAGCGGGTCTACCACCCGAACCTCAACGCGGGCTGCCCCATGGCGGACATGGCGGACGCCAGCGACGTGGAGCGGGTCTTCGCCGAGCTGTCGGAGGTCCTCGGCGACGCGTCCGGCGTGGTCCCCATGACCTACATGAACTCCAACGCCGCGGTGAAGGCGCTCTGTGGGCGCAACGGCGGCACCGTCTGCACGTCGTCGAACGCCGAGAAGGCCTTCCGGTGGGCCTTCGATCATGGCGAGCGCATCTTCTTCATTCCCGACGAGCACCTGGGTCGTAACACCGCGAATTCGCTTGGCCTGGACCGCGACCGTGTCGTCCTCTGGGACTGGAGCCAGCCCTGGGGCGGCCTCGACCGGGACACCATCCGCCGGGCCCAGGTCTACCTGTGGAAGGGCTACTGCCACGTCCACACCTGGTACACCCCGGCGCACATCGCCGAGGCTCGCGAGCGCTACCCGGGCTGCTCGGTCGTCGTCCACCCGGAGTGCAGGGAGGAGGTCGTAGCCCTCGCCGACGGCGTCGGCTCCACGAGCTTCCTGGTGCGGTACGTCCAGGACGCACCGCCAGGCGCCACCATCGTCATCGGGACGGAGATCAACCTCACGGCCCGCCTCGCTGCCGAGCACCCCGACAAGAACGTGGTCGAGCTGTCCCGCAGCCTGTGCCCCAACATGTTCCGCATCAACCTGCGCAAGCTCGAGGAGACCATCGCCCACCTGGACGGGCCTGAGGTCCTCGGTGAGATCCTCATCCCGGACGAGCTGATCCGCGACGCGCGCCTCGCCCTGGACCGCATGCTCCAGATCCACTGAGCCGTGGCGCGCCCTCACCCCTTCGTCGCGGTCGTCCGTGGCACGGTGCTGCGGCACCGGCTGCTCGCGCCGGGGGACCGTGTGCTGCTCGCGGTCTCCGGCGGACCCGACTCCATGGCGCTGCTCCACGCCCTGGCTGCCCTCGCGCCCGGCCTGCGCCTCCGCCTCTCCGTGGCGACCGTCGATCACGGCCTTCGGGATGCCGCGGCGGAGCACGCGCTGGTCGCGGACGCGGCGACGGCGCTCGGTCTGCCGTGGCAGCTCCTCCCCGTCCGGGTCGCCCGCGCGGACGGGTCGCTGATGCAGGGGGCCCGGGACGCCCGCAGCGCAGCCCTCGTGGGCGCCTCCTCCGGGGCCCGCATCGCCACGGGCCACACGGCGAGTGACCAGGCGGAGACCGTCCTCCTGCGCATGCTCCGGGGCGCGGGCACACGCGGAGTCTCCGGCATCCTGCCCTCCCGCGGTCCGTGGATCCGGCCGCTGCTCGACTGCACCCGGGACGACGTCGTCGCGTGGCTTCGCGACGCGGGAGTCCCCTGGGCCGAAGACCCGACCAACGACAGCCCCGCCCATGCCCGCAACCGGGTCCGCCACGAGCTGCTGCCGGTGCTGCGCGCGCTCTCCCCAGAGGTGGAGCGCCACCTGGTCACGCTGGCGGACAACGCCCGCTCCGACCGCCTCGCCCTCGAGTCCCTGGCAGAGGACGCCCTGCGCGCCGCCACCGTCGAGTCGGCGCCCGGCCTGCTCGCCCTGGACCTCGCCCGCCTCGCCGTCCACCGGGGCTTGCTCCCGCACGTGCTGCGCCGCGCGGTGGAGCGGGTCCGGCGGCGTGACGGAGACCTCTGGCGACCACACATGGACGCGCTCGTGGCGCTGGCCAGCGGGCGGGCGGGCACCACGATCCTGGAGTTGCCCGGCGCCACCGCCACCCGGGTCTATGGCACCCTGCGCGTGACCCGAGGCCACGGCGCGCCGGAGACCACGTCAATCGAGGGGAAGGAAATCGTCGGCCCGGGGTGTTATCGACTCGGCCCGATGCTGCTCACCGTGGAGAGACAGCCAGCGACCGGGCGCATCGAGCGCGGCCCCGACTCCGCCACCTTCGACGCGGAGTCGCTGCGCTTTCCCTTGAGGGTGCGACCGTGGAGGCACGGGGACCGCGTCATTCCCTTCGGGATGGTCGGTCATCGCAAGGTCTCGGACGTCCTGACGGACGCTCGAGTGCCCCGCCAGGCGCGGCCCGCGGTCCAGGTCCTGGAGGGTGAGGACGGCCTCCTCTGGATCATCGGTGTGCGAAGGGCCGCCGCGCACCCCGTGACTCCGAGCACGCGGGAGGTCTTCCACGTGAGGGTCCGCCGAGAGGTGGGCGCAGTTGCCAATTGAGATCGCAGCCTCTATGCTTGGACCGGCCGTGCCACAGGGGGACGCTGCGACCCGACGGCACCCCGTCGCTTCGAGCGTCGCGAGGGGTGCCGGCCGTGGCGCCCCCTGAGCGGCGACGTGCGGGGCGGCGTGTGAAACAGGAGCGGATGTGAAGCAGTCCTACAAGACGATCCTCCTCTGGGTCTTCCTGATTGTCATCTTCGTAGCGATCTATCAGACCCTCAAGTCCTCGTCCGGCGGCGAGAAGATCAGCTTCAGCGAGTTCGTGGGCCAGGCGCTTCCGGAGGACGGTCGCGCGAGCCAGGTCGCGCGCATCAAGATCCGCGGCAGCGAGATCGAGGGCGAGTACGTCAACGGCACGAAGTTCATGACCGTCGGCAAGATCGACGACTACCAGCGGGACCTCATCGAGCGCGCCAAGATCCGCGTGGAGTACGATCCCGAGGACGAGAACGGCTTCTGGATCTCGGTCATCGGCACCTGGCTACCAATGATCTTCTTGTTCCTGATCTTCTTCTTCTTCATGAGGCAGCTCCAGGCCGGCGGCGGCAAGGCCATGAGCTTCGGCAAGAGCAAGCACAAGATCCTCAACGAGAACGCCAACAAGATCACGTTCGCGGACGTGGCGGGCATCGACGAGTCCAAAGAGGAGCTGGAGGAGATCATCGCCTTCCTCAAGGACCCGAAGAAGTTCACCCGCTTGGGAGGGCGCATCCCGAAGGGCGTCCTGCTGATGGGCCCCCCCGGCACCGGCAAGACCCTGCTGGCCCGCGCCGTGGCGGGTGAGGCCGGCGTCCCCTTCTTCTCGATCAGCGGGTCCGACTTCGTGGAGATGTTCGTCGGCGTTGGCGCGAGCCGCGTCCGGGACCTCTTCGAGCAGGGCAAGAAGAACGCCCCCTGCATCATCTTCATCGACGAGATCGACGCGGTGGGTCGCCACCGCGGCGCGGGCCTCGGCGGCGGGCACGACGAGCGCGAGCAGACCCTCAACCAGCTCCTGGTGGAGATGGACGGCTTCGAAGCCAACGAGGGCGTCATCATGATCGCTGCCACCAACCGTCCGGACGTCCTGGACCCGGCCCTGCTCCGCCCCGGGCGCTTCGACCGCAGCGTGGTCGTCCAGCGGCCCGACGTGCGGGGTCGCCGCGGCATCCTCGGAGTGCACACCAAGACGAAGGTGCCCCTCGACGAGGACGTGGACCTCGACGTGGTCGCCCGCGGTACGCCTGGCTTCGCCGGCGCCGACCTGGCGAACCTCGTCAACGAGGCGGCGCTCCTGGCGGCGCGTCGCAACCGCGACCGGGTCACCATGGAGGACTTCGAGCTCGCCAAGGACAAGGTCCTCATGGGCACGGAGCGCAAGTCCCTGGTGATCAGCGACGAGGAGAAGAAGAACACCGCCTACCACGAGGCGGGGCACACCCTCGTGGCGCGGCTGCTGCCCGGCACGGATCCCGTCCACAAGGTGACGATCATCCCCCGAGGGCGCGCGCTGGGGCTCACGCAGCAGCTCCCCGACGAGGATCGCTACTCCATGAACCGGGAGCAGCTCCTCAACCGCATCGCGATCCTCATGGGCGGGCGCATCGCGGAGGAGCTCGTCTTCGGGCACCTGACGACGGGCGCGGGGAACGACATCGTCCAGGCGACTGAGCTGGCCCGCAAGATGGTCGCCGAGTGGGGCATGTCCAGCATGGGCGTGGTCTCCTATGGTCAGAAGGACGACAACCCCTTCCTCGGGCGCGACTTCAACCGGCACCAGAACTACAGCGAGGCCACGGCGAGCCGCCTGGACCGCGAGGTCAAGCGCATCATCAACGACAGCTACGACGTGGCGCGCGAGATCCTGGCTGCGAACCGCGTCCTGCTGGACCGTCTGGCGCTGGCCCTCCTCGAGCACGAGAGCCTGGACGGCGAGGAGATCAACGCGGTCGTCAATGGCCGTGATCTCGGTCAGTTCCGCGGTGAGCGCACCGCGACACTGGTCGCGAAGCGCGAGCACGAGAAGCTCCCGGGGCGCGCCGAGCCCGCCGACCACTCGTCGGAGGGGCTCGTGAAGCAACCTGACCGCGGCCCCCTCCGCACCAAGCCCGAGCCCGTCTGATCCCCGCTCAGATCCTGTCGAGCGAATTCGAGCGCTGGACAAGTCGGCGACTTTTGGCTACATCCTCATGGCTGCAACCCCCAGGAGAGCGCCATGCCGTCCAGCTCCGGTTCATCGCGAGACGCGGCGTTCGAGGCCTTTCCGCCGCTGCGACTGCGCACCCGTGTCTTCGACTGGAGCAGGGTCTACGTCGTCGGTGTGCTGAACGTCACGCCCGACTCCTTCTCGGACGGCGGGCGCTTCGACTCCGTCGAGGCGGCCGTGGCTCGGGGTCTGGAGCTCGTGGACGAGGGGGCTGACGTCATCGATGTCGGCGGCGAGTCGTCCCGCCCCGCAGGGGCCACCTACGGAGAGGGAGCGGCGAGCGTGGACCCGCAGGAGGAGCTGCGCCGGGTGCTGCCGGTCATCGAGGCGCTCGCGCGGCGGACGGACGTCCCGATCTCCATCGACACGACCAAGGCCCCCGTCGCGCGAGCCGCCCTCGAAGCCGGGGCCCAGATGGTCAACGACGTGAGCGGCCTGCAGATGGACGGCGAGATGGCCGACGTGGTGGCGAGCGCCGGCTGCCCCATCATCCTGATGCACATGCGGGGCACACCCGCGAGCACCGGCGCCTTCTCGAACTACCGGAACCTGCTGAGCGAGGTCCACACAGAGCTGTCGGAGCGCGTGGACATGGCGGTCCAGGCCGGCGTCGACCGCAGCCAGATCATCCTCGACCCGGGACTCGGCTTCGGCAAGGGGACGCGCCACAACCTCCAGCTCCTGCGGCGCCTCAGCTTCCTGCGGTGCCTGGCGGGGCGGCCCGTGCTCGTGGGGCCTTCGCGGAAGTCCTTCATCGGTGAGGTGCTCGGTGGCGCCCCGGTGGACAGGCGCGACTGGGGGACGGCGGGAGCCGTCGCCGCCGCAGTCATGGCTGGCGCCGACATGGTGAGGGTTCACGATGTGGCGGCCATGCGGGACGTCGTGCGGGTTGCGGAGGCCGTAAGGCGCGAGCGCCCGGTCGTCGGTCCCGAGCGACACTAGAGTCTACAAGAGGAGCCACCGCCAGGTGGAGGCGCTGATCCAGGACATAGCGGGTTGGGGCTGGCTCTACGCCACGCTGGACGTGATCGTCGTCGCGTGGCTCATCTACCGTATCCTCCTGCTCATCAAGGGAACACGGGCGGTCCAGATGCTCATCGGGATCACGCTCGTGATCCTCGTCTTCTTCGTCAGCAAGACTGAGAACCTGGACCTGCTCACCCTGAATTGGATCCTGGACAAGTTCATCGCGTCGTTCATCGTCATCCTGGTCGTGATCTTTCAGGCCGACATCCGCCGGGGTCTGACCCAGGTGGGGCGCAACCCGATCCTCGCTGGGGGGTGGTCCTCCGAAGGCGGGCACTTCTACGAGGAGATCGTGCGCGGCACGGTCGCTCTCGCGAACCATCGCCTGGGCGCGCTGATCGCCGTGGAGCGCGACGCCGACCTCTCCCCGTACATGGACGAGGGGGTCCGCATCCACTCCCAGGTGTCCAAGGAGTTGATCTACGCGGTCTTTCTCAAGACCTACGAGAACCCGCTGCACGACGGTGCCATGATCATCCGGAAGGGGCAGATCGCGGCTGCGGGGTGCTTTCTGCCGCTGACCGCCAACCCCAAGGTTGACCGGGCCCTTGGAACACGGCACCGGGCCGCCATCGGGCTGTCGGAGGAGACGGACGCCACGGTCATCGTGGTGAGCGAGGAGACGGGGACCATCAGCATCGCAACCAACGGCGAGCTGCGCCGCAACTTCGACCAGAACTCGCTCCGCGAGGAGCTGCAACGGGTCTTCGGCGCCACGGCGCGCCCGACCCTGTGGCGCCGCATCGTGCGGCCCCGTGCGTCCTGAGGCGCCATGGCCGGGCAGATCCGCAAGCTCTTCTTCGAGAACGTGCCGCTGAAGGTGCTGTCGCTGCTCCTCGCGTGCGCTCTGTTCCTGCTTGCGCGGGAGGATCGAGTCAAGGAGACGGAGATCGATGTGCCCGTCGTCATGGGGAAGGTGGGGGCGCTGTCGGTGTTCACCGGCGACGCTCCGCGCTCGATCCGGGTGCGCCTCCAGGGCCGGTGGTCGCGGCTGCTTCGGGTGCTGGAGAGCCGCCTCGAGCCCTACACGGTCAACCTGCAGGGCTACGAGGACGGGTCGGTGTATCCCTTCGACGCTGCCCGCATCGAGACCCTGCTCGGCGTGCACGGGCTGCGCGTGCTGAGCGTCTTTCCGCCAAGCATGGTGGTGCGGGTCGAGCCCCGGACCAGCAAGCTCGTGCCGGTGGTGCCGGACCTGGTCGGAGAGCCGGACACGGGGTATCTCATCGAGGAGCGCCAGATCCAGCTTCTACCCGCCATGGTAGAGATCAGCGGTGCATCGACGGACATCGCCGAGGTGGAGCTGGTCCGCACCGCGCCCGTCGATCTCCGTGGGCTCAAAGAGACCCTCGAGACGCAGATCGCGGTGCGCCGCCCGACCGGTGGGCGCGTGTGGGTCGAGCCGGAGCGCATCGCCATCACCATCCCGCTTACGGAGCGCATGGTGAGCGACGAGCTGGTGGCGGTCCCCATCAACGTGACCAACTGCTCCGCGGGGTACACCTGCTCCGTCGAGCCCACCCACGTGCGGGTGCGCGTCAGCGGCGCCCTCCTCGCGCTGCGGGAGCTGAAGGCCCTCGGGGGCGAGCGAATGGTCGAGGTGGACGCGCGCCGCGGCGCGATCGCTGGCCGCCACGAGGACGTGCCCGTGGAGGTCAAGCGCTTCGAGAGGCTGACCATGCAGGCGGTACCGGACCGGGTCACCCTGGAGGTCCGCCTCGTGGAGCCCCCGACCCCAGACCCAGCCGACGCCGGGACACACGAGGACGCCGGCGCGCGCGACGCCCGCTCAGGAGAGGTGACACCGTGACAGAGCGCCAGCTCTTTGGGACCGACGGCATCCGCGGGGAGGCCAACGTCCACCCCATGACCATCCAGGTCGCCATGCGTCTGGGTCAGTCGATCGCGCACACGTTCAGACGCCTGGGTCAGGGGAAGCCGCGGGTGATCATCGGAAAGGACACACGTCTGTCGGGCTACCTCTTCGAGACCGCCATCACCGCCGGCGTGGCGAGCATCGGCGCGGAGGCCTGGCAGGTGGGCGTCCTGCCGACCCCCGGGATCGCGTACATCACGGGCGCCTTCCGCGCGGAGGCGGGGGTCGTGATCAGCGCAAGCCACAACAGCTTCCAGGACAATGGCCTCAAGGTCTTCGGGGGCGACGGCTTCAAGCTCCCGGACGCGGTCGAGGCCCAGATGGAGCGCCTGATGGCCGGGGACGAGCTGGACGGCGTCCTCGCCCGCGGGGCGGACGTGGGCCGGGCCTTCCGCATCGAGGATGCCCTCGGCCGGTACGTCACCTACCTGAAGGGGACGTTCCCACGGGAGCTGGACCTGGACGGCGTCAAGGTCGTCGTGGACTGCGCCAACGGCGCCGCCTACAAGGTCGCTCCCTTGATGCTCCAGGAGCTGGGCGCGACGGTGGTGCAGCTCGGTACGTCGCCCAACGGGACCAATATCAACGCCGGGAACGGTGCGCTCCACCCCGAGCGCATGGCGGAGACCGTGCGAGCGGTGGGGGCCCAGCTCGGCATCGCCCTGGACGGGGACGCGGACCGGGTGATCCTGTGCGACGAGAAGGGGACCATCGTCGATGGCGACCACATCATGGCCGTCTGCGCGGCGCGCATGAAGGCCGCCGGGACCCTGCGACACGACACGGTCGTCTCCACCGTCATGAGCAACCTGGGCCTGGAGGTCGCAATGCGGCGCTTGGGCATCCAGCTCGTGCGCACGGCCGTGGGCGACCGCTATGTCGTGGAGGAGATGCGCCGTGGCGGCTTCAACCTCGGGGGTGAGCAGAGCGGCCACCTCCTGTTCCTGGATCACTCGACCACGGGCGACGGCTGCCTGTCGGCGCTCCAGGTGCTCGCGGTGGTCCTGCGTGAGGGGCGCCCGCTCAGCGAGCTCTCACGCATCATGGAGCGCTACCCGCAGGTGCTGCTCAACCTCCAGGTGCGCGAGCGGCGCCCCATCGAGTCTCTCGGGCGCGTGCAGGCATCCATCAGGGGCGTCGAGGCGGCGCTGGGCACGGCGGGGCGCGTCCTGGTCCGCTACTCCGGCACGGAGCCCAAGGTGCGTATCATGATCGAAGGGGAGGACCGCTCCTCCATCCAGGCCTACGCGGAGGAGATCGCCGCCGCCTTCAGGACGGAGATCGGTTGACAGTGAGGTGAGCCCGTGTACGTCACCACGGCAGCCGAGATGCGGGAGCTGGACCGGGCGACCATCGAGGACGTCGGCATCCCCGGCGCCGTCCTCATGGAGAGCGCCGGCCGCCAGACGGCGGACGCCATCCGCGCCGCGCTCGGCGAGGGGCGCCGGGCCCGCGTGGGCATCCTCTGCGGCGCGGGAAACAACGGCGGCGACGGCCTGGTCGTCGCCCGTTGGCTCGCCGCAGCAGGCCACACCGTCCGCTGCTGGCTGTTCGCTCCCCGCGAGCGCATCCGCGGTGATGCCCTGACCTACCTGCGGGCGTGGGAGCGTGTCGGAGGCGACGTGGTGCAGGTCTCCGACGTCGCTACGCTGGAGGCCGAGCGCCCGTGGCTCGACTCCTGCGACGTCCTCGTGGACGCCCTCCTCGGCACGGGCCTCTCCGAGGACGTGCGAGGGCTCCTCCGGGCGGCCATCGACGCGACCGCGGGCTTCGGTGGGCTGCGCGTCGCGGTCGACCTCCCGAGCGGCGTCCACGCCGACACGGGCCAGGTCCTCGGGGGCGCCTTCCGGGCCGACCTGACGGTCACCTACGGCTGCTGGAAGCACGGTCTGCTCCACCACCCGGGCGCGGCGCTGGCGGGGAGGGTGATCGTGGCGGACATCGGCATCCCGCCCGCGGTGCTCGCAGCCCACGAGCCGCGGACGGTCCTGCTCGGCCCGGAGGTCCTCGCGGGGCTCCTCCCCCGGGCGGCGGCAGATGCCCACAAGGGCACCTTCGGCCACGTCCTCGTCCTGGCGGGGAGCCTCGGCAAGGCGGGCGCGGCGCTCCTGGCGGGACTCGGGGCGCTCCGCGGTGGCGCCGGGCTGGTCACCGTAGGGACGGACCGGCAGACGCAAGGGCGCCTCGAGGGCCGAGTCCCGGAGCTCATGATCGAGGCCACTGCCGAGGCCGGCGGAGACGCGCTGCCGGCAGCGCGGGCGCTCGCCTCGGGAAAGGCGGCCCTCTGCGTCGGGCCCGGTCTGGGCGCGACGGGGGCGACCGCCGCGCTGGTCGTGGGCCTCCTCGACGGGGCCACGGTCCCGATGGTGCTCGACGCGGATGCCCTCAACGTGCTGGCAGGCAGCCTCGACGCGCTCCGCTGCGCGCGCGCGCCGCTCATCCTCACGCCACACCCCGGGGAGCTCGGTCGCCTCCTCGGTGCCTCGGCCTCCGCGGTCAATGCCGACCGCCCGGCGGCTGCCCGCGCCCTCGCGCTCAGCCACGGCGTCACGGTGGTGCTCAAGGGCGCCCGCACGGTGGTCGCCTCGCCGTCGGGCCGGCTGGCCATCTGCCCCACGGGAAACGCGGGCATGGCGTCTGCAGGCACGGGGGACGTCCTCGCGGGCCTCATCGCCGCCCTCCTGGCGCGCACGGGCGACCCGGAGGTGTCGGCCTGGCTCGGCGTCTGGCTCCACGGCACCGCGGGAGACATCGCGGCGAGCGTGGGCTCGGAGCCCGGCCTGACAGCGGGAGCCCTGTGCGAGGCCCTCCCGAGGGCCTTTCGTGCTCTGGAGACGGGTTGAGCTCGGACCTGGCACCCCGCCCGGGCGAGACCGTCGAGGAGATCTTCGACGGCGCGCTCCGCTGTATCCAGCCGGCAGACGGCTACCGGTTCGCGTTGGACTCTCTCCTCCTGGCGCTGTTCTCGTGGGGAGCTCCCGGCGGCCGCGTCCTCGACCTGGGCACTGGCAGCGGCATCGTCGCGCTGCTCATGGAGCGCTCCCCGGGGGTCCGCTCCGTGGTCGGGCTGGAGCTCCAGCCACGGATGGCGGACATCGCTCGGCGTAACGCCGCCCTGGCGGGCGTAACCGATCGTGTCACCGTGGTCGACGGCGACCTGCGCGAGGCCCGAGCGGCTCTTGCCCAGGCGGCCTACGACCAGGTGGTGGCAAACCCGCCATATCACAGGCTTGGAGGCGGGCGCGTCAACGAGCACCCAGAGCGGGCCATCGCACGGCATGAGGTGACCGCGACGGTGGACGACGTCCTCGCGGCGGCGGAGTGGTCCATCCGGGGGCGCGGCCCCATCCGGCTGATCTACCCGGTGCTCCGGTTACAGGATGTCGTCACCGCTCTCAGCCGTCACCGCCTCGTGCTGGCCAGGCTGCGCATGGTGCACCCCCTGCCGGATCGCCCGGCAAACCAGGCCCTCATCGAGGTGCGCCGCGCTGGTGCTGGCGCGCCGCGGGTCGAGCCGCCCCTGCTCGTCCACTCCCACGGGCGAAGCTACTCAGAAGAGCTGGCTCAATTCATTCGCTCCCTCCGCCGATGAGGAATGCCAGCGGCGTGCCGGGCCGTTGACCCCTGCGGGCACTCCCCGCGCACGCCACGAGCAGGACCTCTGGCTGCCGAGCTGCGGGACGAACCGGAAGGATCCTTGGCCGAATGGCCCCCGGGGCGCCCCTTGCTTGGCGTATGGGTGGTTGATACCATGAAAAAGTGCGCTGAGGTTCGCCGGGCAGGAGGATCGTCACACATGCTGGACGCGTGGATCATCGAAGAGATGAAGAGGCGCGAGCGGGAGCGGGAGCGGCAACGCGAGCGGGAACGCCCGGTGCTGCAGCTCCCCATCCCCGACCCGACCCTGCACCGACCGCCTCGCCGTGACCCCGACGACGACGAGCCGCGCGGCAGCCGGGTCATCATCATCGACATCGCCTGAGCCCTGGCCCCCGCCACAGGCTAGCCCCACAGAGCAGACGCCCCTGCGCGCGTCAACGTCTCCCTCGACTCCAGAACCAGAGTGACGCGATCCCGAAGGCCGCGACGGCGGCGACCGCTGCCGCCATGTCGGGGTGGATGTGTGCGCTGCCGGCGAGGTGCATGACCAGCGACGTCATCACAGGGCCTCCAGCTCGGCGCGGGTCGACACGATCCCCGAGATGAGCCCATACTCCAGTGCCTGCTCGGCGCTCATCCAGTAGTCGCGCTGGGTGTCCTTCTCCACGCGCGCCAGGGGCTGACCGCACGCATCCGCCAGCATGTGGTTGATCTTCTCACGGGTCTTGAGGATCTCCGTCGCCGTGATCTCCAGATCGCTGGCCGGACCGAACACCTGCATGGGGATGAGGGGCTGGTGGATCAGGAGCCGCGTGTTCGGCAGGCACAGGCGCCGCGACTTGTCGGCGGCGATGAGGATGATCGTCGCGATGGACGCCGCCAGACCCAGGCACACGATGCGCACCGGCGCCTCGATGAACCGGATGGTGTCGTAGATGGCCATGCCGTCGTTGACGCTGCCGCCCGGGCTGTTCATCAGGATCGTGATGGGCTTCTTCGGATCGTCGGCCTCCAAGGCGAGGAGCGACGTGATGATCCCCCGCGCCAGCTTCTCGTTGACGCCTCCAGAGAGCATGAGCTGCCGCGTCTTGAAGAGCTTCTCCTCCAGCCCACCGCCCTCCGGCTTCTTCTCTTCCTTGTCTCCGTTCATCTGAATGAGGCCTGGAGCAATGCCGGGCCGGGCGAGAGGATCGCGCGACCCGCCAGAGGTCTGGGCCGTGGGGGAGGGCGACGCGTTGGACTGGATGGTCATGGGCAGGGGCCTCCGTGTGTCGAATGGAGCGCGCTGCGCCTCTCGGCGGCGCCCGCGCCGCATGCTACCTACCACGCCCCGCGCGCTCTGGCAATCGGCAGCAATGCGACGCGAAATGTGCCTTGACTTCCCGGGGCGCCTCTACTAGCCTCCGGCCCCACTGCCAGACCAGCGAGCTCTCTCGGGGGCCGGGCTGCAGAATAAATCGAGGAGATTGAAGCAGAACATGGAGAACGTTCAAACAACCCAGAGCCCGTCCGCCGGGAAGCCTTCCGTGGACGAGGACAGCTTCGAGGCCCTCTTTGAGGCCTATGTCCGTGAGAACCCCATGCAGGAGGGCGAGATCGTCAAGGGACGGATCGTCGAGATCGGCAAGGAGTTCGTGACCATCGACATCGGATACAAGTCCGAGGGTCAGGTGGCCGTCGACGAGTTCATCGACCGCGACGGGAACGTCACCATCGCCAAGGGCGACATGGTCGACGTGTACGTGGAGACGCGAGAGAACGAGATGGGGCTCGTCGAGCTGTCCAAGGACAAGGCGGACAAGCTCAAGATCTGGGACGAGATCAGCGACGCCTGTGAGCGCGACGAGCTGGTCGAGGGTGTCATCGTCAGCCGCGTCAAGGGCGGCCTGACGGTGGACATCGGCGTCAAGGCGTTCCTCCCCGGCTCCCAGGTGGACCTGCGCCCCGTGCGCAACCTGGAGAAGTACATCGGGGAGAAGTTCAAGTTCAAGGTCATCAAGTTCAACAAGAAGCGGGGCAACATCGTTCTCTCTCGCCGCGCCCTCCTGGAGAAGGAGCGCGAGGAGATGAAGAAGGACACCCTCGAGAAGCTGGAAGTCGGGATGACCGTTGACGGTATCGTCAAAAACATCACCGAGTACGGCTGCTTCGTAGACCTGGGCGGCATCGACGGCCTGCTTCACATCACCGATATGTCCTGGGGCCGTGTCAACCACCCGAGCGAGATGTTCGACGTGGGCGACGAGATCAAGGTCCGCGTCCTCAAGTTCGACCCGAAGACCGAGCGCGTCTCCCTGGGCCTCAAGCAGATCTCCGAGGACCCGTGGTTGCACGCGGACGACCGCTACACCGTCGGCCAGCGCGTCGCCGGCAAGGTCGTCAGCCTGACCGACTACGGCGCCTTCGTGGAGCTGGAGGAGGGCATCGAGGGCCTGATCCACATCAGCGAGATGAGCTGGACCAAGCGGGTCAAGCACCCGAGCAAGGTCCTGTCCGTCGGCGACGAGGTGGAGACGGTCATCCTCGACATCGACGGCAAGAACAAGCGCATCAGCCTCGGCATGAAGCAGACCGAGACGAACCCGTGGACGCTGCTGGAGGAGAAGTACCCCATCGGCTCCACGGTGCGCGGCAAGGTCCGCAACATCACGAACTTCGGTATCTTCGTCGGCATCGAGGAGGGGATCGACGGCTTGGTGCACATCAGCGACCTGACGTGGTCGCAGAAGGTGAAGCACCCGCAGGAGGTCTACAAGAAGGGCGACGAGGTCGAGGCCATGGTGCTCCACATCGATGTGGAGAAGGAGCGCTTCAGCCTCGGCATCAAGCAGCTCCAGCGCGACCCGTGGGAGGACATCGAGTACAAGTACCCGATCGGCTCCGTGGTCGAGGGCACCGTCACGAAGATCCTGGACTTCGGCGCAATTCTGGAGCTCGACGAGGACGTCGAGGGCCTCGTGCACATCTCCGAGCTGTCCTACGACAAGGTGGAGAGCGTGCACAAGGTGTTGGCCGAGAGCCAGAAGGCGCGGGCGAAGGTCATCAACCTCATCCCCGAGGAGCGCAAGATCGGCCTGTCCATCAAGCGCCTCACGGAGGAGGAGCGTTCCGCGGACTACGAGACCTTCCTGGCCAACCAGCGCAGCGCCACGCGGGCGACCACCAGCTTCGCCGACCTGCTCAGCAAGGTCGACCTGAGCGGCATGGACCGCAAGCGATAGCAGTCACACGCCACCTGCCAACGGTGTGATGAAAGGACGACGCCCCCGCCAGCAGTGCTGGCGGGGGCGTTTGTCGTTCAGCAGGTCTCGGTCCCCCCTCGCGGGTCGCTCTCAGTGCTTCTTCCAGCCGCCCTTCTTCGGCCCCTTGGCGATGACGACGCCCTTGGGCGGCGACTTGTACGCAGGGCCGGCCGGCGCCACGACCACCTTGTGGTGAGGACCCCTGGGGGCCGCGAACGCCCACGTTGTGGTCTTGGACGCCCGGACGGTGGCCGTGTGGACCATGCGGAGGCCGTGGTGGCCGCGCACCTCCACCGTGTGGTTGCCCGGCACGAGACCGTCGATGACGCGGGTCGCGCCGGGGACCAGCTTGCCCGCGGGCCGCCCGTCGACCAGCACCTTCACGGCGAACCGGTTGTCATTGTGGATGCGCAGCGACCCGGTGAACAGGGCGGGCTCGAACTGGGCCACGCGGCCCGGGAGTACGCGCACCTGCCCAGCCATCGCTGCGCCGTGTGCCTGGACCACCACCTCGTGACGGCCGGCGGGGACGCCCGCCAGCAGCAGGCTCGCGCCGGGCCCGAGGCTCCCACGCGGCTGCCCTGAGAGGACCACCTGCACGGGGAAGGCGTTGGGATTGACTACGCGGACGGAGCCCGCGACCTGCCGGATGACGGCGTGGACCACCTGGCCAGGCATCACGTGCAGGTTGAAGGTGGTCGACGGCACGTCCTCGCGCCCGGGGTAGCTCGCCACCACGCGGTGGGCACCCGCGGGAGTGGACGTCAGCACCAGGTGGGAGCCCGCGGCCACCTGTCCGACGTGCGCGCCATCGAGCCTCACCTGCATGGGGAAGCTCGACTCGTTCTGCACCCGGATGGTGCCAGTCTCCATGACGACGACGGTGGATGGCCCGTGGTTGGCCAGGGCGGGGCTGCCCGCGGCGATGAGGAGTGACGCCCCGAGGGCGAGAGTGGACAGACGGACGCGGTTCATGGTGACCTCCGTGAGATTCCGCTGGAGATTCTCTATCTTGTCGAGGCCCGCCAGGTGAGCGGCTCGTGCCGGGTCTGTACGGGTGATCCCGGCTGGAAATTCACGGGGCGACTGAGGGGGCGGAGTCGGAGAGGCGTCCTGGGGGGGGGCAGGAGCAGTGCGGGGGGGAGCTGGGCGGGGGGTGGCGGCGAGCGAGCCCCGCGGCTCAGCCCTTCTGGCGCTCGGCGAAGAGCTTGAGGATGGTGAGCTCGTCGACCCAGAACGCCTCGTTCTTCTTGTCCTTGAACAGCCTGACGAGGCGATCCAGGTCAGGGGCGTTGCGCACCGTAGAGACCTTGGCGATGCCCATGAGGAGGAAGCGACGCAGGTCGGTCTCCTCGGGAGACGCCTTCTCGAAGGCGGCTGCGAGGATCTTGAAGGTCTCGTCGTCGGGCAGGAGCTTCCGCGACAGCATGAGCGCGGCCTTCTGCTTGACGAAGGCGTCCTCGGACGTGTCGAGGAGGGTGGCGTAACACTTCCCGTCGGACTTGCAGTCCTTGACCGGCTGGGCAAACTTGGGCACCTGGTCGCCCTCGATCTGCTCCTTGACCAGGTACTGCTGGCCATTGATCTCCTCGGGCTTCTTCGGGTCCTTGGGGAGGATGAACGTGTCGGTCTCCGTGGTCCAGGCTGGCAGCCGCGCCTCGTCCAGCCCCATGGAGAGGGGCACGAGGAGCGGCGCCTTGAAGCGGTAGTCCTGCTCCGCCACGTAGAACTTGAAGAGCGAGTCGACTGCCTTCTCGGTGCCCACGAAGGCGAGGGACGTGGCGAAGTTCAGCCGCTGGGTGGTGTCGCGATCCGGCTGGTTGGGGATGACCTTCTCAGCCACGTCCACATAGGAGTCGTCGCCGATCTGGCCGAGCGCGATCATCGCGATGACGAGGCGGTTGGTCTGGTTCTGGATCCACCGCTCCTGGAGCTTCTCCGAGAGGCCGTCGATGGGGGCCAGGTCCCGGGCGAAGTTGGCCGCGATGGCCGCCGTCGCGGACTTGTCGCGCAGGTCCCCGAGGATCTGGATGATCTTGGGTCCCTCCTGCCACTCCCACTTGGGGATGCTCTGGTTCTTGGCCCAGGTGACGAACTCCTCGTCTGCCCCCTCCAGCACCTTGATGAGGTGGGGGACCGCGACGGGGCCGATCTTCGCGAAGGCCATGCGGGCCTTCGCGTAGACCTCGAAGCCGTTGCCGTCCTTCAGGAACAGGGCCCGGGTCAGCGCCGGGACCGCCTTCGCGCTGCGCGCGTCACCCAGGGTGTCGATGGCCAGGGCGTTCACCTGGATCCCCTGGATGGTCGGGTCGTCCACGGCGACCGAGATCAGGGCGTCCTCCATCTCTTCGGGCTTCGCGAACTTGAGGAGTGCGTCCAGCGCGGCCTTGCGCGCCGACGGGTTGCGGTTGCCCGTCAGGATGTCCTTGAGCGCCTGCTTGCCATCGCCGAGCTCCATGTCACCGATGATGCTTGCAGCGAAGGGGCCCAGCTCCTTGATGTTGAGCGAGCGGGTCGCCAGCTCGGTGGCCGCCGCCTTGTCGCCGATGTTCTGGACGGCCCGGAGGGCCTCCTCTTGGTAGAGGCCGTCGTCGAACATCTTCTTGAGGGGGTCGATGGCGGCTGCACACTTCATCTCGCCGACCTGGAGGAGCGCCTCCTTGACCTTGGCCGGGTTGTTCAGCCGCTTGACCCAGTACTCACAGCTCTCCGGATCTTCCGTCTTGCAGCCGGGTGCCGCTGCGCCGGCCGCTGCGACGAACAGCGCAGCGATCAGTGTCAGTCGTCTCATCGTGGACCCCTTCCTAGCAGGTTTGCGCGCCTCACCATGGGCCGCGACCATACCGCGTTTTTTCGATTTTGGAAATGACGAGGATGCACGGTGCTGTTGGTTGCCGCGGCCCGGATCCTGCGGGGTCAGGCATGGTCCCAGAGGGTCACTGCTTGTACTTGCAGATGTAGGTGACCTCTACCTTCGCGCCCTCCTTCGTGGCGGCCTCGCAGGCGGCGCCGTAGAGCTGCATGACGTCCCCCTCCAGGAGGTCCCACCCATCCGTGTGCGTGGGGTCCTTCAGCACCTTCTCCCCGTCGATCTCCAGGGCGATGAAGGCTGTTCCCGGCGGGATCTGGAGCGGCACGCTGCAGCTCCCGACGGACCCGGCGATGGCGTCGAGCGCAGCGACGAGGTCCGCCCCGTTGGCGGTGTCATAGTACTTGGGGTCACCAGCCTGGGCCGTGCCGCCAATCTCCGCCATCTTGTTCAAGACCTTCTTGGCCCCGCTGGAGCCGGTGATGCCGATGACGTAGACCTTGGTCTGCTTCGCGACCAGGGAGCTGACGGCCGTGAAGACCTCGTCCTCCGCGCACTGGTCCTCGTTGAAGCACAGGAAGTCACAGCCGAACGCGCAGCCGCACTTGCCGCAGTCGATGGCGCAGTTGGGCTTGCCGTCCGTGGCGACGATGACGATGCGCTCGCCCGCCGGATTGGCCTGGTTCACGACCTGGAGCGCCGCTTGGAGGGCGCCTCCCGTCGGTGTCCCGCCGCCGGTGCCCGCCGCCTCCATGACGTCCACGATGGCGGGGCCGTTGTTGAGGGCGAAGCCGACGTCGGCCTTGGCGGGAAGCACGCAGCCCCCGCCCGACTTGGGCGGGAACAGGAGGAGGCCGAAGTTGATGTATGGCCCGTGGACCTCCAGGACCTCCGCTACGGCGGCCTTGGTCTGCTCCCAGTTGGTGCCCTCCATGCTCCCAGAGCGATCCATCACGATGAGCACCGTGGCCGGGACCTTGGGCTTCTCCAGGGTGACCTCGTCCTCTCCACAGGTGGGCAGCACCGTGCCGTTGCCGGTGTCCTTCGATGGCGTGCCCACGTCCTCGGGCTGCGTGACGGGCACATCGGGCTCGTGCGTGTCCCAAACAGGAGGGATGGGGGTGTCGTCTGGGGTCACGTCCTGGAGTACGTCCGGCACTACCTCGCCAGTGTCTTCGAGGGGGGCCAGGGCGTCGTCTCCGGCGACATCGCTGCCAGCACCGTAGCCGTAACCGCCGCCCCCGAAGGTGCCGCCGCTCGGCGCGCCCCCGGCGCTGTCCGCGGTCCCCTGCCACGCGGAGCTCGGGTCGACCGCGGCGCCCGGGTCGCTGCAGGCGGTGAGCGCCAGCAGCAGGGGCGCGATCCAGAGAGCGATCCGTACGGGCTGCGTGGGCTGCATGGGCGTCCTCGGGTGTGAACTCTGGCGCCGCCAAGGATACGCACTCGACGCGGGATGCTCAACCACGACCGGTCTGTTGGCTTGCGTCCCGATGGCGATTCGGGTGTGAATAGGAACCGGATCGGACCGTCGACGGCCCGGCCGCAGCAAGCGGCGCACCACAATGCAGTCACGGACTCAGGAGGTCTAGTCATGTTTCGACGGATGATGGTCGTGCTCGGGCTCGCGGTGACGTGTACCGCGACGACGGCGGCAGCGCAGACGCGGCTCTCGGGAGAGGCGCTCTCGCCTGTGCGCGACGCGGTGATGGCGACGGGGATCAACGTGATCGAGCAGCGCACCATGGTAGGGCCCGCGGGCACCGAAGATCTGTGGCTCTACACCAACGACTCCTACGACAACACCGTACAGCGGCTCAAGAAGGTGTTCACGGCAGAGACGGCGCTGCCCGGTGGGTGGCGGGTCGTCGCCCACGTCCGCATGGTGAACAGCGGGGACTTCAACTTCACGCTGCGCAACGACGCGGGCGAGTCCATGCTGCTCCAGGTGCGGCCCGACGGAGACAAGGCCATCGCCCGCATCGAGGGGCGCAAGAGGGGGGACTCGCGCAGCCGCCCCCAGTCCCGGCCCGCCCAGCCTGACGCAGTCCCGCTCCCCGTCGACTTCACACCCTAGTAGGGCGTCGCATAAGTAATGATGCAATCCGGAGGGTCGAGGCGCCCCGCCAGGCGTTCGGCCCAAGCGCCGGAATACTCATGGTATTTCAAGCTTGGGCCGGGCGCCTGGCGGGGATGGATCGGCCCTCCCGGTTGCATCATTACTTCGGCGACGCCCTACTAGAGTCGTCGCCCCCCAGGCGCCGCGGCGGATTCGCCTCGCTGGCTACCGCCCCTTCCCCTTCGGTCGCCCCCCGCCCTTCTTCCCCTTCCTGGGTGCCTTGGACGCCTTCTTCGCCGCCTTCTCCAGGCGCTGGCACTCCGCGCGTAGCCGGTGCGCGTTCTTGCGTGTCCAGCGGCTCCAGTGGGTGTAGGCGTCCTCGCGGCTCCACCCGGTCGAGCCAGGGTCGGTCTTCGCGATGTAGGTGAGGCCGCGCTGCGCGTTGAAGGAGACGTGGTCGCGGGTGTCGATGATGGCGCCGAGCAGAGCCGTCGCGGCCCGCGCGTCCAGCGCCTCCATGGGGTAACCAGCGGCATTGAAGCCCTCCACCAGCCAGTCGAGCGGGGAGCGGTCCTTGTTCGTGGCCCACCAGGCGCTCCACTGGTCAGCGGCCTCCTGCACGGGCCGGGCGTGCGCGGCGGAGACCACCCCTCCCGACGCCGAGCCGGCTGGGGTGGCCAGGTCGGCCGTGGTCCGGTTGGTCAAGAGCGCCAGGGCCTCCTGGAGGGTCGCGCCCGTGTCCGGGTCCGAGCCGGGGAGCGCTGCGATCAGGGCCGGGACCGCGCGCCGGACGGCGAGGCGCCCGAGAGCCTCCGCGGCGCGGGCACGCACAGTGAAGCGCTCCTCGGAGAGTCCGCGGGGGGCGGTCAGGTCTCGCGTGTCCGCCAGCAGCTCGATGAGGGCGGAGCGAGCCCGCTCGGCTCCCCCCGCCGCCAGGGCGCCGAGGACCTGCACGGCCCGGCGGGCGATGGGCCCGTCTGGCTCCCGCCCCACCCGGCGCTGGATGCGCTCCACCTCGTCCACCGCCCGCAGCCTCTCCAAGGCGTCCAGCGCCTCCATGCGCACGTCGGGGCTCTTGTCCCCCAGGCGCTTGGCGATGGGCGCGGCCGCCTCCCGGGCCCCGAGGACGCCCAGCAGGTAGGCCGCGGCCGCCCGCCGGCGGGCGCTCTTGGCGCGCAGCGCGGCGATCAGGTCGGGGATCCGCGCGGTCGCGTGCTCCGGGTGGAGGGTGACACCCGGGCGCACACGGCCCGTGTCCACGCACCCCTCGGCGACGTTGGACCCGGGGCAGTAGATGCGGACGTGGAAGTGGTCGTCGTGGGGCAGGGCGCCCACCGGCTGGCGGAGCACCGCGTCCGCCGCCGCGATCAGCGCCTTGGGCTCCCGCCTGACCTTGGCGGCCTCGAGCATCATCGCCTTGAGCGGGTTGGAGACGAAGATGTACTGGAGCTCGATGGACGAGTCGTTCAGGAGCGCCTTGACCAGCTCCCAGTTGCGCGCCGGGTCGAATCGCAGGCGCGCCGCGGAGTCCGCCGGGCGCCCCGTGGCGTCGAGACGCACCAGATCGTCGAGCGCGGGCTGCGTGCCGTCGGGGGCCAGCAGATAGAAGGCCAGGTCCACGTCGCGCCCGTTGTTGTGGCTGACGCTCCAGGGGATGTCCCCGCCGCCGCCCTTGGCCATGTTGCCCACCTGGAGGACGGCGCCCGGGTAGCGCTTCGCGACGCCCTTGGCAGCGCGAAGCAGCGCCTCCACGAGCTCCGTGGAGCCGAAGTTCGTGCCCCGCTGGCGCTGTGTCGTGGTGACCCGGTGGTTCTCGCCGTCCAGCGGGAGTTCGGCTCCGGCGAAGAGCCAGCCCTCCGTGACGCTGCCTACGGACAGTGAGCCCGCGTGGGGCTTCCCCAGGAAGAGGTGGCGCCTGGGCGTGATGGGCAGCGGCAGGGCGCGCGCCACCTCGACGCGGCGGCGGGGTGCCGGGTCCGGCGTGAGCGAGGTCTCGTCGGGCCGCGCGGGCGGGCGAGGGTGCGTGAGCAGCGGCCTGGGCGGTGGCCCCGGGCGAGTGACCTCGCTGTCCTTGGCGCAGGAGCTCGAGAGCATCAGCAGGGCGCCCAGCAGCGCCGTCGTGCGCGCGGTCATGTGCCCGGGGTACAGACGGTGACGGACGGGCTCTTGGAGCAGCCGAAGTCCTGGCAGTCGATGAAGCCGTTCTCGTCATTGTCGATGCCGTCGCTGCACGCGGCATCACTGGACTCGCACACCTCGGTCAGGCTGGCGCAGTCCGCGTCGCGGCAGTCGAAGTCCCCGTCCCCGTCATTGTCCAGGCCGTCGATGCACTTGAGCGGCGTGTCCTCGGGCTCCTTCACCTCCGGGGTACAGGCGGTGGTCGGCTGGCAGGAGAAGTCCGCGCAGTCCGTGTAGCCGTTGCCGTCGTCATCCTTGCCGTTGCTGCACTCCTCGGGCGTGCTCTCCTTCGCGCCCGGCTCCCGGGAGCACAGGGGGGCGAGGAGGCAGTCCTCGTCGTCGCAGTCCGTCTTGCCGTCGTCGTCGTTGTCCAGGCCGTCGTCGCAGAGGTCCAGCTCGACCCCTTTGCAGCCCTGGCACTCGGCGGTCATCCACAGGGGCGTTCGCGCCTCGCGACCGCAAGCTGCAACCAGAATGGCGAGCAGCGCCGTTCGCAGTGCCGTCATGGTGTCTCCTTGGCGGCGCCTCGGCCGCGGCGCCGTCGGCGCGCCTCGATGAATGCGCGGGATGCCGCGATCAGCCTCTGGCCGGGGCGGAAGCGGGGGCGCCGGGGCTCCCGGGGCTTCTTCTCGTACTGCTCCCGCTCCACGATGGCCGCGAAGAAGCCCGCGAAGTAGCTGCCAGCCGACAGCAGCGAGAAGCCGATGCTCCCGAGCAGCATGATGCGCCCGGCGTCGGTGAAGTGGATGACCCCCTTCCACACCAGGTAGTCCACCTCGTAGTCGTAGCCGATGAGCAGCATGACCAGACCGCAGAGCTGAAACGCGGTCTTCCACTTGCCCGACTGGACCACGTCGATGACCAGCCCCTCCTGTTGCGCCATGCCTCGCAGCGACGTGACCGCCGTCTCCCGCGCCAGCAGCAGCACCACCAGCCATGCGGGCAGCTTGCCGAGCGCGACGAGCGTCACCGTGGTCGCCATGACGATGAGCTTGTCCGCCACGGGGTCGAGGAACTTGCCCCACAGGCTGACCAGGCCGCGGTTGCGGGCGATCCAGCCGTCGAGGAAGTCGGTGACCGCGGCCGCGCTGAACAGCAGGGTCGCGAAGAAGGCTGACTGCGGGGTGTCGATGAGCATCAGCCAGATCACGAGGGGGATCACGACGATGCGCCCCAGCGTGAGCACGTTCGGGAGGTTCCAGATCTCCTCACGGAGGCTGCGGGGCGGCTGGAACTCGCGGGCCGGGCGGCGCTTCATCGCCCCTCATCTACTGAATGTGCGGAGGACTTGTAAAGCTCAGGGGAGGGACGCGGTGCTGACCGTCGCCTTGTAGCGGTAGTAGTGTCCGAGGACCTTCTTCACGTAGTGCTCGGTCGCGCTGTAGGGGATGCCCCCTTTGAGCTCCACCGCGCCGTGGCCCGCGTGGTAGCCCGCGAGGGTCTTGATGATGTCGCCGTTGAAGCGGTTGGCCAGCCAGCGCAGGTAGCGGGTGCCTCCCATGATGTTCTGCTCCGGGTCGAGGCGATCGGTTACACCCTGGTCGGAGGCGGTGCCGGGCATGAGCTGCATGAGCCCCATGGCTCCTGCGCGGCTCACGGCGCTCGGGTTGAAGTTGGACTCGACGCGGATCACCGCCCGGATCAGCGGGGCGGGGATCTGGTAGCGCTTGGACGCGCGGGCGATGGCGTCGTCGAAGGTGCCCGGCGTGGGTGACGCGGCCGGGACGGGGAGAGGCTCTACCCGTGCGGAGGTGCCGTAGGAGGCGCTCGACGGCGCGGAAGCCGAACGGGAAGACGTCGCAGGACCTCGCAGCACCACCTTGCAGTTCTTCACGGGGCAGGTGTTGGAGAACCACAGCTTCCCGTTGCGCTGGTACTGATAGAACGTATCAGCCGAGGCGCTGGGGCTCCCCGAGAGCAGGATCGCGGCCACGGCCGCCGCCGCCATCGAGAGGGCCGCAGAAGCGGCGCGTGCAGGTGCGATTCGCATGGTCTCCCTGGTTGGCCCGTCGTGGCCTCTTGTCTAGCACACTCCAAGGCGTGGCGACAGTGTTTCCATCCCGTCGATGTTTCCCGAATGGCGCCCCCTGCCCCGGCGCGTTGAGCTTTTCCGCCGGTGGGGCTATGGTGGGGCCCGGCTCCCGCCGGATGGGGGCCACGGAGCGCATCATGGAGCACCGGTTCGATCATCTGGTCATCGGCAGCGGCGTCGCGGGGCTGACCTACGCCCTCGACATGGCGATGCACGGCACGGTGGCGGTCGTCACGAAGCGGACCCTGGACGAGTCCAACACGAAGTACGCCCAAGGGGGCATCGCGTCCGTGTGGAGCGGCGACGACTCCTTCGAGGAGCACATCCGCGACACGCTCACCGCCGGGGCCGGCCTGTGCCGCCGCGACGCCGTGGAGGTCACCGTCACCGAGGGGCCGGAGCGGGTCCGCCGGCTCATCGAGCTCGGGGTCCAGTTCGACCAACGCGAGAAGGAGCAGGGGTACGACCTGACGCGGGAGGGGGGCCACTCCCGGCGGCGCGTGCTCCATGCCTCCGACATGACGGGGCGGGAGGTGGAGCGGGTCCTCGTCGAGCACGTGACCAACCACCCGAACATCGCCGTGTTCGAGCATCACGTCGCCATCGATCTGATCACCCGCGCTCGCCTGCTCCGGGGCAAGCAGCCTGACCGGGCGCTCGGGGCTTACGTGCTGGACTCGCGGAGCGACCTGGTCCACACCTTCCTGACCCGCACGACCATGCTGGCGAGCGGGGGCGCGGGGAAGGTCTATCTCTACACGTCGAACCCGGACGTGGCCACCGGGGACGGCGTGGCCATGGCCTTTCGCGCCGGGGCCCGCATCGCCAACATGGAGTTCTTCCAGTTCCACCCCACGTGCCTCTACCACCCGCAGGCCAAGTCGTTCCTGGTGTCCGAGGCGCTGCGAGGGGAGGGCGCCGTCCTGCGTCGGCGTGACGGCACGGCGTTCATGGCCGGCTACCACCCCATGGCGGACCTGGCGCCGCGGGACCTGGTCGCGCGCGCCATCGACACGGAGCTGAAGCGCTCCGGCGACGACCACGTGGTGCTGGACATCACCCACCAGGACCCGACCTTCCTGGTCGAGCGCTTCCCCGGCATCCACGCCGAGTGCATGAAGTACGGTATCGACATGCGGGTGCAGCCCATCCCGGTCGTGCCGGCGGCCCACTATATGTGTGGCGGGGTCGTCACCGACCTCGAGGGTCGCACCAGCATCCCGGGGCTGTATGCGTGCGGCGAGGTGGCGTGCACGGGCCTTCACGGCGCGAACCGCCTGGCGTCCAACTCCCTGCTGGAGGCGCTCGTGTTCGGTTACAGGGCCGCCCTCGACGCTCGAGGGGCGGACGCGATCACCCCGGACCTCACGCCGGACGTCCCGGCTTGGAACACCGGTCTCGCCAAGGACCCGGAGGAGGCGGTCGTCGTCACCCAGTGCTGGGACGAGATCCGCCGCTTCATGTGGAACTACGTGGGCATCGTGCGCAGCAACAAGCGGCTCCAGCGGGCGGCGCGGCGCCGTGCGCTCGTGGCGGACGAGGTGCGGCAGGAGTACTGGAACTTCTACCTCACGCCGGACCTCATCGAGCTGCGCAACATCGCGGACGTCGCGGGCCTGATCATCGAGTCGGCCCAGATCCGCCAGGAGAGCCGCGGCCTGCACTTCAACCTCGACTACCCGGACCGGGACGACGAGAACTGGCTGCGGGACACCGTCGTGTGGCGCGGACGTCCCCGCGGCTGACCTGCGCCCCCGCCTCCACCTCCCGTCGTCCTCTGCCTGCCTCGATCACGCTGCCTTTGGGCCTCCGCTTGGGGCTCGGAATCAACCGGCCGTATCGGGGTTGTCACAGATGTGCTATCGTTTGGAGTGCTCTGCTGGGCGGGCCTCGCCCTGTGGAGCACAGCGTTGGCACGGAGGAACCGGCCATTCGTCACGCGCTCACAGGGTCAGCCAGCACCCAGCTCCGCGACGTCCTGCCCCGGTCCAAGGCGGCCACGGCGTCATTGCGGCGCGAGCGCGCTTGTGTGGCGAGGCGTCTCTCCTCCGTGCGCGATGCTCCCATGTTCCCATTACGGGGCGCGCTCCAGTTCGGGGCGCCCAGCCCACATCGATTGTCCACCGTTCAACCTGACCCTGGGGTGCTGCCCCGCGAGGGTCACGCCGGACCCCGTTCCCTGGCCACCAGTGCGTCGACGGCGCACATGGCGGCCGGTGTCCGTCCGTGGGGGACGGCGAGGAGCAAGGAGGCATCATGCAGATCGACCTGGTCGTGAAGGACACCGAGCTCGATGCGTACGGGCAGGAGCGCATGCGCAAGAAGCTGACCAAGACCCTGGGCCGCTTCCGCCGCGAGGTGCCCATCCGTGTCGCTCTCGAGGAGCGAAAGGGCTTCTACGACGCCCGCGTGGTCGGCGTCGTCGGCGGGCGCGAGCTCGTGGGGCACGCGGACTCGCGCATCCTCCTGGAGGCGCTCGACGAGGCGCTGGCCAAGTTCGACCGGCAGTTCCTCAAGCTCAGCGACCGCACCTCGAAACGGCCGAAGGCCAAGGGGGTGCGCAAGGACGTGGAGGTCGTCAGCGCGGCCGTCATCGGGGAGGTCGAGATCGACGAGCCCGAGCTGGTGGTGGTCGCGCGATCCGCATGAGCCTCGGATCACAGGGGGGGCCGCCGAGCCTCGTGCGGGTCCCCGCCCCAGGCACGTCTCGTCGCCGTGGGTGTTCGATCACGCCAAGGACCTGGAGGGGACGTGAGACCCGACGAGCTTCGATGGACCCACGCGGTGCCCGACCTGCCAGACGCGAGGCGCGTCGACGTCAAGTGGCTCGGGACGGCCGGTTACGAGCTGCGGTGCGGTGACCACGTCATCCTCATCGACCCCTACGTGACGCGGGTCGGGCTGTGGGGGTTCCTGACCGGCCCCATCCGGAGCGACGAGGCGCTCGCCTCGCGGGTGGTGCCCGTGGCGGACGCGATCCTCGTCGGGCACAGCCACTTCGACCACGTCCTGGACGTGCCCGCCATCGCCCGGGCGACCGGCGCGCGGGTCATCGGCTCGTCGTCCACCGCCAACCTCATGCGCTCGGCCGGGCTGCCCGAGGCCCAGATTACGCCCTGCAGCGGGGGCGAGGAGCTCGAAGTAGGGCCGTTCCGGGTCCGGGTCGTCCCGTCGGAGCACAGCCGGTTTGCCCTCGGTGGCCGGGTCCCCTACGCGGGCGAGATCCCGTGCTCCTGCGACCTCCCCATGCGTGGCAAGGACTACAAGTGCGGGCAGGTGTTGTCCTACTCGATTCGTGTCGGCGGGGTGACCCTGTACCACGCCGGGAGCGCCAACCTGCTCGACGACGCCATCCAAGACCGGGACGTGGATCTGCTGCTGGTGTGCATCTCCGGGCGCCAGGCGACCGAGCGGTTCGTGCCCCGTCTGCTCTCGCGCGTTCAGCCGCGCCGCGTCATGCCCATGCACTATGACGACTTCTTCCGGCCCCTGGACCGCGACATGAAGCTGCTGCCCATGACGCGCTTCGGGCGGCTCGTCGATGAGATCCAGGCATTCGACAAGCAGATCGAGATCGCGACCCTGCCGCTCTCCGGGAGCCTGTCCCTGGCGATCTGAGGGCGGCGGGTGCGTCCTAGGGTGTGATGCGGCGGTTGTCGATGAGGCGTGTCGAGCCATAGAAGGCTGCGACGGTGGCCTGGACCGGGCCCACGATGTGGTCCACGTCGTCGAGGGTGTCTGGATCCACGAGGCGCACGTAATCTGCACGACCTCCGCTGGCGGCGATGTGGGCGTCCATGGCCCCATGGACGGCTGAGGCGGACCGCTCTCCGCCGTGGATCATGCGCTCCGCGAGCCTCAGCGACTCGGACAGCGCCAGGGCGCGCCGCCGCTCATCCGGTGACAGGTTCGCGTTGCGGGAGCTCATCGCCAGCCCGTCCGGCTCCCGGACGATGGGCCCGCCGATGATCTGAACGGGGATGTCCAGGTCCCGCACCAGGCGGCGGATGACCAGGAGCTGCTGGTAGTCCTTCTCGCCGAAGACGGCCACGTCCGGCTGGACGATGTTGAAGAGCTTGGTGCAGACCGTCGCGACCCCCCGGAAGTGGATCGGGCGGGAGAGGCCGCACAGGTGCTCGGGGAGGTGCTCCAGGCGGACCCAGGTCTCGAAGCCCGGGCCATACATTGCCTCCGGGGGGGGCGCGAACAGGGCGTCGGTGCCGGCAAGGCCGAGCTTGGCTCGATCACCCTGGTCGTCCCTCGGGTAGCGGTCCAGGTCCTCCGACGGGCCGAACTGGGTCGGGTTGACGAAGATGCTGGCGACCACCCGCCTCGCGTGCTGGCGAGCGAGGGCGACGAGGGACAGGTGCCCCGCGTGGAGGTAGCCCATGGTGGGGACGAGGGCGACGGTCTCCCCGGCGCTGCGCCAGGCAGCGACCAGCGCGCGCACCTCGGCGACCTGGTGGATCACTTGCATTGGGATGCTCCCCCGGCTCAGGCGTGTCCGTTGCCGCCGTAGACGTGGACGACAGCGTCGCGGGTGGGCCCGCCGATGGTGTGCTCGGGCCCCGGGAACGCGCCCGCCTTGACCTCGCCGACGTACTGGCTCACCGCGCCGCGGATCCGGTCGCCCAGCGAGTCGTAGGTCTTGAGGAACTTGGGCTGGAAGCCGTCGTTCATGCCCAGCATGTCGTAGCAGACGAGCACCTGGCCGTCGCAGGCAGGGCCGGCGCCGATGCCGATGGTGGGGATGGACAGGGTCTCCGTCACGCGCGCCGCCAGCGGGCCGGGGACGAGCTCCAGCACGACGGCGAAGCAGCCGGCGTCCTCGAGGGCGCGCGCGTCCTCGACCAGACGCTCCGCCTGCTCCGCGTCACGCCCCTGGACCTTGAAGCCGCCGAGCTGGTGGATGGACTGGGGCGTCAGGCCGACGTGCCCCATGACCGGGATGCCGGCGGACACGAGGCGGCGAGCGGTGGTGGCCATGTCGCGGCCTCCCTCGATCTTGACCGCCTCGGCGCCGCCCTCCGCGATCAGGCGGCCAGCATTGCGCAGCGCCTCCTCGGGGGACACCTGGAACGAGAGGAATGGCATGTCTCCAACCAGGAGGGCGCGGGAGCGGCCGCGGGCGACGGCGGCGCAGTGGTAGACCATGTGATCCATGGTGACGGCGAGGGTGTTGGCGTGACCCTGGACGACCATCCCGAGGGAGTCGCCCACGAGCAGGATGTCCGCGCCCGCGCCGTCGAGCAGGCGGGCGAAGGTCGCGTCGTAGGCGGTTACCATCGCGATGGGCTCGCGCCGCTCCTTCATGCGGGCGAGCGCGGTCGTGGTTACCTTCCCTTTGTTCATGGCTAGGCTCCTCGACAGGATTCGGTCGGTGAGTGGGGACCCCTCGTCCCGGTCCGATGCGGTTCCGGGCAAGGTGGCGAAATGCTATCTGTCTCGCTGCCCTGGCGTCAACCGCGCCTCGTGGCGCGCGGAGGCGGTGGTCGGTAGAGCTGCCCTGGCCGAGCTGGGCGGCGGTGGCGATCATTGGTGCGGAAAGTACCGATTTTTGGCTATTTTCAACTGGTTGTCCGTGCCGCTCAGGGCCCATCGTGTCTGTTGACACCCTTCGGATCGTGGTCTATAGTCCCGCCACTTCGAGCGGTCCCTTTCACCGTGCCGGTGGGATGCGCGAGCTGTCGTACCTCATGAATCGGTCCGGTCGATGCGTCTGCGGGCAACGAGCGGATGCACGACCGACCTCTGACTGTCCTGGCTGCCATGTCGTTTGAGACCGTGTTTCTGGGCGTGTATGCCTCCTTGCTGGTATTCCTCAGCATTTACGGGCTTCATCGCTACTACATGGCTTTCCTCTATTTCCGGCACAAGCGCAACGTGCCGGTGCCGAAGGCCATCCTGACGGATCTGCCGCCTGTAACCATCCAGCTCCCCATGTTCAATGAGCAGTACGTGGCGGAGCGCCTGATCGAGGCGACCTGTCGCATCCGCTATCCCAAGGATCGCCTCGAGATCCAGGTCCTCGACGACTCGACGGACGAGACGAGGGAGGTGGCACGCCAGTGCGTGGAGCGCATGCGGGCCGATGGTTACGACATCGTCTACATTCACCGCGAGAACCGTAACGGGTACAAGGCGGGGGCCCTCGAGGCCGGGTTGAAGGTGGCGAAGGGCGATCTGGTCGCGGTCTTCGATGCGGACTTCCTGCCCGAGGCCGACTTCCTGGAGAAGACCGTCCACTATTTCAGCGACGACGGCGTCGGGATGGTCCAGGTCAGGTGGGGTCACTTGAACCGGCGCTTCTCGCTGCTCACGCGGGCGCAGGCGGTCCTCCTGGATGGGCACTTCATCCTGGAGTCCTGCGCGCGGCACCGCTCGGGGCGCTTCTTCAACTTCAACGGGACGGCGGGCATCTGGCGGCGGCAGGCCATCGAGGAGGCGGGGGGCTGGCAGCACGACACGCTCACCGAGGACCTCGACCTGAGCTATCGCGCACAGCTCGTCGGCTGGCGGTTCGTGTTCCTCAAGGATGTGGTCTCCCCTGCGGAGATCCCCGTGGAGATGAACTCCTTCAAGAGCCAGCAGCACCGGTGGGCCAAGGGGTCCATCCAAACCGCGCGCAAGCTGCTGCCCAAGATCCTGAAGAGCGACCTGCCGTTCATGGTCAAGCTCGAGGCGTTCTTCCACCTGACCAACAACATCGCCCACCCGTTCATGGTGCTGCTCAGCCTGCTGATGCCGGCGAGCTTGATCATCCGGCTCCAGTGGAACTTCCCCGGGCACCTGTTCCTGGACATCCCCATCTTCCTCCTGGCGACCGTCTCCATCGGCGTGTTCTACGTCTACGCGCAGAAGGAGGTCGGCATCGGCCTCGTGGAGCGCATGAAGTACCTCCCGGCCGTGCTCTCCGTGGGCATCGGGCTGTGCATCAACCAGAGCAAGGCCGTGCTGGAGGCGCTGTTCGGCATCCAGAGCGGGTTCACGCGCACGCCGAAGTACAACGTCGTTGCCACCAACAAGGACTGGCTGAAGAAGCGGAACTACCATCGCAAGTTCGACTGGCTCCCCTACGTGGAGCTGGCCCTTGGCCTGTGGTTCACCTTCGCCGTCGTCTACTCGTTGGTGGTCAAGGCGTGGATGGCGACGCCCTTCATGATGCTCTTCCAGTTCGGCTTCCTCTACGTGTCCCTCCTGTCCTTCCTGCAGACGCGCGCTCACGCCTGACCCGGCGAGGCTGCTCGGCACCCTCCAAGCCCCTCGTGGACGCCTCCGGCGACCGGCAGTATGCTCCGTCTACGCAGAGACACGACGGTCCGTGCCCCCACGGCGAGACGTCTGCCGCCCTGCTGATCGAGGCGCACCCCGCCCCGCTCGTTGCACTAGATCTGATGAGGGACCCTATGAGCGTGTGGACCAGGATTCTCCTCGCGTTGGCGCTGGGTGTCATGGGGTGCGGTGCCGACGGCGAGACGCCGCTTCCCTCCGGGGATGCGGGTGCGGCCTCCGATGCCGGGGACGGCGGCGACGGGGGCGGTGCCGATGCGGGCGCCGACAGCGGGGGAGGGGCGCTGGACGTGCTGGACGGCTCCGATGGTCCTGCGGATGGGGGTGAGGTCCCGGGCCTGGACGTCGCTGGGGTCGACGCCCACGGCGGGGATGGGGTGGCAGAGGACGTCTCCACCCCCGAGTGCGCGACCGACGAGGAGTGCGCCGCCGGCGACCCGGACCTGTGCGACGGGGCCCGGCACTGCGTGGAGGGCGCCTGCGTCGAGTCGGGCGAGGCGGTGCAGTGCCCCGCGGACCCGCCAGGCGGGTGCGCCGCCTGGGCGTGCGTGCCCGCGACGGGGCAGTGCGTGAAGGGCCCACGGCCGGACGGCGCCTCCTGTGACGATGGCGACGCGTGCACCGCCAAGGACGCCTGCGTGGGCGGGGCGTGCGCGGGGACGCCGGGACCCTGCCCGTGCGCCACCATCGCGGACTGCGCGCCGTGGGAGGACGGGGACCTGTGCAACGGGACGCTCGCCTGCAAGCCCGGCGGCTGCGTCATCGACGCGACCACCATCGTCTCCTGCGAGGGCGAGGGAGGCAACTGCACCACCTCGACCTGCAACAAGGCAACGGGGCTCTGCGTTGTCGTGGGCTCGGTGGACGGCGCGCCGTGCGACGACGGCGACGCCTGCACCGTCGGGACGGTCTGTGACGGCGGCGCGTGCGGCGGCGGGACGCAGGCGAGCTGCGACGACGGCGCTCCCTGTACGGCGGACTCCTGCGTTGATGGCGTGTGCCAGTATCTGCCGGTGCAGGGTTGCCTCCCCTGCGCGGCGTCCGCCGACTGCGGCGACGGCAAGCCCTGCACCACCGACGTCTGCGCCGGGGGCGTCTGCTCTTGGGCGCCCAAGGCCGGGTGCTCCGGGTGCGCGGCCCACGCGGACTGCAACGACGGCAACGCGTGCAGCGCCGACATCTGCGCGGGTGGCTCCTGCACATGGGTGCCCGCTGCGCAGTGCGTGCCTTGCGTGTCGGACGCCGGGTGTGGCGATGGGAACCCGTGCACTGCGGACTCGTGCACCGCCGGCAAGTGCGCCAACGCGCCCCTCGCCGGGTGCACGGGGTGCTCCGACGACATCGACTGCTCCGACGGCGACGCGTGCACGTCGGACGAGTGCGGCGCCGCAGGGTGCAGCCACGGCGGCGTGGCCGGGTGCCGGGCGTGCGTCTGGGCGTCCGAGTGCGGTGACGGGGACCCGTGCACCGTCGATGGCTGCGTGAGCGGCGCCTGTGCGTACGCTCCGATTGGAGGGTGTGCAGGCTGCACGAGCGCTGACGAGTGCAGCGACGGCAACGCATGCACCACCGACTCGTGCGTGTCGGGCGGTTGCCAGCACGCCCTGGTGAGCGCGTGCACGCCCTGCGGGAGCGCCGCGGACTGTGGGGATGGGGATCCCTGCACCAAGGACGGGTGCCTCATGGGGGCGTGCGTCAACACGCCCCTGGAGGACTGCACCGCCTGTGGATCCTCTGCGGACTGCAACGACGGGAACGCCTGCACGGGCGACGCGTGTGTCGCGGGGGACTGTGCGTACACGAAGATCCCGGGCTGCATTCCGTGCAAAGGTGCCGCGGACTGCGGGGACGGCGACCCCTGCACCACCGACGGCTGCGCTGCGGGCGCCTGCGTCTCGGCGCCGGTGCCCGGGTGCGCCGGGTGCTCGGGGCATGCCGAGTGCAACGACGGCAACGCGTGCACGACGGACGCCTGCGTCGGGGGGGCGTGCCAGCACACCCAGCTCCCCGGGTGCACGAAGTGCGGGACCGACGGGGACTGCGCCGATGGTGACGGCTGCACCAAGGACTCCTGCGCCGCGGGGGCGTGCATCAACGCGGTCGTGGTCGGGTGCAAGCCGTGCAAGGGCGCCGCGGACTGCGATGACGGCGACGGCTGCACGAGCGACGCGTGCGCGGGCGGCGCGTGCGCCTGGAGCGGCGTCCCCGGGTGCAAGCCCTGCGCGGTCGCCGCCGCATGCGACGACGGGGACCCTTGCACCACGGAGAGCTGCGATCAGAAGGCGTGCGTCCACGTGACGGTGCCGGCGTGCGGGGAGTGCGGGCCGGAGGTGGGCTGCGACGACGGGTGCCCATGCACGGTCGACGAGTGCCAAGACGGCGTGTGCGTCCACGCTCCGGTGCCTGGGTGCCTCGAGTGCGTCACACACGGCGACTGCGACGACGGCGACCCATGCACGGTCGACACGTGCGATCCGGGTGGCGCATGCGGGTGCAAGAGCGAGCCGATCCTCGGGTGCGTGAACTGCCTGCTCGACGCCCACTGCGGTGATGGAGACCCCTGCACCATCGACACGTGCATCGGGCTCGAGTGCGCGCACTCCGTGGTGCCGGGCTGCGTCCCCTGCGGTGACGCCGGCGACTGTGACGACGGGGTGGTGTGTACCGAGGACCTGTGCGTCGAGCCGGGGCTGTGCGAGCACCAGGACCTCGGCGGGTGCACTGGTGTCCCCTGCGCGGCGGGCGAGTGCGACGACGGCGACGGCTGCACGGTCGACGCGTGCATCGCTGGGAGCTACTGCACCTTCACGGTCATCGACGGGTGCATGGAGTGCGCGTCCGACGGCGACTGCGACGACGGCGACGGCTGCACTGCCGACGCCTGCACGGGCGAGGGCAAGTGTACGCACGACGCGGCGCCCGGGTGCGTGAGCTGCGAGACGGCGACCGACTGCTCCGTGGAGCCGTGCGAGGCGGCGACGTGCGCGGAGGGCGTGTGTGTCGTGGCGGCGGTCCCCGGGTGTACCCCCTGCGTCGCCGGCTGCGACGATGGGGATGCCTGCACCGACGACGCCTGCGACGAGGGGGGCGCGTGCGCTCATGTCCCGGTCACCCCGTGTGTGCCGTGCTCCGTCGCAGGCGACTGCGATGACGGGTCACCCTGCACCGTCGACACCTGCGCCCCCATTGGAGTCTGTCGCTACATCGCCGTTTCGGGGTGTCTGCCGTGCCTGGGGCCCGCCTCCTGCGCCGACGGAGACCCCTGCTCGGAAGACGCGTGCACGGACGGGGCGTGCCGGTGGACCTTGGCGTCGGGCTGCGCCCCCTGCGATGAGGACGTCGAGTGCGGTGACGGCGCACCTTGCACCGATGACGTGTGCGGACCCGACGGGGTGTGTCGCCACCTGCCCGTGCCCGGGTGCTTGCCCTGCGCGGGGGGATGCGCAGGCGTGTGCGTGGAGGGCACGTGCGGAGTCGACCAGACCTGCGTGTTCGTACCCGCGGACGGGTGCGCACCGTGCGCCGTTGGTTGCGACGACGGCGATCCGTGTACCTGGGACGTGTGCAATGACGCGGGCGCGTGTGTGAGCGGGCCCGTGGCCGGGTGCTCCCCCTGCGGCGCGGACACGGACTGCGACGACGGGGACCCGTGTACCGTCGACGCCTGCGCTCCGGCTGGCGTGTGCACCCACGCCGCGACCCTCGGGTGCGTGCCTTGTGCCGCCCCCGAGGCGTGCGACGACGGCGACGGCTGCACGGCTGACGAGTGCCTGGACGGCGTGTGCGCGCGCTCGCTGGTGGACGGGTGCCCTCCCTGCGAGGAGGCGGCCTCCTGCAACGACGGGGACGCCTGCACGGCGGACCTGTGCAGCATCGGCGGGCTGTGCGAGCACGAGGCCGTCGCGGGGTGCCGGGCATGCACCGGAGCCGGCTCTTGGGAGTGCGACGACGGCAACGCCTGCACCGCGGACTCGTGCCAGGGCGGGGCGTGCGTGAGCAGCGCCTACCCGGGCTGCCTCCCCTGCGCGACGGCCGCGGACTGCACCGACCCAGACCCTTGCACGGCGGAGGCCTGCGCCTCCGGGACGTGCTACTACCCCGCCGCGGCCGGGGTCCCCGGCTGCGAGACCTGCGTCAGCGCCGCCGACTGCAACGACGGGAACCCATGCACCATCGATAGCTGCCCGCCGTCTGGGCTGTGCGCCCACTTCAACTTCTGTAACTGACGGACGTGCCGCACGGGTCGCGGCGCACTCGGCCGAGCGCCGGTCAGCGCGGCCGGGCATGCAGCAGGAACTCCACGTTGCCCTTGGTGCCCGTGATGGGCGACTCCATGGTGCCCGCCACCGGCCAACCGAGGTGACCCCCGCACAGAGCCACGATGCCGGCCAGCGCGCGCTCCCGGGCCGCCGGATCGCGCACGATCCCCCCCTTGCCCACCTCCGCGTGCCCGACCTCGAACTGGGGCTTGACCAAGGCGATGACGTCGGCGGGGCGTCGAAGCACCGTGCCCAGCACCGGGAGGATCAGGCGAAGGGAGATGAAGGACACGTCGACCACGGCCAGGTCGGCGCCGGCGGCCGCGATGGCCGCGTGCAGGGGCGACTCCGGGAGCAGCCGGAAGTTCAGCCGCTCGTGGACCTGCACTCGTGGGTCGCTTCGGATGCGCCAGTCGAGCTGATTCGAGCCGACGTCGATGGCGATGACCCGGGCAGCGCCGCGCTGAAGCAGGCAGTCGGTGAAGCCGCCGGTGCTCGCCCCCACGTCGAGGGCCGTGCGGCCCGTGGGGTCCACGCCGAAGTGATCGAGGGCTCCGGCCAGCTTCAGTCCGCCGCGCGAGACGTAGGGGCAGGGGTCGCGGAGCACACGGATGACCGCTGACTCCTTGATGGGCGTGCCCGGCTTGTCCACGAGGCGCTCGTCGACCCGCACCTCACCGGCGCGGATCAGGCCCTGGGCGCGCTCGCGGGTCTCGGCGAGGCCTCGCTCGACCAGGAGCTGGTCGAGACGGCGGCGTGTCAACGGGGCTCCTCCGGGCCCTCGAAGGGCTGGATCTGCGGGTCCCCATCGGGCCCCCGCAGCAGGACCTCGACCCGCCGCTCTGCCTGGTCCAGCAGCGTAGACCCCTGGCGCGACAGGGCCATGCCGCGCTCGAACAGCCGCAGCGACTCGTCGAGGGGCAGGTTGCCGGCCTCCAGGCGCGCGACCAGGGTCTCCAGCTCCGTCAGGATGGTCTCGAAGGGCGGCGGGCCCTCTGTGGCGGGCGCGTCGGGGCTCTCGGACATCGGCTCCTCCGTGGTCATGGACGCGGGCGAGTATAGGGGCGGCGCCGCCGGCTGTCACCCGCTACCAGACCATGACCCCCGCGTAGCCGACGACCTCCGCGTCGTCGCCGGTGATGGCGCCGGAGTGGGTGTGGGACACGACCCGGGCCGCGGTGGCGCCAAGGGCGATGGCAGCGCGGAGCATGACCACGGCAGGCACCACGCCGCACATGGAGATGTCGTTGTCTGCGACCACCCGGTAGAGGGCCGCGGGGTCCAGGGCGCGCAGCTCCGCGAGGGCAAGCTCGTCCTTGCGCAGCGTCGCCGCAGCGCTCTCGTAGTGGTTCATGTCGCTGCTCGCGACGATGAGCACGTCGCCCGCGTCGCGAACCGCCCCAGCGATGGCGTCGCCGAGCGCCAGCGCGTCGTCGAGGCTCAGGTGGCGTAGCGCGACGGGGGTGACGCGGACCCCCGGGTTGCGCGCGTGGAGGAAGGGGAGCTGGAGCTCGCCAGAGTGCTCGGCGCGGTGGGCGACGGGGTCGGCGCGGAGCAGGGGCGAGGCTGCAAGGAGCGCGGAGGCCATGGGCTCGTCCACGGGGACGAGGGCGCCCGGGATCGCCCAGTGCCCGTCGGGCCAGACCGCGCAGGGGCGCCCGTAGCCGCGATGATTGACGCTGAGGACGATCACCCGCTCCGGCACCTCCACGCGGGCGAACAGGGCGCCGGCCACGCCGCCGCTGTACCTGTAGCCGGCGTGGGGGCTCATCACGCCGATGCAGCGCTGCGGCGCAACTCCTTCCGGGGGAGCCATCACACGTTGGAGCGTGGCATGCAGCGACGCGGGGTCGCTCGGATACCAGCCGGCTTGGGCGAAGAAGGGCTCTCGGATCATGGGGCACCTCCACGGTGACGCCCCGTGAGTGTGGATCCGCTGCCGGTGTCGTGCAACCCGTCAGTGCGGGTGGGTGCGCAGGAACTTCTCGATGCGGAGCGCAAGCAGCTCCGGGAACTCCAGGGGGACGTAGTGGGTCGCGCTCGGCACGACGAAGAGCTCCGCGTCCGGGAGCGAGTCCGCCATGCGCCGCGCCACGGAGGCGGGGGTGAACAGGTCCCGCTCACCCGCGATGACCAGCACCGGGACGCGGATGGACTCGAGGACGTCCCACGCGTCGTGGTTGCCGAGCCGCTCGAAGATCTCGGTGTAGGCGCCGAAGTCCAGGCGCACATACTCGGACGCCAGCTCCATGAACAGCTCCACGTCCGCCGTGTGGCCGAGCAGCCCAATCTGGCGGAGCGCCCAGACCGCGGCCCGCGAGCCGGCCACGTGGGGAGCCACGCCGCTGGCGAGCGTCCAGTTGCGCCGCACGATGTCCAGCACGCCGGGCATGAACCGCTCGAGGAGATCGGATCGGAAGGCGGTGCGAAACGGGGAGCCACAGGTGCCGTTGATGGCGACGAAGGCCCGCGCACGGTCCGGGTGCATGCGGTGGAACTCGAAGGCCACCTGGACGCCCATGCTCCAGCCGAGGACGGTCGGGGCCTCGATGCACTCGGCGTCCAGGACCGCGGCCATGTCGCGGACATGGTCCTGCACCTCGTAGGCGTCCACGGAGGGGGCGGGCTCCGAGGCGTACAGGCCGCGGTAGTCCCAGCTCACGATGCGGTTTTCCGGGCCAAACCAGTCGATGAGGTGCCGCCAGGCGCGGATGTTGCCCCCCAGACCATTGGCGAGGACCATCGGGGGGCCGTCCGGGTTGCCGGCGACGTGATAGGTGAGGCGGGTCCCGTCGAAGCTCGTCACGGTGCGGACGTCGACGGGGACGTTCTTGCGGGTCATGGGACCTCCTGGCGCCGGGAGCATAGCAGCGGTGGCGGCCGGCGACAACGCGCCATTCGGCGTCACCGGGGGAGGGGAGAGCCGTGGCGAGTCACCTCGGTGCCATCTGGCAGGAAGAAGCGCGCGCGGCCGTTCACCGCGTCGTCCGTGTAGTCCCAGCCATACGCGGCGATGCCCGAGCCGTCTGTCACGGGCTGACCGTCCAGGCCCACCCAGGCCTTGCGGACGAGGCGACCCTGCGTGTCGACCGCCAGGACCGTTCGGGCGATCCCGCGGAAGGTGGCGACCGGGGAGCCGCCCCCGTCCAGGGTCTCCTCCAGCACCGCGTGGCCCTGCGCGTCCCGCTCCGTGCGGGTCGTCACCACCCCATCGGTGGTGGGCGCCGGGGCGCGGGTCGGGCCGAGGCGTGTGGTCCGCAGCGCGTTGCCCGCGAAGTCGCGCTCCGTGACCAGGACGCTCGCCCCCGTGAGGTCCGCCATCGGGGCGCCGGTGGCGTCGTGGTAGGACACCTCCACGGGCATGTCGGCGGGGTTGTGAGCGGTGCGAACGCTCCAGAGCCCCTGCGGGCCGGGCACCGGGGCGCCGTCGAGGCCGACCCAGCGCTGCTCCAGTACGGCACCAGTCGACGAGCGGCGCAGGACCACCGCGTGGGCGGCGCCTCCCCACGGGGTCGTGGGGCGGCCCTCTGCGTCCTGCGCGCGCCGCTCCACGACGAGGCCGTCCCGCACGGTGAGCAGCTCCACTCCGGATGGGTCGGTGCGTGTCCATCCGTCGCCGGGTCCCGCCGACAGGGTGACCAGGCCGAGGGGGCGTCCCGCCGCGTCGAGGCGCTCGACGAGCACGTGGGTCGCCGTCGCCTCGCGGTAGAGCTCGACAGCGGGACCGCCATCCTCCCCTTCCAGGGCGCCGCTCCCGTCGCGGCGCTCGATGCGCGCAAGGCGGCCGCCCTCGCACACATACGCGAAGTGGTCCGCCGGCGGCCGGGGCCCCTTCAGGGCGCCGACCCCGCGCACCTCCAGCTCCGTGACGCCACGGGCGTGCCACCGGGAGGCGCCGTCCGGGCAGGCCAAGGGGTGCGGAGGGCTGGGAGCGGGCCTCGTAGCTTGGGGCATTGCGGGCCCCCCGGCGCTCTTTGGGGCAGGGGCCTCCCCTCCGCTCTTCGGGGCAGGGGCCTCCCCTCCGCTCTTTGGGGCCGCGGCCTCTGCCGTGCTTCTCTCGGGCGGGTGCTCTGGGGCGCCCTGCGGCGGCCCCTCGGCGCGGCAGGCAGCGCTCAGCGCGATGGCGAGGAGCGCAGCGAGAGAACGCGCGCTCATGGACGCACCCGCCTGGCGCCTTGCCGGGTACCGGTAGGGCCCCTGTTCTTGTAGACTCCGCGCCCATGAGTGTGAGCCGACACCGCTGGTTGTCATGGGCCCTGCTGGTCCTGCTGTTCGAGGCGCCGGCGCACGCGGACGAGGGCCTGCACGCCCAGCTCCTCTTCGGCTTCGACTCCTTCGCCGTCCATGACCCACTCCCCATGCGGGGGGGCGCCCTCCACGTGGGGGCAGGGTCCTTCGGGCCGGCGGCGCCCCCGATGGAGCTGCACGTCGGGGCGAGCATCCTGCCGCGGTTCGGCCTCGATCTGGGGCTGGGGCTGCGGTGGGCCACCCTCCACGAGGACCCGGAGGTCGTGCGCCATGACGCGGACGTGTGGCTGGCTGCGCGCGTGTGGCCCTGGACGGCGGCAGCGCCCATCGCACCGTTCGTCGACCTGGGCGGCGGCGTCTCGTCCCGCTCGCTCACCCGAGAGCCGTGCGTGATCGCCTGCCCGGACCGTGGCGCCGAGCTCCCGCGAATCACGCGGGCGCTGCTCGTAGCGGGTGTTGGCGCCGAGTGGTACCCGGGCGCGAGCGGCGCGCACCTCGTGACGCGGCTGGACGCGCGGGCGGCGCTGCCGGCAGAGCGCGTGGGGACGGACGTGCGCGTGACGGGGACGGTGGGTGTCGGTTGGCGCTGGCGCTGAGCTCACTGCGGCGCCCCCAACCTTGCTGCCATCAGCGCCTCGGCCTCCTCCCTGGTCGCGACCTCGCCGCGGAGCTGTGCATCCTCCAGCGCCTCCAGGGCGGGGCGGAACGAGGGGCCTGCCCGGTAGCCCAGCGCCATGAGGTCGTCGCCGGTCAGCAGCCGCGGGGGGCACAGCTCCTCTGCGGAGAAAGCGGCCAGCGCGGCTTCGCAGCGGCTCACCGCGACCAGGTCGCCGTGGCCGTCCTCGGCGTCGGCCCGCCACAGGGCGAGCAGCGCACGCGCATGTTCGTGCCGAAGGAAGCGCTTGAGCTTCGCGGCGTCCGGCGACGGCATCTCGTCTGCGAGCGCGCGGCCGGCCACCAGCGCCCGTAGGCGGACCGTCTCCGCATTGGACAGCCGCAGGCGGCGGCCGGCGGCCTCAGCCTCGGCACCGGTGCCTCGATGCAGCAGGACGGCGAGGCCGAGCACGCCGTCCCCGGGCGGGAGCCGGTCCAGCACTCGCGCCTCGTGCTCCAGCGTGCCCCTCGCCTCGGGGAGCACGGCGTCGCGGAGCCCCAGTGACCGGAGCAGCCGGGCTCCGGCCGCGGCGCCCCCCTCGGACAGCGTGCGCAGCAGCTCCTCCCGGATGCGCTCGGCGCTGACGCTCCGCACCTCTGGCGCGAGGCGGGTGATCGCCTCGGCGGTCCCGGCCTCGATGTCGAAGCCCAGGCGCGCCGCGAAGCGCACAGCCCGCAACATGCGCAGGCGGTCCTCCGCGAAGCGCTCTTCGGGGCGGCCCACCGCGCGGATCACGCGGGCCGCCAGATCCTCCTGCCCGCCGACCCAGTCGATGACGGCCCCGCGCTCCGGGTCGTAGAGCAGCCCGTTGATCGTGAAGTCGCGGCGCAGCACGTCCTCGCGCGCCGTGGCGTGCTCCACCCGGTCGGGCCGTCGCCCGTCGCTGTAGCCGTGCTCGGTGCGGAAGGTCGCCACCTCGAAGGCGGCTCCGGCGTAGTGGACCTGCATGACCCCGAACGCTGCCCCGATGGGCACCGTGCGTGAGAATGTGGCGCGCACCTGCTCCGCCGTGGCGGACGTGGCGATGTCGTAGTCCTTGGGGGCCACCCCGAGCAGCATGTCGCGGACACATCCGCCAGCGAAGTAGGCTTCGTGGCCCGCTTGCGAGAGCCGCCGCGCGACCGCCGCCGCCTTGTCGTGGAGGGTCCTGTCCGTCTTGCTCATGCTCACCGCCCCAGGTGCTCGAGGGCCCACCGCTGGAACAGGGGCTCCGCCTTCATCTCTATCAGGCCGAGCAGCGAGCGCGCCACCTCGGGCCGGGTCGCTCGAAAGGTGGTCTCGGCATCCAGCCGGCGCAGGCCGCCCACGTCGCCGTCGAGCACCAGCTCCCGCAGGTGTCCGGCGAGGATCAGCGCGCGCTCCTCGTCGCTGCGGTCGGCGTCGAAGATCAGCGGCAGCGGTGGGGGCAGCGAGGCGTCGGCGGCCAGCGCGGGCAGCTTCCCCAGGGCGAGCAGCTCCTGGCGGTGGCGCCCCTGGAGGATCTCCAGGAGCTCCTGCCTCTGCCGGCCCGGGCGCGCCAGGGCCTCGACGACTGTCTTGGGGCGCGCCGGTGGCTGCTCGGGACCCACGTCGGCGGGGCCCGCGTCCGGCGTGGCGGGCCCCGGCTCCTCGGGGTCGCTGCGCAGGACAGGGGGCGTGCCCGCGACGCTGGGGGGGGCATCGGAGCCCAGCGTCCACAGGCGCGCAACCACCGCGAGGAACAGGAGGGTCCCCGCGGCGGCGATGATCACGGAGCGCCGGTCGCGGCGACGCACGAGCTGCGCCACCACGGAGCGGTCCAGGACCGTCGGCTCTGGGGTGGGGAGCTCGAGGACCGCGAGGGGTCCTGCCTGCGCCACCCCCGGGGGGCCGAGCAGCGCGACCACCGCCGTGGCGTCGTCCCGCGAGCCCCGCTCCCGGGCGAGGGCCACCAGCATGCGGGCTGCCAGGTCCGGGGCGTGGGCTGCTGCGAGCTGCCCGATCTCCGCGTCCTTCACGGTCGCGCCCACGCCGTCGCTGCAGAGCACCAGCCGGTCCCCGACGCGGAGCGGCAGGGGCGTCTCCTCCACCAGGGCGAAGAGCTTGCCTCGCTGGCCGAGGAACCCGCTGAGCACGCGCCCATCCGGGTGTCCCTGGGAGCGGGACCACTCGATCTCGCCAGCGTCCAGGCGCTGCTGGAGCAGCGTGTGATCACGCGAGAGCCGCACGATCCCTCCGCTCTCCATCACCCGGTAGATCCGCACGTCGCCGGTGTTCGCCATCCAGAGGCGAGTGCCGTCGATCAGCGCGACCGCGCAGGCGGCGCCGAGGCGGCGGGTGCCGTCCTTGGCCGACAGGTGCTGGATGTTGACGTGAGCTGCCTCCAGGGCCTCATGCAGGGTGTGGGCGGTCGGCGCGCCCTCCCCCAGCACGCTGCTGACGGTGTTGACGGCGATGCGCGCCGCCATGCCTCCTCGGTCACGCCCCCCCATGCCATCTGCGAGGACCAGCGCCACGCCGGCGCCCACCGCCCCCGCCGCGGCGCAGTCTTCGTTCTCCACATGCGACGGGCCCCGGTCCGTCCAGTGTCCGATGGTGACCGAGGGAGGGTCAGGGTGTGTCATGGCCGGGTCAGCTTACCGTCCTGGTCAGCACACGGTAGAGGTTGGTCGTGAGCTCGTCTTGGGTGCGCACGAGCTGCTCGCCGTGCTCCAGGATTCCCCGGGTCTCCCGCACGTGGGAGCGCACGTCCTTGAGCACCGACGCGATCTTGGCCAGCGCCGGGCGGAGCGCAGCGTCCTGGGCCATGTCGCGCAGCAGCGCCTCCAGCTTCTGCCAGTCGGAGAAGAGCTGGGCCAGGCCCTCCCGCCCCTGGACGATCTCCCGGCGGCCCGTCTCCAGGCGATCTCTGCTCTGCTCCAGCTCGAGCAGACACATGCGGATGCTCTCGCTCGCTCCCCGCAGCTCCTTCCTCAATCGGGCGGTGGTCTCCTCCTGCTCCGCGCTCGGCGCGCCCGGCGGCGGCGGCGGGGCCAGCGCTGCCGCCTTGCTGAGGTCCCGCAGAGCGCCCTCCAGCTCCTTGGCCCGGTTGCGCGACTCGTCCAGCGACAGGCGCAGGGTTCGAACCTGCATGTTCAGCGAGTTGCGCTCCCGCGTGATCTCCTCGAGGGCTGCCGTTGCGCGCTCCAACTCTTCGGCCGTCGCGGCGTCCACGGCGGCGGCGACGAGCACCGGCTCGCTGACCGTGTGCTCACCGGCGGTCTCGCGGATCGGGATCTCCTCGGCCAGGGACCGGGCGTCTCGCAGCTCGGACTCGAGGAGCGCCACCTGCTGCTCCAGCCGAGCGGCGTGCCCGCGCATCGTGGCGAGCTGGGCTTGGGCCAGACTGTCCGCGTCGGCGTGTTGGCGCTGCTCCGCTGCCCGCGCCTGGTCGGCGCTCGCCCGCGCCGCATCCTCCCGGGCCGCGGCCTCCCTGGCCTCCCTGGCCTCGCTGACCGCCGCGTCGTGCTCCTCGCGCAGCGCCTTGAGCGCCGACCGCGCAGCGTCGAGGGCTGCGTCCTGCTCCGCGATGCGCGCGTCCCCCGCGGCGCGCTCGTGCTCCGCCTGGGCGCGCAGGTCCTCCAGCTCCCGGGAAGCGGCCGCGAGAGCCCCCCGGGCCGTCTCGGCCTCCCGCGCCGCTGCGCCGAGAGCGTCCCGTGCCTCCTGGGCCTCCCGGGTCGCGAGCGCATGCCCCTCGCGCGCCTCGTCGATGGCCATCTGGAGCGCGTCGAGGGCTGCCTGCGCCTGCTCCTGACCCTGGCGCTCGACGCGGAGCGCCTCCTGCAGGGCGGCCACGGCCTCGTTCGCCTGCGCGGCCTCGCGGGTCGCCTCGGCCACCCTCGCCCGCAGGGCGTCCGCCTCCGCTGCTGCCTGTGCCTTGGCGGCCTCCAGCTCCCCCCCCCGGGCCCTCAGCTCGTCCTCGAGCAGCCCGACCTGGCTCTCCAGCGCCACGGTCCGCGCCAGGAGGCGCTCGCGGTCGGTCCCCAGCTCGGCGCCTCGTGTCCGCAGGTCCGCGGCCTCTCGCTCGAGCTCGACGCTCTTCGCGTGCGCCGCGAGGGCTTCCCTCCGAGCATCGTCGAGCGCAGCGACCAGCGCCGCGGCCCTCTGCTCGCTCGCCTCGAGCTCCGCTCGGAGCTGCTCCCCCTCCCGCGTCGCCTCCACCAGCGCGTCCCGGACCTCCTCCGCCGCCTCGACGGCCGCCGTGAGCTCCCGCTCCCGGGCCATCAGGGCGCCGATGGTCTGGTCCCGCTCCGCGAGGCGAGCTACCGTTGCGCGGAGCTCCTCGCGCGCCTGCTCCGCCTCGTCCATGGCGTTGCCGAGGAGCTCTTCGAGCCCCGCGATCTGCTGGGTGAGCCTCAGGTGCTCGGCGGCCAGCTCCTGGGCCTTGGCGAGGGACTCCGTGAGCTGCGCCTTCTGGCGTGCCTGGTCGGCCTTGGCCTGCTCCGACGAGGCCTCGGCTCTCTTGGCTGCCGCCTCCGCCGCGGACCGCGCCGCGTCGCGCTCGTCCGCGGCGGCTCGCGCGCGGTCCTCTGCGCGCTGCACCGCCGCGAGCGCCTCGGCCAGCGCCGACTCGGTGGTGTCCAGCAGCTCGGCGCGTGCCTGCAGCGCCGCCACCTGGGCGTGCAGGTCGGCCTCGGCGTCCTTGCGTGCGCGGAGCTCGCGCTCCAGGTCTGACACCCGGGCTTCGCGAGTCCCGACGAGCGCGATGAGCCTCGCCTCCTCCTCCCGCAGCGCCCCGAGGGACTGTCTCGCCTCCGCGGCCTGGGCCTGCGCGCTCTGTGCAGCCCCATGCCAGCTCTGGGCGTCGCGCCTGGCCTCGTCGAGGGCGGCGTGTGCGGCCTCCAGCTCCTCCGCGGCCGTGTTCCGCTCGGCGACGACCACCTCCAGCGCCGCTCGCGCCGCGTCGAGCTCCGCCTGGAGGCTGGCCTCTTGCGCCGACTCCTGGTCCGCGCGTGCCGCCTCCGCTTCGCTCGCCAGCGCGGCGAAGCGCTCTGCCTCGGCTGTCGCCGCCTGCTCCGCGGCGTGGGCGCGCGCCTCGAGCGTCTCCCGCTCCCGCTCCGCGTCCTCCATGTGCTGCTCGAGGACGGACTGGTACTCGTCGCGGACCGCCTCGATTCGCCCGACCGCGTCCTCCTGAGCCTGCTTCAGCTCGTCCCGCATGCCGGAGATGCGGTCGTTGACGACCTTGACTTCGGCCTCCAGGAGGGAGCGCTCCATGATGGCGCCGCGAAGGAGCTGCTCCAGCGTCCGCGCCGTCCGCTCGCGTTCGACGATCTCCTCGCCGAGCCGCTCCATGACGGCCTCTTTCTCGATGTGCGCGGCCTCGGCGGCGTCGAAGGCACGCTGGCGCTCCTCGCCGAGCCGTCGCGCCTCTCGCCGAGCCTCCGTCAGCTCCGCCTGGAGGCGCTCGATCTTCTGCTTGTAGAGTGACTGGCTGCGGTCCAGCTCTCGCAAGAAGGCGCCGATGGCGTTGGTGCCGTCCGGAGTCTCCCCGTCCGCGGCTGCTGGGGGCTCCGCGTCGGCTCCGGTCACGTCCTCGTCGGGTTCCGCCTCCGGGGTCAGCTCGATGTCCGTGTCGTCCAGCTCAACGGTCTCGAGGGGGGGCGGCCCCGCGAGGGCTTGGCCCGCCCCTGGCATCAGGCGGGCAAGCGCGGGCGCAAGCGTCTGAAGTTTCAATGGCTTGGCGATGAAGTAGTCCGCGCGGGCTGCGCCATCGGTGCCGAGACGGGTCGAGCCGGACCGCTCGAGGAGCACGAGGGGCACCGTCGAGAGCTGCGCGTCCTGCTTGAGCGCCTCACAGACGTGGTCCACTTGAGGCGTGTCCGCAGACAGGAAGATGACGTCGGGCCTGCGCCACCTGGCTGCCTCGACGACGTCCGCGCCCCGCGCCGACTGCACGAGCTCGTAGCGGCGCCCGTCGAGGAGCTGGGAGAGCAGGTTGTAGGTGCGGTGGTCCTCGTCGGCCACCAGGATCAGGCCTCTCTCCATGCTGGCCGCATCCCGTCCAGGTTCAGAAACCGCGGAAATCTGGCCGATCCTAGTGCCGCGCCACGCAGGCTGTCAACCAAACGACAGGACCCGTCACTCCTCGATGTGCAGCGCGACACCGAAGTGGTCGCTCAGGTTCGTCTCCGTGGGCGTGCCACCGACGTCGATGGTGACGGGCTGATCCATGACGCGCGTGGCCGACGTGGTCGGCGTCCAGCCGGTGATCATGACATGATCGATGATCCGGCTCGTCGAGGCGTCGTCGACCAGGTCGTTGGATGCGCACCAGGTGCAGGCGGGGGGCTCGTTCGCCACGTACGGGGACGTGAAGCCGGCGGCGAGGAGCTTGTCGTAGACGGTGGGGCTCTCTGCGTCGATGCTCGGCGGGATTGCGGGCCCCGCGTTCATGTCTCCGAGCAGCAGCGTGGGGCCGCCGCTTGCCTTGGTCGAGATCCACGCGGCCATCTGATCCACCTGGTGCTCCTGCTCGCCGGCCCAGGTGGTGTACTCCCCCTGATACGGCACGTCGTCCAGGTCGGCGGTGAGGTGGGTGCAGAACGCGTGCACGTCGCCGGACGGCCCCGGGACGCGGGCGTGGAGGACCGCGCGGCGCACGAGGTAGGAGTCCATCACCGTGTGGTCCGTATCGGCCAGAGGGACGCGGGACAGGACGAGCAGGCCGTTTCGCCCCTCGAACGTGTACTTGGCCGACCCCTCGGCGCAGGCCTGGAAGATGGCGTCCACGTCGTTCTTGCCGATGTTCGCCGCCATGCACTGCTGGCACCCGGGGGAGGTGGCCCCGAACTCCGCGCCGCAGTTCCCGAGCGCGCATCCGGCCAGGTCGTTGGTGCCCGTGCAGTGGAGCTCCACGCACTCCTTGAGGGGAGCCGCCTCATCCGCGGAGCACGCCGGCTCCTCCGTGTCGTCCGTGCCGCCGTCGGTGATGACGTGGTACTCGTGCGGGAACGCGGTCTTGGCGCCGTCGATGATCGCGGCGATGTCGCCGGGCTCCCAGACCTCCTGGAGGCAGACCAGGTCGGCGTCCAGGGTGGCCACGGCGTCGACGATTGCGTCCAGGCGCTCGGCGGCGAGCTTCACGTACCCGTGGGCCAGGCCGGTGTTGAACGTGGCGACCCGCAGGGTGGACGTTCCGCCCGCGTCGCCTGACGCGTCAGTGGAGCCGCCGGTGTCCGAGGCGCCGCTGTCGGTGCCGCCGGCGTCCGTCCCCCCGGTGTCTGCGGTGCCGCTGTCGGCGCCGCCGGTGTCCCCGCCGCCGGTGTCCCCGCCGCCGGTGTCCCCGCCGCCGGTGTCCCCCCCATTGGCGTCGGCGGGGCCCGTGTCGGTGCCGCCGCCCGCGTCTCCCGCGGCGTCGACTCCCGGGGTCCCTCCGCTGGAGTCCGAGTCACACGCAGCGCCACCGACGGCCGTCGCCGTCAGTATCGCCGCCAGCCAGCGCGTCGACTTCTTCATGGGGGGTGCCTCCTGTGGTGGGTCTGGGCGCCAGCATTCACCGTGGCGCCCGAGCTGTCAACTGCGGCCAGGGCACGACCGTTGACCAGCGGCCGGGCGACTCCCGTCGCCCGAAGCAGATCGATGGCACGGCGCGCCTCGTCGCGGGAGGTCCGCCTGTCGAGTCCCGGGATGCGCCGCGCCTCGGCGTAAGGCCAGTACGCGGTCATCAGGTTCACCGTCGCGTCGGGCAGGTGTCGCGCCAGCCACTCCAGCGCCGGGCGGGTGCAGCACTCCAGGTGGCCTGGCATCACCAGGTGCCGCGCGAGGACCTCGCCGCTCCCAGCAGCGCGGCTCAGCATGGCGTGCAACGTGTCACCGTAGGCGCGTGCGCCGGACAGCTCCCGGGCGCAGGCGTCGTTGCCGAACTTCAGGTCGGCGAGCCACACGTCCACCACGCCGTCGAGCAGGTCGAGGGTCTCGTCCGTGTCGTAGAGGTTGGTGTTCCAGACGACGCGGGTGTCCGCGGGGCAGAGCGAGAGCGTGCGCAAGATGGCGAGGAGGTTGACGTCGGGGAGCCCGCCGACGAAGTTCACGTTGCGCGCGCCCTCTGACCGCCTCCGAGCGATCGTCGCCGCCAGCGCCGGGGGGTCCACCCTCACGCCAAGGGTCGTGTCGCGGACCTGCGCGTCGTCCGTGCAGAACACGCAGCGGAAGTTGCAGCCCGTCAGGAAGATGGTGTGTGAAGGGGTGAGGACCTCCTCCTCGCCGTAGTGGACGTACTCTTTGTAAAGGAAGGCGTCGGGGCCCAGGTCGCAGACGCCGCCCCGGCGGACCCGGCGATCCACCCCGCAGCGCCGGGCGCAGAGCGTGCAGTGGGCATAGGCCCGCTCGGTGGCTTCCACGCGGCGCTCCAGCTCTGCCCTGTCGACTCGCATGGCCGGACAGGCTATCCACTCGCAGCAGGGGCCGCCAGTGGCTTGACGCCCCACCGCGCCGCCGCATAGGCTACGGGGCCCCTACAGGAGGAGACGGACCGTGAAGCTCTACAACACCCTGACTCGCCAGAAGGACACGTTCGAGCCCCTGGAGCCCGGAAAGGTCCGAATGTACGTGTGCGGCGTCACGGTCTACGACATGTGCCACATCGGGCACGCCCGCTTCCTGGTCGCCTTCGACGTGATCTACCGGACGCTCCGCCACCTGGGCTACCAGGTGACCTACGTGCGCAACTTCACGGACGTGGACGACAAGATCATCAAGCGGGCCAACGAGCGCGGGGTCTCCTGCCAGGCGCTGACCGAGCAGTTCATCGCGGAGTTCTACCGTGACGTGGACGCGCTGGCGTGCCTGCGCCCGGACGTGGAGCCGCGGGTGACCGGGTACATGCCGCAGATCGTGGCCCTGATCGAGCAGATTGTCGCCAACGGCCACGCCTACGTCAGCGAGGGGGATGTCTACTTCGACATCGACTCCTTCCCCGCCTACGGGCGGCTGTCGGGGCGGGTGCTGGAGGACATGCGGGCAGGCGCCTCGGAGCGCACCGGCGAGGAGGAGGCCCGCAAGCGCAACCCCATGGACTTCGCCCTGTGGAAGGCGTCGAAGCCCGGCGAGCCCATGTGGGACAGTCCGTGGGGGAATGGGCGGCCCGGCTGGCACATCGAGTGCTCCGCCATGAGCGTGACCAACCTGGGGGCGCCCTTCGACATCCACGGGGGCGGCAAGGACCTCGTGTTCCCACACCACGAGAACGAGCTCGCCCAGTCGGAGGCCGGCTATCGCAAGGAGTTCGCGCGGTACTGGATGCACAACGGCTTCGTCAACGTGGACAACGAGAAGATGTCCAAGTCACTGGGCAACTTCTTCACCATCCGCGACGTGCTGGAGCGATACCACCCGCAGGTGGTGCGCACCTTCCTCTTGTCCACCCACTACCGGAGCCCCATCAACTTCAGCGACAAGGCCCTCGACGAGGCGACCCGTCGCGTGATGTACGTCTACGAGACGCTGGAGAAGCTGGACCGCGTGCTCGCCGAGGAGGCCGCGCTGGGCGACGGGACCACGCGGGAGCCGGAGCTGCCGGATCTGGTCAAGGGCCTCCTGCCGGCCTTCCACGAGGCGATGACGGACGACTTCAACACCCCGAAGGCCCTGGCGGCGTTGGCGGATGTCATGCGCTTCGCCAACGAGCTGGCGGACCGCGGCAAGAAGAAGGCGCCCCACAAGGCCCCGACGCTGCGGGCCATTCGGGACCGCATCGCGACCATCGCGGAGGTGCTCGGGGTCTTCCACCTGGACCCGGCCACCGTGCTGGCGGAGATCCAGGCGCAGCTCGTGGGGCGCCTCGGTGTGCCGCAGGAGGCGGTGGAGGAGCGCGTGGCCGCCCGGGTGGCGGCTCGGGTGGCCAAGGACTGGGCCGGGGCGGACGCGATCCGCGCGGAGCTTGCGGCGCTCGGGGTGGAGGTCATGGACACGCCGTCGGGCACCTGCTGGAAGGTGCTGCCCCGGTGCGAGGCCGCCGAGGACGACGCGGCCGGCGCCCCGTGAAGGTCCTCGTCCTGGCGGACGGCGTGCGAGCCGACCGGGTGGTCCAGGAGCTCGAGCGAGCCGGCCACAAGGCGGTCGTCGCCGGCGGGCGCAGCGTCGTCGTGACGATCATTCGCGCCGTGCGGCCCGACGCCCTGCTTGGCGTCTCGGATGATCCCGCATCGACGAGGGACTTCCTGGGCGCGGTGGAGGGTGCGGGCGGGCTGCCAGTCCTGGCGCTGGCGTCGCTGGCGGCTGCCGACGAGGTGGCGCTTGTCGTCGCCGCCTTGGCGGGGCACGCGGGAGCAGTGCGGTCCGAGGGGGCAGCGCGGGTCGGCCCGGTGCGCGCCGAGCCGTCGCGCGTGGAGCCCCAGCGAGCGGGCCCTCTTGGCGCCGCGCCCGGGCTGCCCGTCACCCCGCCGCCCGTCCCGCGCGTCTCCGCGCAGGCCCCGCACGTGACGCCCCCGGCGCCTCCCGAGCGCCCGCTACGTCACGGACGGCCGGTCGTCGGGCCAGCCGGCGTCGGAACGCCGGAACGGCGCGCGACGGGCCCGGACGGTGACGCGACCCGGGAGCTGGTCCGCGTCGCGCTGGAGCAGGCACGGGTGGGGACCTACTTCGACCTGCTGGGACTCGCCCCCGGCGCGACGCCGGAGGTCATCCGGCAGCGTGTGGCGGCGATGACCGCGGCGCTCCGCCCCGAGCGGATCCCGGGGCCGCTCGACGCGGAGCTGGTGCGCGCCCTCGGGGAGGTCGGCCGCGCCCTCGACGATGCGCTCTACGTCCTGGGTGACGAGGAGCTGCGGCCACGCTACGCGGCGGCGATCACACGGAGCAGCGCCGGCCCGCACCCCTGAGGAGGACCTGATGTCGATGCGCCGGATCGTCTACTACCCCCACGAGGTGCTCGCCACCCGCGCCCCGGACGTCACGAACGTCGACGGCGACTTGGTGCGCCTGCTCGACGACATGGCGGAGACCATGTACCACGCACGAGGCATTGGCCTCGCCGCGCCGCAGGTGGGCGTCAGCGCCCGCGTGATCACCGTCGACGTGTCGGGGCCCGAGGACCGAGGCAGGGGGCTGCTCCAGCTCGTCAACCCGCGCATCGTCGAGTCCCACGGCGAGGGCGCCATGGAGGAGGGCTGCCTCAGCTTCCCGGGCATCGCCGCCGAGATCAAGCGCCCGAGCGAGATCCTCGTGCAGGCGTGGGACCGGGATGGCCGCGAGCTGCAGATCACCGCCGGCGGGCTGCTGGCCGTGTGCCTGCAGCACGAGATCGACCACCTGGACGGGGTGACCTTCGTCGACCACCTGACCGGCCTGCGGAAGAAGCTGGTCATGCGGGAGTATGCGCGCGCCCGCCGGCAGCTCGAGATCGAGGAGACCGTGCGCGTCCCGAGGTGATCGCCCATGACTCACGCCGCTCGTCCGCTCCGCATCGTCTTCATGGGCACACCTGACTTTGCGGTGCCCTCGCTGCAGGCGCTGGTGGACGCCGGCGAGGACGTGGTCGCCGTCGTCACGCAGCCCGACCGCCCCAAAGGACGCAGCCCCCTCCCCGCGCCGCCGCCCGTCAAGGAGCTGGCGCTGCGCCTGGGGATCCCCGTCCACCAGCCGAAGAGCCTCCGGAAGGGCACGTTCCCGGAGATCTTCGCAGCCTTGGCCCCCGATCTTGCCGTCGTGGTGGCCTACGGGCGCATCATCCCCAAGGACATGCTCGCTGTGCCTCCCATGGGCTTCGTGAACGTGCACGCCTCGCTGCTTCCGCGGTGGCGCGGTGCGGCGCCGATCCAGGCGTGCCTGCGGGCCGGCGACCCGGTGACCGGCGTCACGATCATGCAGCTCGACGAGGGGCTCGACACGGGGGACATCCTGTCCATGGTGGAGCACCCCATCGGAGTTGGGACCACCGCGGGGGACCTCCACGACGCCCTGAGCGTGCTCGGCGCGGGGGCGCTGCTCGGTGCGCTCCCGTCGCTGAAGGACGGGACGGCGCACCCACGCAAGCAGGACGACGCCCTGGCGACCCACGCCCCCATGCTCACCAAGGAGGATGGCCGCGTGCCCTGGGAGGAGCCGGCGGACGCCGTGCAGCGCCACGTGCGGGCCATGCACCCGTGGCCCTGCGCGTTCACGGCGTGGCGCGGCGGGATCTTGAAGATACACCCGTTTGTGGAGTACACCCTCGACCCGGTGCAGGTCCCGCCCGGCACGGTGGTCGCCGCGGAGGAGCAGGCGATTCACGTGGCGTGCGGGCGCGGCGTCGTGGCGATCACGGAGCTGCAGCCCGAGAGCAGACGGCGCATGAGCGCCGGCGCGTTCCTGAATGGCTACCGCGTCGAGCCGGGCGAGGTGCTCGGTGTGGCGCGAACGACTCATCCCCCTGAAGGAGACCAGCGATGAAGATCTGGACCCGGGCGGCCCTCGTGGCCGCGGCGCTCGTCATGGCGAGCGGGTGCAGCAAAGAGCAGCCCACGGACCAGGCGGCCGCAGGCAAGGCGGGCGCCGAGGCGGCCAAGAGCGGCGCGCAGGCGGCGAAGACCGGAGCGGAGGCCGCGAAGGCGGCCGGCGAGGCTGCGGCGGCGGGCATGGAGGCGGCGAAGGCCGCCGGTGGGGCGGCGGCGGCAGCCGGAGGCGAGGCGGCGAAGGCGGCCGGCGAGGCCGCCGCGGCGGCGGGAGCCGAGGCGGCGAAGGCGGCCGCGGCGGCGGGAGCCGAGGCGGCGAAGGCGGCCGAGGAGGCGGCGCGGCTGGGCGCGACGGCGGCAGCGGCAGCCGGGGGCGAGGCAGCGAAGGCGGCCGAAGAGGCCGCGCGGATGGGCGCGGCTGCGGCCGCCGCTGCTGCGGCGGCTGGCGGCGACGCGGCGAAGGCGGCCGAGGAGGCAGCGCGGCTGGGCGCGGCGGCGGCTGCTGCGGCCGGCGGCGAGGCGGCGAAGGCGGCGGAGGAGGCTGCGAAGCTCGCGGCCGCGGCTGCGGGATCGGCAGAGGCAGCCGTCGCGGCGGCCGGGGCGGGCACCATCGAGTCCACCGACATCCTCGGCCGGGAGGCCGTCACCCAGAAGGCCGAGGTGAAGCACGTCCTGATCGGCTGGCGGGACCTGGCCGCGGCGTACCGCGGCCAGATGGACCCCCGTGCGGCCGCGCGCACCAAGGAGCAGGCCGACGCGCTGGCCCTGGAGATCCTTGGCAAGGTGCGGGCGGGCGAGGACATCGATGCCCTGATGAAGGCGAGCAGCGAGGACCCGGGCAGCGCCCAGACCGGCCGTCCCTACACGGCGACCGAGGATGCGCCGCTGGTGCCCCCGTTCAAGAGCCTGAGCCTGCGCCTCAAGGTGGACGAGGCAGGCCTCGTGCAGACCGCCTACGGGTGGCACGTCATCAAGCGCATCCAGTAGCCCGTGCGGTGTGACGCCACAACGGGCGGGTGGGCCCTGCGCACGGCGTCTCTCCTCGCGCTCCTGGTGGCTGGCTGTGGGGGTGACGACCGGAGCCCCGTCGAGGTGCTCCGCGAGGGCTTGGCTCACGCGCTCCCCGATGACGCCCTCGGCCCGAGCCCTGCCGTGGAGGGCGCGCTCCCGAAGGATCCCCTGCTCCGCGATCCGGCCCATGGCGCCATGGCCCTCACGCCCTTCGAGATCGTCTCCAGCACCACGTGGAGGATGGAGGCGGAGGGCCGCACGCTGACGGTCCGGGACGAGGTGCGGTTCGTCCAGCGGTCGGACGGCGCCTTCCGGTCGACGCTCACCCGCGCGACGGTGGATCCTCCAGCCCCTGAGCGAAAGGCGGGGACCGAGGCGGTCTACGCGGACCGTCGCTTCTTCGTGCGCGACCTGGCGGGGTCCTTCACCGAGCACAACCCCATGCGGGAGCTCCACGTCCCCTGGAGGCGCCGCGCCTTGGACACCCTGCCAACCCTCGTGCGTCTGCTGGGTCCCGGTCTCGCGCGGACGCCCGGCGACCCGACGTCCCGCGATGGGGTCGTCCTGGAGCGTCAGATCCTGGCCCTTGCCCCGGGCGGCGACGCCAAGCCCGTCGAGTCCGGGGGCCGGGATCACCTGGGGACCTGGGACCCCTGGTGGCGCGGCGCACACCGGCCGGTCTCGGCGCGGGGTGAGGCCCTGACCGATCCGAGGTGCGGCTGCCTGGTCGGGGCGCGGCTCGACGCGAGCTTCGACGGCGCTGCCGGGGGGCGCCCGTTCATGCTGCGGGTGGATCACACGGTCACGCTGACCCGGCTGGCCGACGAGCCCCCGATCCTCCCGCCGGAGGGGGCCACCGAACCCCGACGGCGGCGTGTCCACCATATGATCGGCGAGATCCTGGGAGAGCTGGCCCCCACGGCGCCCGAGCCCGACGCCCAGTGAGGCGCCCGAACCGCGCCCCACGGCCTCCGCGGAGGGCCCGGGTGTGACCGCGTGCCGCGAGTCGGGTACTCTCGGCTCATGCGGCCGTGTCACCGAACACTGATCGACGGGAGGCTCAACCGCCTGCGCCCAGCCCTCTGCGCCGCGGCCCTGGCCGCGTGCGCGCCTGGCGGGAGCCCCGCCGAGCCCGGCGCAGACGTCGGCACCTCGAAGGCCCCGGACACCGTCGCTCCTTTGGACACCCGCGCCCCCGTCTCCGACGCGATCGCGCCCGGGTGCACGGATCCCCACGAGCCCAACGACTGGCCGGTGATGGCCACTCCGGCGCCTGCCCTCCCCGTGGCCGGGGTGATCTGCCCCGGCGACGTGGACCTCTTCGCTCTGCCGGCGGGTACCAGCGGCGTCGTGGCCGCCCGGCTGGTGGCCCAATCGCCCGCTGGGGCGAGCCTTCGCCTGGCGCTGCTCACGATGCCCTCGCTGACCGCGCCTCCGGTGACCGTCGTTGCCGAGGGCGCATGGGATGATGGCGCCCTGGGTCTGGTCGCGGCCGTGGAGCCGGCGCTCCTGACCTTCGTGCGGGTCGACGCCGCCCCTACGGAGGGGCCCGTGCCCTACCAGATCGAGCTCCAGGTGGAGCATGGGGGCTGCATCGAGGATCCCCACGAGCCAAACGACGTACCAGGCGAGGCGGAGCCGCTGGGGCTCACGGTGCTGATCGAGGCCGTTGTGTGTGTGACGGACGTCGACTGGTGGTCTCTTGACGTACCGACGGCCACGCACGTGCGAATCACGGCCACGCCCAAGCAACAGAGCGCCTCCCTCGCGCTCCATGGCGAGCTGGGGGGAGACGAGCTGGCCCCGTTTCCCCGCCCGTCCGGCGGCGTTGCCGTCGCGGTCACTGCGGCGCCGGAGCCCCGCCGGCTGCTGATCCGCGTTGCGCCCACCGATCCTGCGGTCGTCCACTATGATCTCCGCTCCGAGTCGTGGCCCATCACTCCGCCCGTGCAGGGCACGGTCACGGGGACCGTTCGGTACGAGGACCGCCTGCCGACCCGAAATGGCTACCTTGCCGGGACCTGGCTGCCGGCGCCGAGGGTCGCCGTCGAGGCGGTCCGCGCCTTCGACGAGCAGGTGGTCGCCTCGACCTGGACCGACCACGACGGAGCGTTCACCCTCGACGCGACGCTGGACGGGCCGCCGCAGGTACGACTCCGGGCGCTCACCGAGGTGCACCCCGACGCGCCCGCCGTGTCCCTCCGCACGGACGTGGCGCCCGGCTCTGGTCCCATCGCGGTGTCCTCGCCCGAGCTGGTGCTCACGCCCGCAGGCGCCACCGTCGACGTTCTCGCCCACGCCCAAGGGGGGGGCGGCGCGTTCAACGCCCTGGACGTGGCGGGGCGCTCCCTCGCGTTCATGGAGGGCGTCCTCGGGGCGCCCGCGGTCCCCCTGGCCCTGGCTTGGCGGCCCGGCTGGACCGACCCCTGCGGCACCTGCTACTTCGGTGCGCTGGGCGTGCTGACCTTGTCCGGAACGGCCGCTGACGACGACGCCTACGATGACGCGGTGGTCGCTCACGAGGCGGCCCACCACTTCGAGATGGCGCACGGCGTCGCCGACAGCCCGGGGGGCTACCACGACGGCCGCCGAACCGACCCCCGCGTGGCCTGGAGCGAGGGGTTTGCCAACGCCTTCGCCGCCATGGTGCTCAACGATCCCCTGTACGTGGACGTCCGGGCGCTCGGGGCCACGCTCGTGCTCGACATCGAGTCGGTCTCCCACGAGCAGTCCTATGGGACCTCCGACGGCACCATGAACGGCGCCGTCTCGGAGGACCTTGTCGCGGCGGTGCTCTGGGACCTGGTGGACGCAGGCCCGGAGGCCCTCGATCCGGCGTCCGGCCCGCCCCCCATGACGCTGGAGACCTCCCTGTCCTGGCTCCCGACGGCGGCGCGGGGCTTCCCCGGGGTGGATCTCGTCGATCACCTGGACGGCCTGCTCTGCCTCGACCTGGCTCCGGCGACATCGGTGGACGCGGTCGCCGTGCAGCAGCGGAAGTTCCCCTACGACCTGGCGCCGGTCAACGCTCCGGCCGGTCTTTGCGATTGACACGCCCCACCCCCCATGGTACTTACGCGCGCCACCGCCGGGGGCTCCATGGGTCGAGCCCATGGTGCCTGCGGGGGACGCGCCACGATTGGGGCGTCGTCAAGCGGTAAGACACTGGTTTTTGGTACCAGCATCCCAGGTTCGAATCCTGGCGCCCCAACTGATGCCGCAGCCGTGTGCCCGCGGAGCCGCAAGCGTCCCCCGCGTGGGTTCGGCGGCTCGACATCGGGCGACCCGGCTGCAGAGCCGACACTGTGAGTCAGACAGAGGAATAGAGGATGAATTCGACAACGCTGAGAGCGGTAGCGAGAGCGGAGAGCGGCAAGGGACCGGCCCGGCGCCTGCGGGTGCAGGGCCAGATCCCCGCCGTGATCTATGGTGGCACCGAGCAGCCGTTGAGCCTGTCCGTCGCCTCGAAGGACGTCGTCGCCGTCCTTCAAGGACCGTATGGTGTCAACACGCTGCTCTCCGTGGAGGTCGAGGGCGCCCCGGCGCCGGTCCTCGCCATGATCCGTGACCACCAGATCCACCCGGTGAAGCGCAAGCTCCTGCACTGCGACCTGTATCGCCTGGCGCCAGACAAGCCCGTGACGGTCACCGTCCCGCTGAGCACCTCGGGCAAGTCCGTCGCCGAGAAGCTGGGCGGGCGCGTCCGCATCATCGCCCGGGAGATCGCGGTGAGCTGCCTCCCGGCGGACATCCCCCTCTCCATCGACTTCGATGTGACGGCGCTGAGCACGGCCAAGACCATCTACGCGACCGAGGTGCCCCTGCCGGCGAACGTGTCGCCGGGCTGGCGCAACAACTTCGCGGTGCTCGCCGTGAGCGTCCCGAAGGTCGAGGGCGAGGCGTAGCAGCGCGGGCACAGCGATGATCCTCCTCGTGGGCTTGGGCAACCCGGGGCCAAAGTACCGGAAGAACCGGCACAACATCGGCTTCATGGTCGTCGACGAGCTGCTGCGCAGGGCTGGCGCAGCCACGAAGGAGAAGTTCAAAGGGGAGTGGGCGCGCACGACGCACTGCGGCAAGGACGTGGTGCTCTTGAAGCCCATGACCTTCATGAACCTCAGCGGCGAGTCGGTGCGGGCGGCGGCGGACTTCTTCCGCGTCGAGCCGCAGGACACGGTGGTGGTTCACGACGAGCTGGACCTGCCCTTTGGGAGGGTCAAGCTCAAGCAGGGAGGAGGGCACGCGGGGCACAACGGCCTGCGGTCCATTTCGGCGCACATGGGCGCAGACTATGCCCGCATCCGGTGCGGCATCGACCGCCCCGCGGTTGGGGCGCCGGCAGCGTGGGTGCTGAGCGACTTCTCGGCGGCGGAGTCGCCCTGGGTGCAGCAGATGGTGGACACGGCGGCGGACGCGGCGGAGTCGATCCTGCGGGACGGCATCGCGGCGGCCATGAACCGCTTCAACGCCGCCCGACCGGACGAGTAGCGAGGCGTCTCTCTTGGGGGGCGAGGCGCCACGTCGAGATGAGTTGAGAAGGACTGACCAGCGAAGAGGGAGATGACTCGATGACTCAGAACGTACTGTGGATGGCCGTGGGAGCCGGCGTCCTGGCACTGGTGTTCGCCTGGCTCCGCGCGGCCTGGGTGAACAGGCAGGAGGTCGGGCTCCCCCGCATGGCGGAGATCGCCGGCCACATCCGTGAAGGCGCCATGGCCTTCCTCTCCCGCGAGTACAAGGTGCTCGCCATCTTCGTGGTGGTGGTCGCGGCGTTGCTGGCCTGGGCCAACACCGGCTCGGCGGAGAGCCACCCCCTCATCGCGCTCTCGTTCGTCGTCGGCGCCGGCTGCTCGGGCCTCGCCGGCTACTTCGGCATGAAAGTGGCCACGGCGGCCAACGTGCGCACCACCAACGCGGCCCGGACCTCCATCGTCAAGGCGCTCCAGGTCGCCTTCACCGGCGGCTCCGTGATGGGCATGTCGGTGGTTGGCCTCGGCATCCTGGGCCTGGGCGGCCTCTTCATCCTGTACCGTGACGTCGTCTGGACTGGCGGCACCTACAACGACTTCTACCTGATGTTGAACGTGCTCGCGGGCTTCAGCCTGGGCGCCAGCTCCATCGCCCTGTTCGCCCGCGTGGGCGGCGGCATCTACACCAAGGCAGCGGACGTGGGCGCCGACCTGGTCGGCAAGGTGGAGGCGGGCATTCCCGAGGACGACCCCCGCAACCCCGCAGTGATCGCCGACAACGTGGGCGACAACGTCGGCGACGTGGCCGGCATGGGCGCCGACCTCTTCGAGAGCTACGTGGGCTCCATCATCGGCGCCATGATCCTCGGCATCGAGATGACTGCCCTGTCGAACGGCCACGACCCGGACCCGACCCGCTCCCTGGTGTACCTGCCGCTCCTGCTCGCGGCGGTCGGCATCGTGGTCAGCATCGTCGGCACCCTCTTCGTGCGCACCACCGAGGGCGGAAACCCCCAGACGGCGCTCAACATGGGCACCTTCGGCGCCGCCGGCGTGATGCTGGTCGCGTCCTGGTTCATCATCGACATGTTCGTGGCGGCCGACATGGTGTTCCGCTTCGACAACCTGCACGCCTACGTGGCGCTGAAGGGTGACGCCATCCCGGCTGGCACGCGCGAGCAGGCGGCGGCCCTCGGCATCTTCCTCGCGACGGTCGCGGGCCTCATCGCCGGCACCGCCATCGGCATCGTCACCGAGTACTACTGCTCCGACAAGAACGCCCCGGTGAAGGGGATCGCCGACCAGAGCAAGACCGGCGCGGCCACCAACATCATCGCCGGCCTCGGCGTGGGCATGACCAGCACGGCCATCCCCATCCTGCTCATCGTGGGCGCCATCGTGGCGTCCTTCCACTTCGCGGGCCTCTACGGCATCGCCATCGCGGCGCTCGGCATGCTCTCGACCATCGGCATCCAGCTCGCCGTTGACGCCTACGGCCCCATCAGCGACAACGCCGGCGGCATCGCAGAGATGGCCCACCTGGAGAAGACGGTCCGCGAGCGCACCGACAAGCTGGACGCGGTGGGCAACACGACGGCCGCCATCGGCAAGGGTTTCGCCATCGGCTCGGCCGCGCTCACCGCCCTGGCGCTGTTCAGCGCCTATGTGAAGTCGGTCCGTCTCGACAACCTGGATCTGCTCAACACGGACATCATGGCCGGACTGTTCATCGGCGGCATGCTGCCGTTCCTCTTCTCGTCGATGGCCATGAAGGCCGTCGGGCGCGCCGCCTTCGCGATGATCGAGGAGGTGCGCCGCCAGTTCCGCGACATCCCAGGGCTGCTCGCCGGCAAGGAGGGCGTCAAGGCGGACTACGCAAAGTGCGTGGACATCTCCACGGCGAGCGCCATCCGCGAGATGGTCATGCCGGGCATGCTGGCGGTCTTCACCCCTGTCGCCATCGGCCTGTGGAGCCTGTCGGCGCTGGGTGGCCTGCTCGCGGGCGTGACCGTGTCGGGCGTGCTGCTCGCCATCTTCATGTCCAACGCGGGTGGCGCGTGGGACAACGCGAAGAAGTACATCGAGGGCGGAGCGCACGGCGGCAAGGGCTCCGAGGCCCACAAGTCCGCCGTCGTGGGCGACACCGTGGGCGACCCCTTCAAGGACACGGCCGGCCCGTCCCTCAACATCCTGATCAAGCTCATGTCGGTGGTGTCCGTCGTCAGCGCCCCTGCGCTCTACGCCTTCCATCACGGGGGGGCCGCCGAGGCAGCAAAGGCGCCGACGTCCGCCATCGAGCGCACGGTCGAGGTGCCCGAGGTGGCCGTGGTGTCGCCTCTCGACAAGGGCACCGACGGAGAGGTGGCGCCCAAGGCGCAGTGACCTCTGCCAGACGGCGGGCGCCATGGGGTTCCCGCCGCTCCTCGCTCTGCGTGAGGTGCGCGGGGCGAACCCGGCTGTGAGAGCCGGTGGATCCATGAGGAGGACTCGTTGTGAAGCAGTTCTACCGAAAGTACGAGACGGTCTTCATCGTCCGCCCAGAGCTGGCGGACGAGGACTCGACCAAGGTGTGGGAGCGCGTCGAGGGCGTGCTCACCCGCATGGGCGGGCGGGAGATCAAGCGGGAGACGTGGGGCAAGCGCAAGCTGGCCTACGAGGTCGCGAAGAACAAGAAGGGCCTCTACCTCTACCTGCGTTACCTGGGCGCCAACGATCTGGTGCTCGAGCTGGAGCGCAACCTGCGGCTGATGGACGACGTCCTGAAGTTCCAGACCGTGAAGCTCGACGACGACATCAGCCTGGACACCTTCGATTTCGAGGCGGACGGAGCCGTCGTGACGCTGATCCCTGACGGGGGCGACGAGCTGGATGACCACGATCATGAGTCGGACTCGGACAGCGATGGTCGCCGTCCGCGCCTGCCCCGTTCGGTGAACGCGGCGGACGACGACGATGACGACGACGACGACGACGACTAGCGCAGGCTGAGAGGAGGACACCCATGTTCAAGAAGCGACGATTCGGACGGCGGAAGGTGTGCCCGTTCTGCGCCGACAAGACGTTGGCCGGGCTTTTGGATTACAAGAACCCTGGGCTCCTGCGCCGGTTCATCACGGAGCGTGGCCGCATCATCCCGCGGCGCATCTCTGGGACCTGTGCGAAGCATCAGCGGACTCTCACCGAGGCGATCAAGCGCGCTCGCACGATCGCGCTGATGCCCTACACGACCATCACGGCCATGTGAGAGCGAGGAGGCTTCCATGAAGGTCATTCTCACGGAGTACGTGCCCCACGTCGGCAAGACCGGTGACATCATCAATGTCGCCGACGGCTACGGGCGCAACTACCTGATCCCCAACGGGCTGGCACTGAGCGCCAGCACGGACAACGTGCGCCGCCTGGAGCACGACAAGCGCATCGTCCAGAAGAAGCTGGCGAACGAGAAGGCTGCCGCCGGGGGCCTCGCGGCCTCCCTGAAGGCCTTCGCGTGCACCATCGAGAAGTCGGTGGGCGACAACAACCGGCTCTACGGCTCGGTCACCAACATGGACATCGAGGACAAGCTGCACGCGGCGGGCTTCGGCCACATCAGCCGCAGGCAGATTGAGCTCGACAAGCCCATCAAGGAGCTGGGCGACTACGAGGTCTCGATCCGGATCCACCCCGAGGTCACCGCGACCATCAAGGTGTCCGTGGTCGCCAAGGCCGCCTGAGCCATGTCGATGCACGCCGATGAGGGGGTGTGGTTCCGGGTAGCCGTCGTGCTGCCCGCGGACCTGGAGGAGCCCCTCATCGGCGCGCTCGGCGACGTGGCAGATCGGGGGCTGGAGGTGGTGGACATCCGCGCCGCCGCCCTCGACTCCACCCTCGACTCACTCCCCGACGATCACGCGCGCATGAGCCTCTTCGCTCGGGAGCAGGAGCTGGAGTCCGTGCGCGCCTCCATGGCGTCGGCCGTGGCCTTCCTCGCGACCCTTGGGCTTGGGCTCACGGCGGCGCCCCCAGTGGCCGCCATCCCCGTGGAGCCCGGGTGGCGCGACGGCTGGCGCGCGTGGTTCAAGGCCAGCCGGGTCACCGAGCGGGTCGTGATCAGGCCGTCGTGGGAGCCGTGGATCCCCGCCCCGGAGGATCGGGTCCTCGACCTGGACCCGGGCACGGCCTTCGGGACCGGCGGGCACGCCACGACGCGGCTGTGCCTCGCCGAGGCGGACCGGCTCATCGGGCGGGGCGACCCCGTGGAGCGCGTGCTGGACGTGGGCACCGGTAGCGGCATCCTGGCCATCGCCTGCGCGCGCCTCGGCGCCCACGAGGTCATCGCCATCGACAACGATCCCGAGGCGGTGCTCGTCGCCCGTGAGAACGCTGCGCGCAACGCCGTGGACGACCTGGTGAGGGTGTCCGAGGCCCCGCTCGGCTCCATCGGCGGCACCTTCCAGCTCATCCTGGCCAACATCCTCGCTCCTACGCTCCTCCAGCTCCGCGAGGCGCTGGTCGCGCGCCTGGCCCCTGGGGGCCGCATCGTCCTCAGCGGCGTGCTCGACGAGGAGGGGCCCGCCGTCCGCGCGGGCTTCGAGGGCGCCGGCTTGGTCTTTGATCGTGGGGGCGCCGAGGGCGAGTGGGTGGCGCTGACCCTCCAGCGGCCTTGACCCTTCGCCGGGTCTACGTCTCCGCCCCGCTCGCAGCCCAGGCCGAGCACCTGGAGCTGACCGGCGAGGAGCACTCGTACGTCACCACCGTCCTGCGCCTGGGGTCGGGCGACCGGGTCCAGCTCTTCGACCGGTGGGGGCTGCGGTGCGACGTGGTCATCGAGGCGGTGGAGCGGCGCCGGAGTTCTCTACGGGTCGAGCGCTGGGAGGCGTCGCCCGTGCGCCCGGACTCCCCCGTGGACGTGGTGCTCATGCAGGCCCTCCTCAAGGGCAAGGGCTTCGAGCTCGTGCTCCAGAAGGCGACCGAGCTAGGGGTGGCGCGCGTCGTGCCCCTGGTGACCGAGCGTACCGTGGTGGAGCCCGCTCCGGGAAAGGTGGACTCTCGCGTCGGGCGCTGGCAGCGCATCTGCGGGGAGGCGGCCCGGCAGTGCGGCCGCACCACGGTCCCCGTCGTGGACGCCCCGCGGTCGCTGGCCGACGCGCTCGCCATGGCGCCAGCGGGGCTCCGTCTGGGCCTCTGGGAGGGAGAGCGCTCGGCCGGGCTGAGGGAGGTGCTGGAGGCTGCGAGGGCAGGGGTCGCCACCACCGTGACCCTGGTGATCGGCCCCGAGGGTGGGCTCGGGTGGGCAGAGGTGGAGGCAATGGTCTCTGCGGGCTTTCGGACCGTGAGCCTCGGCGCCCGGATCCTTCGCGCCGAGACCGCCCCCCTGGCAGCCCTCGTCGCAGTGCAGCTCCTCCTCGGCGATCTGGGCGCAGCGCCCGGCGCTTGACGGCGCCCCCCACGAGGGGCAGCATCTCGCGGCGATGTTCGATGACTCCCTCCAGGTCCAGCCCCCCGCCCCGCCGCGGGTCAACGCCGCCGGGCTGTGGCACCGCGCCGCCGCCTTCGCCCTGGACACGGCCCTGGTCGGCCTCATCGCCCTTGCGCTCTGCTCTTCCCTCGGCCTCATCGACTGGCAGTCCTGGCCCGACGTGCGCTGGAACCCGTTCGACCAGATCGTGGACATCGTCAACTCGCAGCTCGGCAGCTTGCGGGCCCTGGCAGGCGCCACCGCGCTGGTCGCGGTGGTCTATGGCACCGCCTCCGAGGCCGTCATGGGTGGGACGCCCGGCAAGCGCCTGCTTGGTCTTCGCGTCATCGACGCCTACGGGCGGCGCCCGTGGCTCGTCGTGCTGGTGCTGCGAAACGTGGTGAAGCTGGTGACGACCGTGATCCTGGGGCTCGGGCCTCTGTGGTGCTTCGTCCATTCGGAGCGGCGCGCCGTCCACGATCTGGCGTCCGGGACCCGCGTGGTCACGGAGCGCTCCCTGCGCGCTGCCGTCACCGCGAGTCGCCCGGGTCTCCTCGTGTAGCTCGGGCGCGTCCCCGATCGCGTCTTCGCGTCGCTCGACCCGTTCCAACGAGAGTCCACTGACGAGCACGGAAAGGTGCTCTCGACGCAAGCCCCTGGTGAGAGTGGGGCGTGATTGCGAAGATCGTGGTTGACGGCGTGTGCGGCCTCGCTCTACTGTCGCGGGCATAGGATTGGGCGAGTTGTTGCTTGGTGGTCACCCACCGCGGATGGACTCCGACACTGGAAGGGTGAGAGACATGGAGAGCGCTCGGCACTGGCTCCAGAATTCGAAGGCGGCAGTTCGCGTAGCCAAGCTGGCGGGGTTTGGTATCGCAATCGCGGGAGTCATGGGCGCCGGGGCTGCACTCGCAGCGCCCGGTGAGACCGTCCACGCCTGGACGGGCACCGAGACCATCTGCAGCAAGAAGGACTCGAAGGCCTTCGAGCGGCGCAAACCAAAGTGCGTGAGCGCCATCCAGCACGCTCTCACAGCCGGGAGCCTGTGCGCAGGCAGCACCTACACCCTCACCTTCACGACCATGGTCGTGGGACCCGGCGGCGGTCCGTCCTGTGGTGGTGACAGCCCTGGCAAGAACCCACACGACTGCGATCAGACGCTGGAAGCGTGGCTGCGGTGTGGCGCTGTCACCACGTACCTCGGCGCGGCCGACGACTGGAACAAGTGCGGGAAGGGAGCGATGTCGGGCAGCGCTGGCCCCTTTGCCTTCACGGCGGGGGCGGGGTGCCACATCATCTTCGCCCACGGTGCCGAAGATGGCTGCGCCACGCCTGCTCCCATCAAGCTGCGCAGCGTGACGATCACCCAGGAAGGCGCTCCCGCCGACCTGTGCAACGGCATCGATGACGACTGCGACGGCGCGGTCGACGAGGATCACGAACCCACCCAGACCACCTGCGGCACTGGCGCTTGTGAGGTGACCGGGTCCACCGAGTGCATCGACGGCGAGGTGGTCGACACGTGCAGCGCGCCGGCTCCGCCCCCGCCGCCGACCTGCGAGGCCCCACTGCCATGCAATCGGGTGCTGTTCAGCCTCAGCCATGGTGAGGCGACCTACAGCAACCCGTTCGAGTATGGCACGGAGCACTCCTGGGGCCCCGCCGCGGATCTGTTGTCGGCCAGCGGCTACGATTGGGCCGCACACACCGCCGGTCCGCTCGATGGGGGAGCTCTGGAGGGCTCCGACGTACTGATCATCGCCGAGCCCCTGCAGGGCTTCTCCTCGGCCGAGGTCCAGGCGATCCAGGACTTCGTCGCGGCAGGCGGCGGCCTCCTGCTCATCACGGACTTCAACGCGACCATCATCAACCAGGTCTCGACCGGGTTTGGCGTGAGCTTCCTGGGCAGCAACATCGGCTGGGTCCGGATCTCCGCCTGGTTGACCGGGCTCCACCCCGTGACCGCGGGGATCGGGAACGTCTTCTGGGCGCTGGGATCCACCCTGTCCGTGCTCGACGAGGAGGTGGTGGTGCTCGGGTGGCACCAGGACCAGCCCGTCTATGCCGTGCGCGAGGTCGGGGACGGCCGGGTGGTCTTCTCCGCCGACAACGAGGTCTTCGCCCGTTATGGCCTGGAAGGCATTGGCGACCCGACCCCGGGCCAGCCCCGCGACAATGAGGCCCTGTGGCTCAACACGGTCGCTTGGCTCGCCAACTGCCAGGAGCCCGAGCCCTGCGAGCCGGTGAGCCCCGAGGCGGTGTGCAACGGCGTGGACGACGACTGCGACGGTGTCATCGACGAGGACTGCACCTGTCTCCAGGGGCAGGTGATCCTCAGTGATGAGGAGACCCTGGCAAACGGTGCTCCGGCGGTTGCGACCTGGGATCAGCACTCCTACTGGACCGCGAGCATCCCCGGCGCCACGTGGATCTGGACCGAGTACTTCGTGAGCCAGCCGCAGGTGTCGACGACGGTGATCTTCACGCGGTCCATCGAGATCCCCGCTGGCGCCTCCGGCATCGAGGCGTCCATCATCGTGTCTGCCGACAACTCCTACGAGCTGTCGGTCAACGGCGAAGCAGCGGGTCAGAGCGCCATCGAGACAAACTACTTCGGCACGAAGACCCATGACCTCACGGGCTTCCTCGTGCCGGGGGAGAACACACTGATGGTGACGGTGCATAACTGGGCCCAGCCCGGCGGCAACGCGACCAGCAACCCCGCGGGACTGCTCTACAAGACCGAGATAGTATACGACGCGCCCTCCGACCAGGGCGTCTGTCTCGACTGACCCCGTGAGGCGCCGTCGGGCCGCCCTCCAGCCCCGGCGCGGGCGTCTGCCTTCACCGTCCTGTCCGGAATACGTCCTGCTGCTCGAGCGAAGAGCCGTACCACGAGGTGTACGTGCCAGCGTTTGAGAACGACGAGACGGAGGTGACGGTGGTGGGCTTGAAATACTCGCCGTACTTCTGCGCCTGGCCGGAACATCTGCTGGGAAGGAACTTGCTGCACGAGGCGCTGGCCCCGGTGGGGCCGGGCCGAGCTGCCCGCAGCCCGGGCCGAGTCGCCGTCGGCCTGTGACGTGGCCCCGCGCCTCCCTGCGGACGCGCCTCCTGCGCTCCCGCAGCGAGCCGCACGCCCCTACTGCAGCTCGTGCGCGTCCCGGATCGCGTCCTTGAGCCCCTCCACCCGCTCCAGGTAGAGGCCGTTCACGAACAGGGTCGGGGTGCCCTCGACGCCTGCCCTCTCGCCCTCGGCCCTGTCCGCGGCGATGCGGGCCTCTGCGGCCTGCGTGTCGCTCTCGAGGCGTTTGAGGTCCAGGCCCGCCTCCTTGGCGAGCTTGCGCATCAGCTCGTCGTCCAGCTCCTTCTGGTGGGAGAAGAGCCGGTCGTGGTAGTCCCAGAAGCGCCCCTGTTTGTGGGCGGCCCACGCCAGGCGGGCGGCGGCCTTCGCGTTCTTGTGCAGGGGCAGCGGGAAGAACTTGTAGACCAGCGCCAGGTCTTTGCGCGACGCGACCAGCTCCTTGAGGGGCGTGCCCACTTCGCGGCAGTAGGGGCACTCGAAGTCGCTGAAGATCACGATCTCGACCTTGGCGTCGGCTGGCCCCAGGCGTGGGCTCGACGCCGTGTCGAAGTGAAAGCGGGCGTTGATGTTCGCGACGCGGCGCAGCAGGCCTCGCACCGCGTCACGACGCGACATGCCCGAGGCCAGGTCGTTGGCCAGGTGCGTTGCCAGGCGTGGCGCGATGGGGCAGCCGGTCGGGTCTGCCAGCGTGTCCTTGAAGCTCTGGGGTTTGCCGCAGGGGCAGAACTGCTCCTCGACGATCTGACCGAAGAGCGCGCGCCCCGCGGCGTCGAGCTTGCCGAGGTCCACCCCCACGGGGTCCGGGCTCGTTTGACAAAGGGCAGGGGGGGCGCTAATAACCGTTGCCGCGGCCATCGCCATCGCCACGGCACACGCGAGGGTGCGCGGGCGGACGCCCCGCGCGGCGAGGGAGGGCCCGAGGCCGGCAGCGCGCCTCACGCGAACTCTCGGAACCGCTTGACTGGGCTGCTCTTGACTCATTGTCTCCCCGACGACGTGACGAACCACCGTACAAACGCACCCCCCGTGTGTCAAGGCGCTCCGGGCCCCACGTCGCCCGTCGAGGAGGGGCGGGTCGTCGCCATCGCCCTGGGAGCGAACCTGGGTGACGCGGCGGGGACCCTCCGTGACGCGATCACGGAGCTGTCCGCCGGGCCCGCGCTCCAGGGTGCGGTGGTGTCGGGCCTCTACGGCACGGCCCCGGTCGGTCCCCCGCAGCCCGACTTCCTCAACGCGGTGCTCGTGGCTCGCACCTCGTGGGAGCCCCACCGGCTGCTCCGCTGGCTGCAGCAGATCGAGGGGGCGCACGGCCGCCAGCGAGACGTCCGGTGGGGGCCGAGGACCCTGGACCTGGACCTGCTCTTCGTGGGCGACTCCGTGCTCTGCGACGAGGCGCTGACGCTGCCGCACCCCGGCGTCGCGAGCCGCGGGTTCGTGCTGGTGCCTCTGTGCGATGTCCTGCCGGACGCCGTGCACCCGACCCTCGGGGTCTCCTTCAGGACGCTGCTCGCCCGCTGGCGCCTGCGCACGGCGTCCCCTGACCGCCAGGTGTGGACCGTGCGCCCTCCGAGCCTCCCGATTGCAGAGGTAGCCGCATGAGCGCCCGCGCACTCCTCCTCGTCGCCCTGCTGTGCTCCTGCGACCATGCTCCGGAGGCCCTCCTGGGGCCGTCACGCGACCTGCGCGGCGCGCCCGCCCCCGAGCTCCCCCCTCCAGTGCTGGCCGAGTGGCCTCTCCGCACCCACGCGGACTACGACGCCCTGGAGGCGGCCTTCGAGGCGCGCGCGTCCCTCCCTGACCTGGCCTCGCTGCTGTTGGGTGTGGCCGAGCGGCGAGGGGACGACGCGCTGCTCCTCGGGCGCGTCGCGCTCCTCTGGCTGGACGGTCGCGCCGGAGAGCGCTCGCTGAAGCTGGTCTTCGACCTGGTGGACAAGGTGCGGGCCCTCGCCCCTGACGCCGCGGACACCCGGTACCTGCTCCTCGAGGTCAAGCGCGCCGTCGTGTGGGACGCCGCCGGCCGGTCGGCCTCCGTCCCGGGGGGGCAGGAGGACATCGCCCGCCGCTTCCTCGAGGATGTGGACGCGCTGCTCTCCGCGGCCCCTGACTACGTGGGGCCTGGCGGTGTGACGGCTGCCACGCTGCGTGTGGAGCGAGCCGCAGTGGCGTCGACGCTGGAGCGGGGGAGCGCCGAGTCGCCCCCAGGGGCCACTGCGGACGGCACACCCCTCGATCAGGACGAGGCCACCCTCTGGCGGTCGTGGGCCGCCTTCGTGGTCACCCTGGAGGCCTCCGGGAGCCGCAAGGCCTGCAACCTTGCTCACGACGTCCTCGCGGCCGACCCGCCGGGCGACATCGCTGCCCTCGTGCGTGCGCGCTGCCCGGGCGCCCACTAGCGCCATGGGGAGCATCGAACGCCGCGTCCTCGGCTCGGTCATCCTGGGCGTCGTGGCCCTGGTCGGCTTTGGCATCTACGCCGATCTTCAAGAGCTCGTGGCGACCGTGTCGGGCTTCGACCCTCTCCTCGCGTTGGCTGCCCTGGCCCTGGCCGCCGGCAACTACGGTGTACGCTTCGTGCGCTGGCACTACTATCTCGGGCGCATCGGCGTGACGGTGCCGCCGGCCCGAAGCCTCGGGATCTTCCTCAGCGGCCTCTCCATGAGCGTCACCCCCGGCAAGCTGGGCGAGCTGCTCAAGTCGTGGCTGCTCAAGACCTCCTACGGGGTCCCGGTGGCGCGCAGCGCGCCCATCGTCTTCGCGGAGCGCGCCACGGACCTCATCGCGCTACTCCTGCTGTGCGCCGTCGGGGTCGCGTCCAGCCACTACGGTCTGGAGGTGATCGTCGGGTCCGCCGTGGTGGTGGTCGGCGGCATCGCGCTCCTGCTGTTCCGGCCGGTGGGCGAGCGCCTGGTCGGGGCGACGCGCCACGTCCCGGGCCTGAAGCGCCTGACGCCGAGGCTGCTCCACGCCTACGAGAGCGCGGTCGTCCTCCTCTCACCGTGGCCGCTCCTGGTGGCGGTCGCGCTGAGCGTCTTCGCGTGGTGGCTGGAGTGTGTGGCCTTCCACGTGGTGTTGGTCGGCTTCGAGGCGGCCCGCCCGGAGCTGGGAACCTCAACCTTCATCTACGCCTTTGCGACCATCGCGGGAGCGATCACCATGCTCCCGGGCGGCCTCATCGCCACGGAGGGGAGCATGATCGCGCTCTTGCAGACGGTCTTCCTCGTGACCGACGACAAGGCCGTGGCCACGGCGGGGACACTGATCACGCGCTTCTGCACCCTCTGGTTCGCGGTCCTGGTCGGCTTCGCGGCGCTGGGGCTCCTTCGTCGGGCCATGCGGGGGGACCCGCCGCTGGGTGAGGTGCCGCCCGACGCCAAGGGCCCGTGCAGTGATAACCTGATCCACCGAGGGCGGTGATGCGCCCCGCTGGGGGGTCGACGAGACCGCAGGCAGGGCCTTGTCCTTCCAAGGTCTCGGCGGGCCGCCAGCGGGGATGCAGCGGCGGCCGAATGGACAGGTCATCGCTGCACGGGGCCTAAGAGGGTGTATTCAAAATGGCCGTGCTACGCGCGCGGTCGCATCCCGCCTGGCCGCGTCGCGGGCCTCCCGACGAGGGGACGAGTACCACGAGTACGCGCCCCCTCGTCGGGAAGCCCGCTCCTTGCCATGCGGGCGCGCCCACGCGCTCGCGACGGGCCATTTTGAATACACCCTCTAAGGCGTGACGCAGATCTTCGCGACGGGTGAGCAGGTCGCGCCGTTGGGACACTCCTCGTCCGTCTCACACGGGATCTCGGCGTAGCACTTGAGGTCCGGGCCGCAGAACTTCCCCGCGCCGCAGTCCGCGTCCTCGGCGCAGCCCTCCGTCAGGTAGCAGATGCCGTCCTCGCCGCACAGGGCCTCGCCCGGGCAGGGGCGCTCCGCCGAGCAGGTCTGGTAGCAGAGACCGTCCTTGCCGCAGATGGTGCCGCCCGGGCAGTCCGTGTCTGCCTTGCACAGCGCCACGCAGGTGCCCGCGTCGCAGGTGGCGCCCCCCGGGCAGTCCGTGTCCTTCTCGCACCCGATGGGGGTCTTGCACGCGCCGTTGCTGCAGAACTCGCCGTCACAGCAGTCCTTGTCCGATCCGCAGCCCGGCAGGCACTTGCCCGCGGCGCCGCACAGGGAGCCGCACGGGCACTCCTGGTCCGACGTGCAGGTGGCGCTCGCCTGGCACTCCCCGTTGGAGTTGCAGTGCTCGCCGGAGCCGCAGTCCACGTCGCCCCAGCACTCGGCGGTGTAGCAGAGGCCGTCACAGGCGCAGCGTTGGCCGCTGGGGCACCCGCCCGGCTGGCAGCCATGCGGCACGCGGCAGCAACCGGTCACGCCGGAGCAGACCATGTCCGCCGGGCAGTCGGCGGCGTGGGTGCAGGCGAGGGGGCCGACGATCATCGTGCGGTCCTCGACGGCGCAGGAGGGCCAAAGGGTTGCCCCGGCGAGCGCCAGGGAGACGAGGGCGACGGAGCCCAGGATGGTTGCGGCGGTGGACCGGGGTGTCATTGTCCCTCCTGGACATGGGGGGGCGGTTCGTGCTTCCATTCCCGGCTCGCCCCCGAGCGCTCCTCGCCCGGCGGGCGCGGAGGTGAACGATGGGACGATCCTGGTGCAGCGCGCCTCTCCTGTCAATTGTGCGACGCGCCGGTGCGCTCGCCCTCCTGCTGCTTGGCTCGGCCTGCGGCGCCCCCTCCTCGCCGGACGGGTCCTGGGTGACGCCAGGGGCGGCCGCCCGTGTCGTCGCCAGCGCCCATGCGGCGCTTCAGCGGGGTGACCACGAGGCTGCCTATGCCCTCATCGACTTCGACGAGAAGTCCCGCCGGATGCTTGGCGAGATCTATGATGGCGGCCCCCCTGAGGAGCAGGAGCGGCTCCACCGGCACCTGCAGGGGCAGTTCTTGCGCACCTGGGAGAAGCACTGGAAGGCGCCGGAGGCGGCCGGGGAGTCCTGGTACTCCACGATGGACTGGGTGAGCCCGGCGGAGGCCCGGGTCTACCTGACGCTGCCCGATGACCCGGAGACCGGGCGAGAGACCGTGGAGCTGACGTACATCGTCGGGGCGCGGCGTGACGGGGCGCGCATCATCGACCGGACGGTGAGCATCGGCGGCCGCGGGAGCACGACCAAGCTCTTCATCGAGCTGGTCAAGCGGAAGGCGCTCCCGGAGGACGGCGGCCCCGTCACCCTGGCTCGGGCGAACGACGCCATCGAGCGGCTCATCGACAGCATCCAGATCCAGCGCATCGTCCTCGGGCCGGAGCACGCCCGCGAGCTGAGGCAGCTCCCGGGGGACCCGGAGGCGCCGGCTCCAGAGCCCGAGTGACAAGCCTGGCGACGTGGGGGCGCCGAGACGTGCCGCGACCGGGGAGGCGACCAGCTCACGCCCGCAGGTACAGCTCCCGCTTCCTCAGGTGTACCAGGAGCGCGCTGAGGGCGGCGGGCGTCACTCCGCTGATGCGGCTCGCCTGACCGACGCTCTCCGGGCGCACGCGGCAGAGCTTCTCCCGCACCTCGGTGGACAGCCCGCCCAGCGCCCCGTAGTCCATGTCAGCGGGGATGGTGAGGTCGTCGAGGCGCTGGAGTCGGCCTACCGCCTCGTGTTGGCGCCGGATGTAGCCGTCGTACTTGACCTGGATCTCCACCTGCTCCAGCACGTCTCGCCGCTCGTCGAGCACGTCCGGGAGCAGCGGCACGAGGGCCGCCACGGTCACCTCCGGGCGCCTGAGCAGCTCCTCGATGGGCGTCGGGCCGCGCAGCGGCGCCGTCCCCAGGGTCGCGAGCGCGCTGCTGACGGCCGGAGTGGGCCCCACGCGCTCGGAGCGGACGCGAGAGAGCAGCGCGTCGATGCGGCGCCGCTTGTCCTCGAAGGCGGCCCACGCGGCGTCTCCCACGAGCCCCACGGCTCTGCCCCGCTCCCGAAGCCGCAGGTCCGCGTTGTCCTCGCGCAGCAGGAGACGGTGCTCCGCCCGGGAGGTGAACATGCGGTACGGCTCCTCCGTGCCGTGGGTCACGAGGTCGTCCACCATGACGCCGATGTAGGCCTCGGCCCGCGACAGCGTGAACGGTCCCCCGCCTCGCACCTGCTGGACCGCGTTGATGCCAGCGAGGAGCCCCTGGGCCGCCGCCTCCTCGTAGCCGCTGGTTCCGTTGATCTGGCCCGCCAGGAACAGCCCCCCGACGGCGCGGGTCTCCAGCGTGTGGCGGAGCTGGGTGGGCTCCACGTAGTCGTACTCGACGGCGTAGCCGGGGCGCGCGATCTCGGCGCGCTCCAGACCAGGGATGCTGCGGATGAGCGCGACCTGCACGTCGAGGGGCAGGCTCGTGCTGATGCCGTTCGGGTAGACCTCCCGGGTGGACAGGCCCTCCGGCTCCAAAAACACCTGGTGGCGCCCCTTGTCGGCGAAGCGCACGACCTTGTCTTCGATGGACGGGCAGTAGCGAGGCCCCACGCCCTGGATCGCGCCCCCGTAGAGGGGAGAGCGGTGGAGGTTCTCGCGGATGATCCGGTGTGTCGCCTCGGTCGTCCACGTGGAGTAGCACGAGACCTGTGGCTGCACGATGCGGGTGCCGTGGAAGGCGAAGGGGCGTGGATCGGCGTCCCCGGGCTGCTCCTCGAGGGAGGCCCAGTCGATGGTGCGGCCGTCGAGGCGCGGCGTCGTGCCGGTCTTGAGGCGACCCATGGCGAGCCCCAGCGCAGTGAGGCTCCCCGTCAGACCGTAGGACGCCGCCTCACCGGCGCGCCCCGCCTTGACCTTCGCCTCCCCGATGTGGATGAGGCCGCCCAGGAAGGTGCCGGTGGTCACCACCACGGCGGCTGACTCGAAGCGCACCCCGAGGCTCGTGTCCACCCCACGCACCCGCCCGCCCTCGACCACCAACGCCTCGACGCTCGCCTGCTTGACCGTCAGCCCGGGCTCGCTCTCACACACCTCCCGCATGCGGGCAGCGTAGAGCTGCATGTCCGCCTGCGCCCGCGTCGCCTGCACGGCAGGCCCCTTGCCCGTGTTGAGCGTGCGGAACTGGATGCCCGTGGCGTCGATGGCGCGGGCCATCTCGCCCCCGAGCGCGTCGATCTCCTTGACCAGGTGTCCCTTGCCGAGCCCGCCGATGGCCGGGTTGCAGCTCATCCACCCGATCTTGTCGATGTTGAGGGTGAGGAGGAGCGCGGTGCACCCCATGCGGGCAGCGGCCAGGGCCGCCTCGCAGCCGGCGTGGCCGGCGCCGATGACGATGACGTCCCACCTGCGGTCGTAGGTCAACATGGGAGCATGCCTGGTAACGGGGCCGACTACTTGCACTTGCCCTTGAGGTTCTTGACCCGGTCCTTGGCGACCGTCGCCTGCGGAGACTTGGACGCCTCCCGCTGGAGCAGCTCGTAGACGGCCTTCGCCTTGTCGCAGTCGTTCTGCTGGGTGAGCACCTCGCCGATGCGCAGGAGCGCCTCGGGCATGCGGGGGCTGCTCTTGTAGGTGCTGAACACCGACTGATACTCCGCCAGCGCCGCCTCCCAGGCCTTCTCTGCCAGGTAGGTCTCGCCGACGAAGAACTGGGCGTCGGCCGCCTCGATCCCCTGGGGGTAGCGGTCCAGGTACTGGCGGAAGATGGCGCGTGCCTCCTTGGACTTGCCCTGCTGCAGGCGATCCACCCCCGCCTTGTAGAGGCCGTCGGGGGTGGTGGGCAGGTTCGTGGGCAGCACCGTGATCGTGGTGCCGAACTTGCGGTCGAGAAACTCCACGACCTGCGTCACGAGCTGCGACGCCCTCTCCGACGAGAACTTCAGCTCCTCCAACGCCCCCGAATTGCGGCGGGACCGCTGGTCCACCTCGTCGACGCGCGCGAGGAGATCCGCGCCGTTCTGTTGGAGCGTCTCCTTCGCCTCTTTGAGCAGCGAGTTCAGGTTCTCGAGCCGCTGCATGTCCCGCTGCATCATCTCCTGTTGGTTCTTCTGCTCGTCCTCGATGAGCTTCACCCGCTCGACCAGCGCGTCGTACTTTCCGATGGTGACGCAGCCGGTGGCAGGGAGGGCCACTACGAGGATCCACGCCGCCACGCCAGAGGTCCGCTTCATCTTCACTCCCCGAGTGGGTCGTTGATCGCGAGGGAGACACGGGGTGGCGCCGCCGGGGGGGGAAGACCCTCGGCTGCTCACGAGACGCCACCCCGGGCTGGCCCCCGAAACGACAAAAAGGGGGCTGCCGGAAAGCAGCCCCCTCTCGTCGGCCTGACACTCAGCGAGGAGAGCCGGGACGGCGCTCCTCAGAGAGATATCCCCGGGCTCTACTTGAAGCTGAACTCGGCGCGGCGGTTCCGCCACCAGCAGCTCTCACTGCTCTCGGTGCAGACCGGGCGCTCCTCGCCGTAGGACACGGTCTTGAAGCTGACGCCCGCGCCCATCTGGTTCAGGTAGTCGCGGCCGGCGCGAGCACGGCGCTCGCCGAGCGCCAGGTTGTACTCGTCCGAGCCGCGCTCGTCGCAGTGACCCTCGACCGTCACGTTCTGGCTACGCTTCTTGATGCAGTCCGCGTTGCCCGACAGCTTGGCCCGCGCGTCGCTGGTCAGGGTCGACTCGTTGTAGTCGAAGTAGATGGTGTCCAGCGAGCAGTCCGCCAGGACGCAGCTCCCGTTGATGCACTTCTTGCCCGGGGGGCACTGCGAGTCGTCCGTGCACTCGATGTCCGGCACGCACATGCCGCCGCTGCAGATCTGGCCGGCGGGGCAGTCCTCGTTGGAGCGGCACCGTGCGCCGCACTCGCCGTAGTTGGTGCCGACGACGCGGTAGCAGCGGCCGTTCGGGCAGTCCAGGTCAGACGTACAGCAGCCGGGGGTCTGCTGGCAGGTGTAGCCCTCGCCGCAGAACTTGCAGGGGTTGGCCGCGGAGCAGTTCGAGTCGTCGGCGCAGTCCTTGCACATCTTGTTGACGCAGTACTGCCCCTTGTCCTTGCAGTGCTCGTCCTTGTCGCAGTTCGGGTACTTGGGGCCGCAACCAGCCAGGAAGAGCAGTCCTGCGCCGGCGACCAGCATGGTGCCCAGGGTGATCCGAGTCATCGCCTTCGTCCTCCGCCAATGTGTTCACGTTGCATCGAAAAAAGAGCGGGCGCCGAGAGCCGGCGTGCGCTGGCCTCGACCCCCGGCCGGGTGCCAGGTTGCGCCGTACAGTAGGCCATCACGTTTTTCTTGTCAACTACCCCCGGGTTGGCGCTGTCGTTTTTGTAACTCATCGTATCTATGGGTGAAAGTGGCCGGCCGGTCGGGCGGCTCGCGTGCGGGGAGGCGTCTTGTTGGAGGGGCGCTCGGTGGTAGAATGCACCCCCAACCGCGGACGAGGGAGTGTGGGCACATGGCGAGCATCAAGGATCAGCTCCTGAAGGCCGGGCTGGTGTCGAAGAAGGACGCGAGAAAGGCTGGAGCCGAGAAGCGTGCCGAGAGGCTCGCCCAGGGGGTGCAGGCCTCCGAGGCCGCTGCCGAGGCCGAAGCGCGCCGCCGGGCCCTCTACGATCAGAGGCTCGCGGAGCAGCAGGCTCGCGACCAGGAGCACGAGGCGCGGCAGAAGGAGGAGCAGCGGGGGCGCGACGCCCACAATCGCATGCTGAACCTGGTGAGCGCCCACGCGCTCCCGCTCCGAGGGGGGGATCGCCGCTGGCACTTCGTCTGCCGCGACGGGGTCATCCGCTGGATCGCCGTACCCGAGGCCATCGCGCAGCGCCTGGAGGGGGGCTCGGCCGCCGTCATCGAGGATCCGCGCACGGTGGCGCGCGCCTTCATGGTCGTGGCCGCGGAGGCAGCCCAGGCGTGCAGCGAGACCAGCGCGGAGCGGGTCCTGTTCTGGAACCCGAGGGCGCGACCCTGACCCCGTTCCGCTGCCAGGGCGAGCGCGGGATGCGCTCCCTGGCTTGCTCCCGCCCACCGAGCGATGTAGCGTACCGCGCCGCGCCAGCGGGGGGGCATCGGTGCCCGGGACTGGGAAGGCGACAGGACGGCACACCAGGGGCCTCGCCGTCAGTGGGGCAAAGGAGAGGGACGGCTTCGTGAAGGTCGCGGTGGACAAGGAGCTGGGGCGGCGCATCCTGCGCCTCGCATCGCCGGTCATGCTGGCGATGCTCACCCAGACGGCGCTGAACCTGGTCGACACCATCATGGTGGGGTGGCTGCCTGCCAACTACTCCATCGCGGGTCAGAGCGCCATCGCCTACTCCCTGATCCTGCTGTGGGCCGTGGGGGGGTTCCTGTCGTCGATCCAGGTCGGAACGCAGGCGATCACGGCCCGCCGGTTCGGCGAAGGACGCCGGGAGCTCGCGGGGCGTGCCCTGACGAACTCCCTCGTGCTGTCGTTCACCAGCGGCACCGCCCTGTCCATCGTGTTCTACCTGCTGATGTACAAGATCTTCCCGTTCTTCAGCAGCAACCCGAGCGTGGTCCAGCTTGGTACCGAGTACGCCGAGTATCGCATGCTCGGCGTGCTCTCCATGGTCGCGACGGTCAGCTACAAGAGCTTCTACGACGGCATCGGGGCGACCCACGTGCACATGGTCGCCGCAATCGTCATGAACGTCGCCAACCTGATCCTCAACTACGTGCTGATCTTCGGCATCGGGCCCTTCCCGCAGATGAACGTGGCCGGCGCGGGCCTGGGCAGCCTGATCAGCACGTACATCGGGCTCGCGGTGATGATCGGGTGGAGCTTCATCCCGCGCACGGTCCGGTCCTACCGTTACTATCGTCGCGCCAACCTGAACCTGTCCGTCACCTGGGAGATCATCCGCCTGTCGGTGCCGAGCGGTCTCGCGACGGTGTTCGTGATGAGCGGCTTCGGCATCTTCCTCAAGATCGTCGGGATGCTGGACTCCAGGGCCTCACTGGACGCCCTCGCCGGTGTCCCCTCCTACACTGAGGGCGCCGTCGCCGCGCTCCAGTCCGTCACCATGATCCCTGCCGTGAGCGACCCGTACCTCCACGTGGCGCTCAACCGCCCGCCCGTGTTCACCGCCGCGACCAAGGTGATCATGGACATCCTCTCCATCTCGTTCATGACGATGATCGCCTTCGGGACCGCCACCGCCACGCTCGTGGGCCAGAGCCTGGGGGAGCGCAAGCCCGACCTGGCGGAGCGCTTCGGCTGGGAGTCGGCGAAGATCGGCTCCTACCTCATGTGCGTCACGGGGGCATTCGCCATCCTGATCCCCGACGTGCTCATCGGGCTGTTCAACCCCGACCCGCAGGTCATCGACGCGGGGCGCAACGCGCTGCGCCTCATGGGCATCGGCGAGGTGTTCGTCGCCATCGGGATGGTGTTCGCCCAGGCGCTCTTCGGCGCGGGGAACAGCAAGTTCGTGATGTGGGCCGAGATGGTGCTCCACTTCGTGTGCCTCATCCCGCTCAGCTATCTCTTCGGCATCGTGCTCGACTGGGGGCTCGTCGGCGTGTGGGGCGCCGCGCTGCTCTACATCGTGCTGTTGGCCATCGTCATGGCCTGGAAGTTCTCGCGGGGCGAGTGGAAGCACATCCACCTGTGAGCCTATGGACCGAGCGACCATCCTCGTCGTGGACGACGAGAAGAACATCCTGACCTCTCTCTCCCGCATGCTGCGCCTGGAGGGCTTCGGCGTCCACGTGGCCCCCAGCGCCGAGGCGGCCTTCGCCAAGCTGGACCAGGAGCCCGTGGACCTGGTGCTCCTCGACGTCCTCATGCCGGGAGGGATGGACGGCATCGAGGCCCTGCGGCAGCTCCACCGGGACCGCCCCGACCTCCCCGTCGTCATGATGAGCGGGCACGCGACCGTCGACACGGCGATGCGCGCGGTGAAGGACGGAGCCCAGGACTTCGTGGAGAAGCCCCTTTCCAGTGAGAAGCTGCTCGTCACCATCGAGAACGCCCTGAAGCTGACCTCCCTCACGCGGGAGAACCAGTCCCTCAAGGCCACCCTGGCCGCCGGCCACCGCCTGGTGGGGAAGAGCCCGCGGGTGAAGGCCGTGCTCGACCGCATCGCGCGGGCGGCGCCCACCATGGGCAGCGTCCTGATCACCGGCGAGAGCGGCACCGGCAAGGAGCTGGTCGCTCGCGCCGTGCACGACAACAGCAAGCGCGCCGCAGGGCCCTTCGTGCGCCTCAACTGTGCGGCGATCCCGGCGGAGCTCATCGAGAGCGAGCTGTTTGGCCACGAGAAGGGAGCCTTTACAGGGGCGCACGCCCAGAAGAAGGGGAAGTTCGAGCTGGCGCACCGCGGAACCCTGTTTCTGGACGAGATCGGGGACATGCGGCTGGAGGCGCAGGCCAAGCTGCTCCGGGTGCTCCAGGAGGGGGAGCTGGAGCGGGTCGGCGGGACCGGCGTGATCCGGGTGGACGTGCGCATCGTTGCCGCCACCCACAAGGACCTCCCCGTGGAGATCGCCGAGGGGCGCTTCCGCGAGGACCTGTACTATCGGATCAACGTCGTGCCCATCGTCGTGCCGCCCCTGCGGGAGCACCGGGAGGACGTGCCCGAGCTGGTGCAGCACTTCCTGGGTGTGGTCTGCGAGCAGAACGGTCGCCGCAGGATGCGCATCGAGCCCCGCGCCTTGGAGCGCCTCGCGGCGCATCCCTTCCCAGGGAACGTGCGCGAGCTGCGCAACGTGGTCGAGCGCCTGGTGATCCTGACCCCCGAGACTCCCGACGACGTGATCCGCGAGGACGACGTCGCCCTGGCGCTGCCGGGGGTCGCTCCCTCCAAGGGCACGGAGTACCAGCGGGGGGCGTCACTGCGTGACATGGTCGCGGCGGCGGAGCGGGGGCTCATCGAGGCGGCGCTCCTGGACCACGGGGGGCACGTCACGCGCACCGCCGACGCGCTCGGCCTGGAGCGCAGCCACCTCTACAAGAAGATGAAGCAGCTCGGGATCCGCGAGTAGCGGTCAGGTCGGCAGGTCGCCCAGGCGCCGCGAGAGGATGTCCACCAGCGCCATGATGGTCGCCTGGGGGTTCACCGCGCTGGGCGCCGGGAAGAGGCTCGCGTCGTTGACGTAGAGGCCCGTGACCCCGCGCACCGCGCCCGCCTCGTCCACCGCGCTGTCCGCCGCCCGGGCGCCCATGCGGCACGACGCGAAGATGTGGTTGGCGGTCATGTTCATGTCCGCGGCGCGCAGCCGGGGGCTCAGCATGGCCTCCGTGTCTGCGGGGGTGCGCATCTGGTGCTTCGTGCCCGGCAGGCCCGCGTACACGTAGCGGGCGCCGACCTTGAGCAGCGCGTCCGCCGCGAGCTTCAGGCCACGGTTCAGGGTGTGGGCCTCGGCGTCCGGGATGATCAGGCGCCCGCGCGGTATCCCGCCCCACCCCGACCTCACCGTCCCGCGCATCTTCCCCTTGTAGACCGCCGCGATGACCGTCGTGTGGCGCACGTCGCTCAGCATCTGCAGGAACGGGAGCCCCACGTCGCCCCAGCGGACCATCAGCGCCGAGATGGGCGCCCAGAGACACTCCAGCTTGAGCCCAGGGATGTCGTCCACGATGGCGCCCCAGCCCTGGGTGGCGCCGATCCAGGGGTCGACGACCTCCTCCATGCAGCCGACGACGCCGCCGCTCAGGTGGGCGTAGAGGGTCGCGCCCACCTGGCCGCCCCCGCTGACGCCGCTGCGCAGCAGCAGGGCCGGCGTATTCAGCGCGCCGGCCGCCAGCACGACCCGCGGGGCGCGCACGGTGAACTGCCCCTGCCGCGTCCAGGTGAACGGGTCGACGACGTGGCCCGACACGCCGACGGCCCGCGACCCCTCGGTCAGCACGCGCCCCACCACCGAGCAGGTGAAGACCTCTGCCCCGTCCCGCTCCGCGTCCTTGAGGTAGGTGCGGTCCGTGGACTGCTTGGCGCCGGAGGTGCAGCCCGTCATGCAGTCGGCGCACCCCTCGCAGCCGTCCACGGCGCGGGGCAGGGGCTTGCTCTTGAGCCCCACGGAGTCCAGCGCGTCCCGCACCACCAGGTTGCGCCGCCCCATGACCGCCAGCGGCGTCGGCGCCACCCGGAGGCGCTGGTACACCCGCTCGTAGGCGCGGTCCAGGATGGGATCCGTGAACAGGCCGAGGCCGGACTCCTGCGCCCACTCCTGGCGCACCCACTGCGGCATGGAGAGCATGATGGCCGAGTTGACCACCGTGCTGCCCCCCAGGCAGCGGCCCTGCATGCAGGGAAACTCGCCGGTGCCCGTGACCGTGCGCAGGCCCCCGTCCCAGTAGTGGCGCGCGAGGACAAGGGGGGCGTCCCGGGTCATGTCGGGGGCGCGCAGCTCGGCGCCCGCCTCCAGGACCACGACCTTCATGCCTGCCTTGGCCAGGTTGGCCGCGGCGATCGCGCCACCCGCGCCGGTGCCGACCACCACCACGTCGGCGGTCGCCTCGAAGCCGCCCCGCACGTCGTCGAGCCCGTGCCTCATGGCTTCACCGCTGCGAGGGCGTCGGGCCGCAGGGGGACCCGGAGCGGGTCCTCGGGGCGGTCGCACGCGGCGTACTGGCCCACGAAGGTGAGCACCGCGGGGTGGGACGCGTAGATCATGGTCAGGGAGGCCTTCACGCCGACTCCCACGAGGTTCACCGGGTAGAAGCGAGACCGTCGCCAGCGACGGATTGCCTCCGTCCTCCTCTGGACGGGTAGCCGCGAGAAGCGCCCGAGGCCCACCAGCAGGACCACGGGGAGGACGAGCTCGAGGAGCGAGTAGAGCGTGATCAGGAGGAGCCGCTGGGGAGGGGGCAGGGCGTCGATCCAGATCATCGCCCGCCGGACGATGTCCACCTGTTGCCAGTCCGGGGCCCCCAGGTCGTTGGACGGGAACAGGGCCTCCGCGGCCCCGCGGATGCCGTCCATCGCCCGTCGCTCCAAGAATCCTCGTTGGTCGGCGCTCATGGCGAGCACCGTAGCAGAGCCACCGCGCGCCGTCGACGGGGTGCGACAAATAAACCGACCGATCGGTCGGAATCCTTGTTACCGCATCAGGGAGAGATGGCGGGGCACACGACGGGCGGGTCCTCGGGGGTGGCGACGAAGCCTCCGTGGGCGCAGGTGCTCTCGGGGGCCTTGCCCTGGTGCTCCTCCACGAAGTGCTCCAGGGCGTGGGTGTCCAGGCAGCTCGCGGTCAACGACCACTCCCACGCCAGGGCTGCGATGGTGATGCCATCCGGGAGGCACGGGTCCTCCGTGAGCACGAAGCGGCTCTGCACGCCGTCGACGGCATCGCACAGCGGCTCGGGGGGCAGGGTGGCCACGAAGGCCTGGAGCTCCGCCACCAGCTCCGGGCAGGGGGTGTCGCAGCGGTAGAGGAAGACGATGCCCCCGTGCTCCAGGTTGTGGACGAAGTGGGCGGCAGGGACGACGCCGTTGGCCACTCCCCAGGCCGACCAGACCGCGTAGTGATCGCCCGCCGAGGGGGGGTAGGTCGGGTAGCTCGGCGGCTCGGTCACGTGGGCGGCCCCGGGGCTCGGCAGGAACGTGGTGGTTGGCTCACAGGCCGCCGTGGCGTCCGTCGCCACGTCGGGGGGGATGTGTGGGGTGTCCTCCGTGGGGGGCACGTCCTCCCCCTGCACCGCGTCGGCGGAGCTCGCGTCGCCGCTCCCCGCGTCGCCGTGTACCGCGTCCTCCAGGGTCGCGTCGCCCTGAGCCGCGTCACCGGGCCCGTCGGCGGCGTCGGCCGCGTCCCCGTCGGATCCTCCGCCGGTGTCAGCGACGGCGTCGGTCTTGCCCGGGCCGCTGTCTGCGCCGCTCGCGTCGGCCCCCGAGGAGCCGTCTCCGCTGGTCGTCCCGTCGGTGCCGGACGCGATGGCCCACCCGGTGGTGCCGTAGTCGTTGTCGCAGCCGACCGCGAGGAGCGCGACCGCCGCCAGGGTCCAGAGGTCCAATCTCACGCGCTCACCTCCTGGTTGCAGCGCGCCAGGGTGGGCCAACGGAGCGCCGATTTCAAGTTCCGTGGTCGTCGCGAGGCCGGCTTGCGCCTCGTGGTGGTTCCGCGCTAGAAGGACCCCAACAGGGAGGTGCGGCGATGAAGGCGAAGGCGGCGATCATCGGTGCGACCGGGTATGGTGGGGCGGAGCTCCTGCGGAGCCTGCTCTTCCACCCCCACGTGGAGGTCATCCGCACGACGGCCGTGGACAACGTGGGCAGGCGGGTCGGCGACGTCCACCTGAGCCTCGCGTCGTCGAGCGACCTGGTCATCGAGCAGATGCCGCCTCGGGACGCGGCGGATGGCGCGGACCTGGTGTTCCTGGCGCTGCCCCACAAGGTGACGGCGAAGGTCGCCATGGAGCTGTTCGAGACGGGGGTCCGCATCGTGGATCTCTCCGGCGACTTCCGGCTCCGGGACGCTGCTTCCTATGAGCGCTGGTACGGGGCGGAGCACCCGTGCCCCGAGCAGCTCGGCGCCTGGGCCTACGGCATGCCCGAGCTGCACCGGGAGCGGCTGCGCGAGGCGACCCGCATCGCCAGCCCCGGGTGCTTCGCGACGGCCATCGCCTTCTCACTCATGGCGGCGGCGCGGGGCGGTCTCCTGAGCGGCCCGGTCCCGGTGCTCGCGGCCACCGGGTCGAGCGGCAGCGGCGCCGAGCCCAAGCCGACCACGCACCACCCGCTGCGCGCGGGCAACCTGCGCACCTACAAGCCGCTGGAGCACCAGCACGTCCCCGAGATCGAGCAGACTCTGCGGGACGCCGGGGCCGACCCGAGCCTGCACCTCCAGTTCGTGCCCGTCTCCGCCCCGCTCGTGCGCGGCATCTTCGCCACCGCCTTCATCCGGGTCCCGGCGAGCTTCGACGAGGCCGACGCGCGGGCCCTCTACCAGACCTGCTGGGCCGGCGAGCCCTTCGTGCGGGTGGTCGAGGGGCGGCAGCCCGAGGTGGTCGCCGTCGCAGGCAGCATGTTCGCCGAGGTCGGCTGGGCGCTGGACACCGAGGTCCAGGGCTACTCCCGCACCCTCGTGTGCTTCGCCGCCATCGACAACCTCGTCAAGGGCGGCGCCGGCCAGGCGGTGCAGGCGACCAACGTGATGATGGGCTGGCCGGAGACGGCCGGCCTCGACCGTCCATCGGCCTGGCCATGACCCTGGGAGCGTGACTTCATGATCGACGAGCCCCGCACGCCGACCTCGACCTTCCTGGCCCTCAACCGGTTCAAGCTCGAGACGTTCGTCATCAAGCTGGGTGGGGAGGCTCTCGCCGACCCGGTGGCGTTCGAGTCTCTGGTCGACGACGTCGGCCTGATCGTCCGCGCCGGGGTCCGCATCGTGCTGGTCCATGGTGGCGGCCCCCAGGCGACCGCCCTGTCTCGCCGCCTCGGCCTGGAGCCGCGCATCGTGGGTGGCCGCCGCATCACGGACGCGGCGACCCTCGAGGTCATGAAGATGACCCTCGCCGGCACCATCCCCGTGGACATGGCGGCCATGTTCCGCCGGAAGGGCATCCCCACCGTGCCGCTGAGCGGGGTCGCAGCCGACCTGATCATCGCGAAGCGGCGCCCGCCGCGGGTCGTGACGGGCTGCGGCGACGAGCCCGTGGACTTCGGGGAGGTGGGGGACATCCTCTCCGTCGGCACGGGGCTGCTCGCGACCCTGCTGGAGCGGCGCTACGTGCCGCTCATCGGGACCCTGGGCGCCGACCTGGACGGGAACGTGCTGAACATCAACGCCGACATCGCCGCCGCCCGCATCGCGGCGGCCATCGGCGCCTCGCGGCTCCTCATGCTCACCGGCGCCAAGGGCGTGCTGCGGGACCCCGACGACCCGGCGACGTGCATCCCCCGCCTGACCGTGGCCGAGGCCCGAGAGGCCATCGCCACAGGCGCGGTTCGCGGGGGGATGATCCCCAAGCTGGAGGAGAGCTTCAAGGCGCTGGAGCTCGGCGTGCCCCAGGTGCACGTCCTCAGCCACGCGGAGCCCCACGCCGTGCTGACGGAGCTGGTCACCGAGGAGCGGTCGGGGACCCTGCTGGTGCCCTGACGCCTGCTACGGCCTCGTGACCACCACCTTCGCCTCGGGCAGATAGCCGCTGGTGCGGTCGTCCCAGGCCTCGTGGGCGTGGCTCACCTCGATGCGCAGGCCGAGCGCGAGGCCGTCCTTTCCCTCGTCGATCTGGACGTCCTTGATCTCCTCGGCGTCGCCCTTCGTGAGCATGAGGCGCGCCGTGCCTTTGCGGGACTTTCCCCGCGGCGTCTCCACCGTCGTCCACGAGGTCTTGACGAGCTGGAGGACCAGGTCCGTGCCCTCCAGCTTGACCGCCCCCGTCCCCACCAGGTGGATCTCCTCGCCCAGCTTCGCCGTCGGCCCCTTCCACGCGGCCGCCTCGGCCTGCTGCCTCTGGGCGGCCTCCCGCGCGGCGGCCTCCCGCTCCATCGCCGCCCGGTCGACCATCTGCTCCTTGGGGACCACCCGCTCCGAGCTGCCGCACGCGGCCAGCATCACCACCAGTGCCACCGTCCTCATGTCGAGCCTCCTGTTCCTGATGGAGCCACGGGTGCACACATAGCACAGATCACGCGGACTTGGGGGGAATCACGGGTCGAAGGCAAAGGCGCCGCTGATCGCCACCCCGACGAACCAGTCGCTCCACCTGCCGGCGGGGCCGATGCCCGCGTCCGCCTCGTGGTGCTGCACGTCCAGGCCCACCCCCACCATGCCCCCGTAGCGCGACCAGGTCGGCAGCACCAGGATCTCGATGATGCGCAGGTCCGGCGTGAACGCCCGCTCCTCGACCACCCCGCCCGTGATCCCCGACCCGGTCACCGTGTAGACGCCCGTGAAGGCCCAGGCGGCCGACAGGGCGACGGCGACCCCCAGGCGGTCCGCGCCCCCGATGGGTGCCGTCCCCGTGACGCGCGCCTCGAAGCCCACGACGCCCGCGTCCATGGACCAGGTCAGGGCGCCCCGGTCCGCCTGCTCCCCCGTGACGCCGATGGTCGGCCCCAGGTGGGCGTGCAGCGTGAAGCCGTCCAGGTCCGCGACCAGGCCCGGCGCGATGACCACGCGCGCGCCGAGCAGTTGCTCGCTGGGCATGGCGCCAAGCGCCCCCGGCGCCCACGAGATCGTCTGTGGCGCCACCCGCCAGATGGGGGCCGTGACGCCCGCGCCGAGCAGGGAGAAGCGCAGCCGGGGCTCGAGGGCGTCATCGAGGGACACGCTGGTGTCCACGTCGGGGGGGGCCAGGTCGCCGTCTGCGAGGACCGGCGGCGCGAGGAGCAGCGCCAGGGCGAACGTCAGGAGGCGCATCGTCACTCCTCCCAGCCGGCGTCGAGGCCCATGGCGCGCACCGTGCCGCCCGTCACCGGGTCCACGATCAGGACGCGCCCGCTCTCGCCCGTCGGAACCCCCACGAGCAGCTCGGCGATGCCGTCGCCGGTCCAGTCCGCGAAGGGGCGGACCGTCGAGCCGAAGGTGTCGGGCCCCGAGAGCTCACGGATCAGCGTGAACGTGGCACCCGACAGCAGGAACACGAGGCCGCCCGAGCAGCTGGGGCTGTCGCAGGACATGGCCGCCGCGACGTCGGGCACCCCGTCGCCGTCCACGTCGCCCGCCCCGTGGAGCGACAGGCGGGGCTCGTCCACCCCATCCGGGCCGCGCAGCCCTGCCCAGGTATGGGTGACCTCGCAGGTGACGGGGTCGACCGCCACGATGGTCTCTGCGTCCTGGCCCGTGACCACGACGGGGGTCGCCGTCTCGCCCGTCCCGACGACGGCCGCGACGGCTCCGTAGCCCAGCAGCGCACCGTCCGGGCCCTCGCAGGTGCGCACCCAGGCGCCGTCGACGCCCGAGAGCACGTGGAGCGCACCGCCTGGCCACGCCAGGGGCGCCCCGACCACCACGTCGGGCACTCCGTCTCCGGTGGCGTCGGGGCTGGGGGCCACCCCGAGCCCGAAGCCCTCGCCCGGTGTCACGCCCTCCACGGAGAAGAGGGCCCCCGAGCCCGAGAACACGGTGAGGCGCCCGAGGTTGCCCCCCTCCTGGGCGCCCCAGGACGGCGAGACCACCGCCAGCTCTTGCCAGCCGTCGTCGTCCAGGTCGTGGAGGGCTATCGCGGTGCCGCCGAAGGCCTCGCCCTCCACGAGCCCGGTGACGGTGGCCGTGTCGAGCAGCGCGCCGGGCTCCACCAGGTGGCACGCTCCGACGAAGGCCGCCTCCCGCGTCGACTCGAAGGGAGCGCACGTCACGAGGCGCGAGGCGCCACCGGGGCCTCGCAGCGTCGTCATGGAGTACCCGAGCCACGCCCGCCCCGTGGCGCCCGTCCAGCACCCCCGCGCCTCCCCCGTGGCGCCGGAGAGCACGCACACCCGGCCTGCCTCGACGCGGGCGTGATCGCCGCGGGTCTCCGTGGTCGCCGGGGCGCTGACCGCCAGCTCCGGCGTACCGTCGCCGTCCAGGTCGCCCAGCACCGCGATGGAGAACCCCCACAGGGTGTCCGATGGCAGCGCGGACTCGCCGCAGGCCGCGAGGGCGAGCGCCAGGAGCGCCCATCGCGGCGATGGGGTCACCTGGAGCATCACGGCAGGTCGTCCGGGCAGGATCCCTGGCACTCCGTCTTGCAGGCGGTGACGCACAGGGCCGACCACGCGCCGGTGCAGCAGGTGGGGATGAGGTCGCACACGCACTCCTCGCAGCCGCAGCCATTGCAGCCGGGGGCAGTGGAGGTGGCGCACCCGGTACACCCGGTGCCGCACTCCTCGCAGGCGGCCGCGCACGTCGCGTCCCAGGCCACGTCGCAGCAGAAGGGGGAGGCCGCGCACACGCAGCCCTCGCAGGAGCAGCCCTGGCACCCGCCCTCGGCGCGCTCGGCGCATCCGGTCGGGCAGGGACCGCAGTCGGCGCCGCAGGTCTCGCAGGTCTCGCCGACGAGCGGGTCGCACTCCCCGTCGCCGCAGGGGGTGCAGGACCCGCACTGCTCGCAGGCGCTCACGCAGTCGGCCGTCCAGGCCCCCGTGCAGCAGGCGGGCTTCGCGGCGCACACGCACGCCTCACAGGCGCAGCCCGAGCAGCCGCCGAACGTGGAGACCGTGCACCCGTCCGAGCACGGCCCGCAGTCCAGGGGGCACGTGTCGCAGGACTCGCCCTTGGTCGTCTGGCAGGAGCCGTTGCCACACTGCGCGGGGCAGGTGTCCAGGCCGTTGCCGCACAGCCCGTCGATGCAGTGCTCGTCCTTGGTGCACGGGTCCCCGTCGTCGCAGGGCCCGACCCGGGGCAGGTGGACGCACCCTTCGTCCAGGTCGCACTCGTCGTTGGTGCAGCCGTTCGCGTCGTTGCAGTCGACGGCCTTGCCGCCCAGGCAGAGCCCACCCGAGCACACCTGGTCCGTATAGCAGGCGTTCTTCCCGTCGCAGGGGGCGCCGTCGTTGACCGGCGCGAACAGGCACTTTCCGGTCGTCGCAGCGCACACCATGGTCTGGCACGGGCCCGGGTCCCCCTTGCCCGCGCAGTCGGCGGCGGTCGCGCACTCGGGCTCGGGGTCGGGGACGGTGCCCAGGTCGAGCCAGCCGGTGACGATGTCGGTCGTGGCGTCGACCGCTGGGGCGGCCGTGTCGGGGCCGGCGTCCTTGGCGGACTCCTCCTCGGCGGCGCACGCCCCGAGCAGGGTCGCGACCACCCAGAGCGCCACGGTTGCAGTTCGGCTCACGGCACACCTCCTGACGGCGTGCAGCTTGCCCCTGCGAGCCGGGCGGATGCAAGTCCGACCTCCGCAGCGCGCTCCGGTCCGGTTCGGCCTGGCCGGAACGTGCGCCGGTTTAAGTAAGTATCCAGTTCCGCCGTTGCCCCGATTTGGTTAGACTCTGCCGTCCCCGGTGCAATCGCAGCTTTGAGGGGTGCTCAGACATGAAGATCTCAGGCGTCAACCCGGCCCTCGTGGGCCCCGCGACCCGTCCCACGCCCTACGCGAGCCGCCCAGATGACGCCCCCAGCCGCGGGCGCGGGGACGCGGAGCAGCACGCGCGCTTCGTCGAGAAGGCCACGGCGCTCAAAGGGGCGGCCGGGGAGCTCGCTCACGCAATCGAGGCGACCCAGCGGGTCGTGACCTCCGGCCATGTGACGTCGTCGCGGACCCTGGGGCTCGACGAGGCGCTGCTCCAGATGGCGGGGACCCGGACGGCCCGGCGGATGCCAGACTCGAAGCGCCCCATGGCCCAGGTGCCGGCGCTGTCCAGCGTTCGCCGAGGCGACTTCTCGGTGAACGGGTACCAGATCGACGTGGACCCGTTCTCGGACTCCCTGACCGACGTGCTGGCGCGCGTCGAGCTCCTGTCGCCGAACACCCGCGCTACCTTCTCTGCGGCGACCAACAAGGTGATGCTCGCCAGCCGCGGCGACAGGAGGCTGGTCCTGGCAGACGGAGAGGCGGCCTTCCTCCAGGCGATCAGCGTGTTGCCCGGGCGGTTCGCGGCGGACGCTGCGCGCGATGCCGAGGCAGCCCAGGAGGCCGCGCGGGCGGCGGAGGCGGCGAGCGCCCAGGCCGGGCAGGGCGACTCCCTCGCCGCGGAGGAGGCCGCGAAGGCAGCTCAGCAGACCGCCGACAGGGCCGCCCAGGCGGCGGAGCAGTCGGCGGCTCGGGCCGAGATCGAGTCCGCGGTGAGCCGGTTCCAGGAGGCGTTCAACCAGTTTGCGGCCATCGAGGAGCCGCTGGTCACCTATGACAACGGTGGAAAGGTCACCGTCGCCGCGTCCGGTCGCACGCAGCTCGACCGGGTGGTGTCCGCGGGCTACAGCCGCGCGGGCCTCGAGGGGGCCAGCCTGGCGTCGGCCCGCTTCGACGTGGGGCCTGAGCTGTCGTTCCGCTTCGACAACCCACGCGGGGTGATGCAGGTGGACGCCAACGCCATCGCCGAGGCAGTCGTCAATGGGGGCTCCGTCGCCAGCCGCTTCCTCCTCGGCGACCCGGCGGAGGGCAGCACGGGGCTCGTGCAGGAGCTGAGCGGACGCCTGACCGACTTCCTGCAGCTCGCCCGCGGCGAGGCCACCATCTTCACCCCGGTGGGTGTCGCGTGACCGGTCCGTGACCGACGCCCCCGCCCGCCCGCACCGTGTCCTCGGTGGCTATGAGCTGCTCAGGCCGGAGCGATCCCCCGGCTCGTGGCTCGCCCGCGTGCGGGACACCGATGGCTTTCAGCGCAGCGTCGTCGTCCGCGTGCTCGACCCTGCGGAGCTGGTCGATGGCCGCCTCTCCCTGGAGGTCGCCGAGCGGCTCCGACTGATCGCCGATCGCTCCCACCCCTCGCTGATGGCGCTCCTCGACGTGTGTCGCGATGGCGACACCATCTTCGCGGTGATGGAGCACGTCCCAGGCTCGGACCTCGAGGCGGTCGCCCGGGCCGCGCCCGGAGCCCTCCCGCCCGACGTGATCGCGAGCATCGGCAAGGACGTGTGCCTCGCCATCGAGGCGCTCCATGGCCGACCGGGAGCCCGCGCGGGGGCGCAGCCGCTCGTCCACGGGGCCATCGACGGTGGGGCGATCCGGCTGTCGCGCCGGGGAGAGGTGCGCCTGACGGTCCCGGCCCTCGCCCTGCCCGCGTCCGATCTCCCGCACGATCCCGTGGAGGATCTCTTCTCCCTCGGGCTGGCGCTGCGCCCCCTCTGCGGACCCGGAACGGCGCTCGCCAGTGTGCTCGCGCGCGCCACCACCGTCCACCCGGAGCTGCGCTACCAGAACGCTGGCGCCATGAGGCTCGCCCTGGATCAGGCGCTCCGCAGCCTGGACCCCAACCTGAGCCCCCGCGAGCGACGCCGCCGTAGCGACGCGCTCCAGACGCGGCTTGCAGCGCTCGTCGCGCTGGCTCAGGAGAGGGAGGAGGCGCGGGGGGAGCCCGGCGGCCTCATCCCGATGGACCGCCACGACTTTGCGCCGGGGCCGGGGTCGATGTTCATCGAGGTCGAGAGGGGGGAGGGCCCGAGCGACCCGCCTCGGCCCGGGGCGCCCGTCGCGCCCGTGCGCCAGCGCCGCGACCGGCACACGCTGGAGCTGGTCCCCACCGCCGATCAGGGGCTGCACGCCCACGCGGCGATCCCCCTCGCCGCCGCGCCGGGGCGACCAGCCGGCGCGACCCTGGAGCACCTCGCGGCCGGGCCCTCCCACGACACGGAGGAGACGCCCGCCCTCTGGCAGCACATCGAGGGTGACGCCGTGGCGGCACCGCCGGCCCACGTCGAGCTGTCCGACCTGCTCGTCGTGGACGCCATCCCGCGGCCCGGTGAGCAGCCGACCGTGCCCCCCCCAGCGCCCGAGCCGCCCCCGCCGAGCCCGGTCCTGTCGACGCGAGCGGGCTACCGCAGCGAGAGCCGGCGCATGCCGCTGCTGGCGAGCCCGCTGTTCCGGCTGCTGGTGGTGGCCGTCGTGGTGCTGGTCTCGTTGCTGGTGTGCCTCGGCGCGCTCCTGGTCGACCGGGGCCACCGGCAGGCCGCCATGGACGCGCTGCCCAGCGCGTCGTGGGAGGGGGAGCCCGGGTCCATCCCGTCGCTGTGACGCCGGGCGCCCGGGAGATTCGTCGGTGCCCTGTGAGCAAGCGCCAGCGCCGAGGGTCCAGAGTCGCCCGGCATCCTGGCGCTCGCGCCCTCATGGACGGGCAACGGCCACACGGGCCCTAGCGCAGCGAGAGCCCGAGGGAGATGGTCACGTCGCCGTAGAGGTCGTCGTGGCGCCCGTTGACGTAAGGGTTGTTCCAGTTGCGGCCGTCGACGCGGTGGAACGGGACCCAGACGCCGCCGCTGAGGTGCAGATCGAGGCCGGCGCTCTCGGTGAGCCAGACGGTTCCGGCCAGGCCGGTCTCGAAGGTGGCGCAGTGGTTGACCTGCGTCGCGGCGTAGCCATCCCCCTCGTCGGCCAGCGGCAGGTAGCGGTAGCCGAGCAGGGCCAGGGGCTGGAGCGTCCACCCCTCGCCGGCGGAGTCCCGCCCGTCGACGACGACCCACGCGAGGCCGCCGCGGACGAAGGCGTCGACGTGGAGTGAGGGGCCGAACATCGACATGGTGAGCGAGGTGCCTGCCTCGACCGTGCCGCGCTCGAGCAGGTCGAAGGCGAGGCCCAGGCGCGCCCAGGTCCACCCCACGTTCCAGCTGTGGCTGGTCGCGGGGGAGAGGCGGATGTGGATCGCGGACAGGGTGGCGGGCGCAGGCTCCACTGGCGGAGCAGCGTTGCTCCCGGTGGGGGGATCCACCGTGGAGGCAGCGGCGCCGGGTGAGGGCGCGGCGGCGCGGGCCACGCCAGGGGCGAGCGACCACCAGAAGAAGGCGAGCAGCGCGGCTGTCGACGGGGGGCGGCTCATCTGGGGCCTCCTGTGATGCGGTGTCGAGCCTGGCCTCTGGGCGTGCGTGACGGTCACGGTCCCGCGCAGCCCCGGCTGCAAGACGGATGCCTGTCCGTACCGGCGGCTCCTCGTGGGCGCCCTGGAGTCCACGTTCCATCCGCGTAGCCACTCAGGCTCGCGAATCCGCGCGGTTGCCACCGCGGTCATTGCGCACCTGTTTGGTCCTGTTTTCGTCGTGCTTCTCCACGCTTTCGCCCCCGGCGCGCCCGATCGGGTGGACACACCAAGCCACAGGATCTAGCATTCAACGGCCATCATCAGTGGAGCGGGCGACGCGCAGATCGCCTGTCAATCCAGTGGGTTGAATGATCCCAGGCGAGGGGACTGGTGTGTCCGGCGCACGTGCTCGAGCAGGGACAGGTGGTGCAAATGGGTGACATGACGGCGCACTCGGTCAAGGAGCTCGACAAGCTGCAGCTCCTCACGGCGCTCACCGCGCTCAAGGCCGGCGATCTGACGGTGAGCCTCCCGCTCGACTGCACGGGCATCGACGGGGAGATCGCCCGCACGATGAACGACCTGGTGGCGCTCAACCGCCGCTTCGTCACGGAGCTCGGGCGCGTCACGACCAACGTCGGCAAGGAGGGGAAGCTCCACAGGCGCGCGTCCCTGGCCGAGGCGGAGGGCTCCTGGTCTCAGGCGGTCGACTCCGTCAACGAGCTGATCGACGACCTGGTGTGGCCGACCACGGAGATGTCGCGCGTCATTGGCGCCGTCGCGAACGGCGACCTGTCGCAGACCATCGGGCTCGACGTGGACCAGCGCCCGCTCCGCGGCGAGTTCCTGCGCACCGCCAAGACCGTGAACACCATGGTCTCACGGCTGTCCTCCTTCGCGGACGAGGTCACCCGCGTGGCCCGCGAGGTGGGCACCGACGGCAAGCTGGGCGGCCAGGCGGACGTGAAGGACGTCGCGGGCACCTGGAAGGACCTGACGAACAACGTGAACCTGATGGCGAGCAACCTGACCGCCCAGGTCCGAAACATCGCGGAGGTCGCCACGGCCATCGCCAACGGCAACCTGGCCAAGAAGATCACGGCGGAGGCCCGCGGCGAGATCCTCGAGCTCAAGAACACCATCAACATCATGGTCGACCGCCTCAACTCCTTCGCCTCGGAGGTGACCCGCGTCGCCCGCGAGGTGGGCACCGAGGGAAAGCTGGGCGGGCAGGCCGAGGTGGAGGGCGTCGCCGGCACCTGGAAGGACCTGACCGACAATGTGAACCTGATGGCGAGCAACCTGACCGCCCAGGTGCGAAACATCGCCGAGGTGACCACCGCGGTCGCGAACGGCGACCTGGCGAAGAAGATCACGGCGGAGGCGCGCGGCGAGATCCTGGAGCTCAAGAACACCATCAACATCATGGTCGATCGCCTCAACTCCTTTGCCTCTGAGGTGACGCGCGTCGCCCGCGAGGTGGGCACCGAGGGAAAGCTGGGGGGGCAGGCGGAGGTGAGGGGCGTCGCCGGCACCTGGAAGGACCTGACGGACAATGTGAACCTCATGGCGAGCAACCTGACCGGCCAGGTGCGCAACATCGCCGAGGTGACGACCGCCGTCGCGAACGGCGATCTGAGCAAGAAGGTGACCGTCGACGTGCGGGGCGAGATCTACGAGCTGAAGCAGACCATCAACACGATGGTCGACCAGCTCAGCTCCTTCGCGTCGGAGGTGACGCGCGTCGCCCGCGAGGTGGGTACGGAGGGCAAGCTCGGCGGGCAGGCGGACGTGAGGGGGGTCGCCGGCACGTGGAAGGACCTGACCGACAACGTGAACCTCATGGCGAACAACCTGACGGGGCAGGTGCGCAACATCGCCGAGGTGACCACCGCCGTCGCGAACGGCGACCTGAGCAAGAAGATCACGGTGGACGTGAAGGGGGAGATCCTCGAGCTGAAGAACACCATCAACACGATGGTGGATCAGCTCAACTCCTTCGCGTCGGAGGTGACCCGCGTGGCCCGCGAGGTGGGCACCGAGGGCAAGCTGGGCGGGCAGGCGGAGGTGGAGGGCGTCGCCGGCACGTGGAAGGACCTGACCGACAACGTGAACCTCATGGCGAGCAACCTGACGGACCAGGTGCGCAACATCGCCCAGGTCACGACGGCGGTCGCGAAGGGCGATCTGAGCAAGAAGATCACCGTGGACGTGAAGGGGGAGATCCTCGAGATGAAGAACACCATCAACACGATGGTGGATCAGCTCAACTCCTTCGCGTCGGAGGTGACCCGCGTGGCCCGCGAGGTGGGCACCGAGGGCAAGCTGGGCGGGCAGGCGGAGGTGGAGGGCGTCGCCGGCACGTGGAAGGACCTGACCGACAACGTGAACCTCATGGCGAGCAACCTGACGGGCCAGGTGCGCAACATCGCCGAGGTGACGACCGCGGTCGCGAACGGCGACCTGGGCAAGAAGATCACCGTGGACGTGCGGGGCGAGATCTTCGAGCTGAAGCAGACCATCAACACCATGGTGGACCAGCTCAGCTCCTTCGCGTCGGAGGTGACCCGCGTGGCCCGCGAGGTGGGCACCGAGGGCAACCTGGGCGGCCAGGCAGAGGTGAAGGGGGTCGCCGGCACGTGGAAGGATCTGACCGACAACGTGAACCTCATGGCGAGCAACCTGACGGGGCAGGTGCGCAACATCGCCGAAGTGACGACCGCGGTCGCCAACGGCGACCTGAGCAAGAAGATCACCGTGGACGTGAAGGGGGAGATCCTCGAGCTCAAGAACACCATCAACACCATGGTGGATCAGCTCAGCTCCTTCGCGTCGGAGGTGACCCGCGTGGCCCGCGAGGTGGGCACCGAGGGCAACCTGGGCGGCCAGGCAGAGGTGAAGGGGGTCGCCGGCACGTGGAAGGATCTGACCGACAACGTGAACCTCATGGCGAGCAACCTGACGGGGCAGGTGCGCAACATCGCCGAAGTGACGACCGCGGTCGCCAACGGCGACCTGAGCAAGAAGATCACCGTGGACGTGAAGGGGGAGATCCTCGAGCTCAAGAACACCATCAACACCATGGTGGATCAGCTCAGCTCCTTCGCGTCGGAGGTGACCCGCGTGGCCCGCGAGGTGGGCTCGGAGGGCAAGCTGGGCGGCCAGGCGGACGTGAAGGGGGTCTCCGGCGTCTGGAAGGACCTGACCGACAACGTGAACTCCATGGGGAGCAACCTGACGGCCCAGGTGCGCAACATCGCCCAGGTGACGACGGCCGTCGCCTATGGCGATCTGAGCAAGAAGATCACGGTCGACGTGCGAGGCGAGTTCCTGCAGCTCAAGGACACCATGAACACGATGGTGGACCAGCTCCGATCCTTCGCGTCGGAGGTGACCCGCGTCGCCCGCGAGGTGGGCACCGAGGGCAAGCTCGCCGGGCAGGCCTACGTGCCCGGCGTCGCCGGCACCTGGAAGGATCTGACCGACAACGTGAACTCCATGGCCGGCAACCTGACGGCGCAGGTGCGCAACATCGCCCAGGTGACGACGGCCGTGGCGAACGGCGATCTGAGCAAGAAGATCACCGTGGACGTGAAGGGGGAGATCCTCGAGCTGAAGAACACCATCAACACGATGGTGGATCAGCTCAACTCCTTCGCGTCGGAGGTGACCCGCGTGGCCCGCGAGGTGGGCACGGAGGGCAAGCTGGGCGGCCAGGCGCAGGTGAAGGGCGTCTCGGGCACCTGGAAGGACCTGACCGACAACGTGAACATGATGGCCGCCAACCTGACGAGCCAGGTGCGCGGCATCGCCAAGGTCGTGACCTCGGTCGCCACGGGTGACCTGAAGCAGAAGCTGGCCTTCGAGGCGAAGGGTGAGATCGCGGCGCTCGCGGACACCATCAACGGGATGATCGACACCCTGGCGACCTTCGCCGACCAGGTCACCACGGTGGCACGCCTCGTGGGCGTCGAGGGGAAGCTGGGCGGGCAGGCGAGCGTGCCGGGCGCGGCGGGAACGTGGAAGGCGCTCACGGACAACGTGAACCAGCTCGCCGCGAACCTGACCACGCAGGTGCGCGCCATCGCGGAGGTGGCCACCGCGGTGACGAAGGGCGACCTCACCCGGTCCATCCAGGTGGCGGCGCAGGGCGAGGTCGAGGCGCTCAAGGACAACATCAACCAGATGATCGCCAACCTGCGCGAGACGACGCTGAAGAACGCGGCGCAGGACTGGCTCAAGACGAACCTCGCGAAGTTCACGCAGATGCTCCAGGGGCAGAAGGACCTGCTGACCGTGGCGCGACGCATCCTCGCGGAGCTGGCGCCGGTGGTCTCGGCGCAGCAGGGCGTCTTCTACCTGATGGAGCCGGACTCGGACGAGAGCGTGCTGCGGCTCAAGGCCAGCTACGCGTTCAAGGAGCGCAAGCACCTGTCGGTGGAGTTCCGCCTGGGCGAAGGGCTCGTCGGCCAGTGCGCGCTGGAGCGTGAGCGCATCCTGCTCACGGACGTGCCGCCGGACTACGTGCAGATCTCGTCGGGGCTCGGCCAGGCGCCGCCGCTCAACCTGATCGTGCTGCCCGTGCTGTTCGAGGGCAACGTCAAGGCGGTCATCGAGCTGGCGTCGTTCAACCGCTTCAGCCACACCCACCAGATCTTCCTGGAGCAGCTCACGGAGAGCATCGGCATCGTGCTGAACACCATCGAGGCGAACATGCGCACGGAGCGACTGCTGATGCAGTCCCAGTCGCTCGCGCACGAGCTCCAGCAGCAGCAGGAGGAGCTGCGGCAGACCAATGAGGAGCTGGAAGAGAAGGCGCGCCTGCTCGAGCAGCAGAACGCGGAGGTCGAGCGCAAGAACCGGGAGGTCGAGCACGCGAAGCGCGACCTGGAGGAGAAGGCAGCGCAGCTCTCGCTCACGTCGCGCTACAAGTCCGAGTTCCTCGCGAACATGTCCCACGAGCTGCGCACGCCGCTGAACAGCCTGCTGATCCTGGCGAACCTGCTCTCCGAGAACCCGGAGGGCAACCTCTCGTCCCGCCAGCAGCAGTTCGCGAAGACCATCTACTCCGCGGGCATGGATCTGCTCACGCTGATCAACGACATCCTCGACCTCACGAAGATCGAGTCGGGCACGGTCACCGTGGAGCCGAGCCGGGTGATGCTGCACCAGTTCCTGGAAGAGGTGGACCGCAGCTTCCGGCACGTCGCGGACGCACGGGGCCTCGAGTTCCGGTTGGTGCTGGACCAGACGCTGCCTCGGACGCTGCGCACGGACCCGACGCGCCTGCACCAGGTCCTCAAGAACCTGCTGTCCAACGCTTTCAAGTTCACCGATCGCGGCGAGGTGGAGCTGCGGGCCTACCGTGTGTCGGTCCTCGACACCCGCTGCGAGTCGCTGATCCGTGCGTCCGCGATCATCGCCTTCGCCGTGCGGGACACGGGCGTGGGCGTGCCCCGCGACAAGCAGCAGCTCATCTTCGAGGCCTTCCAGCAGGTGGACGGGACGACGAGCCGCAAGTACGGCGGCACCGGGCTCGGGCTGTCCATCAGTCGAGAGATCGCTCAGCTCCTGGGCGGCGAGATCCGGTGCGACAGCGAGGTGGGCGCAGGCAGCACCTTCACTCTGTACCTCCCGCTGGTCGACGGTGACCGCGCAGGGACCGAGCGCGGCTTCCAGGTGCTGTCGCGACCGTTCAGCGCCATGCCCGCGCCCGCGGAGAAGCAGGACCGCGAGGTCGTGATGCTGGCGGTCGGCTTCGAGGGCCTCCTCTCCAGGCGCCTCCAGGAGGCAGCAGAAGCCGCAGGCTTCACGCTGGACGAGGCGGCATCGGCCGACGAGGCCTTGGCCGCAGCGACCGAGTGCGCGCCGGCCGCGCTGGCCGCCGACTTGGGCTCTCCGGCCTGCGCGGGGCTGCTCGAGAGGCTCGCGGACGATCCGGCGCTGCGCCGCATCCCGACCCTGGTCGCCTGCCCGGAGGACCAGCGCTTCGCCAGCCTCCTGGCGGGCGCGGTGGTGTGGGTGGACCCGGAGGCAACCCACGCGGAGCTCCTCGAGGCGAGCGAGAAGGTCGCGCGGTGGATCCGGACGTCCGTGCGCCGGGTGCTCGTCGTGGGAGGCGACGACGCCGGCCGCCAGGAGGTGATGGGGCTGGTCGCCGGGGCGAATGTGGAGGTGATGGTCGGGGCGTCCCAGGAGGAGGCATCGGTGGCGCTGGCGAGCGGCGTCGAGTGCGTGGTGGCGCTGCCGGACGGCGATGAGCTCCCCGCGGTGCTGTTCGAGCGTCAAGGGGCCGAGCGCGTGCCGCCAGTCCTGCTGTTCACGGAGGGCAACGGCCACGGAGAGCGGCAGGAGCCCCGAGAGGCTCCGGCGCTGCCCGTTCGCGTCGTCGCGACCCCAGACGCGCTGGTCGAGCAGCTCGACCGCCTCCTGCATCGGGGCGGGACGCACGGGCGGGACCTGCCGGAGCCGACGCCGGAGGTGGGCCTGGTTGGCCGCACGGTGCTGATCGTGGACGACGACGTGCGCAACATCTTTGCGCTCACCTGCGTGCTCGAGCGGTACGGCATGGAGATCGCGTCCGCCGAGAACGGCAAGGATGCCCTCGCCCTCCTGCGGGTGCGGGGCGACATCGACGCGGTGCTCATGGACATCATGATGCCCGATCTCGACGGCTACGAGACCACGCGTGCCATCCGCAATATGGCCGGGCGAGAGACCCTGCCGGTGATCGCCCTGACCGCCAAGGCGATGAAGGGTGACCGGGAGAAGTGCCTCGCCGCCGGTGCGTCGGCCTACGTTGCCAAGCCGGTCCAGACGGAGAAGCTCCTCTCGCTCCTCCGCTCCTTGATCGCGGCGAGCCTGCCGCTCGGCGAGGTGAGCCATGTCGGCTGACGGGGCCACCACAGCGGGAGCCTCCGGTGGCCCTGCGAGGCAGGATCCGAAGGATCGCACTCCCGAGGCCGGGTTGAGAGGGGGCGCCCCTCCGGCGAGCGGGTCTGCCGCCCCCGTCACGCGGCACGTCGCCGCCGTCCGTGTCGTCACGGCGCCGCGTGGCGTGACGGCTCGGCCCGTCGAACCCGGGCGAGTCGCGGTCTCTCCCGTGGCTCCGGTCACCCACGCGTCGCATCCGCACTCTCCGGCACGAGCCCCGACCTCCAGGGTGGAGCTCGCTCGGCCACCGGCCGGGTCTGCCTGCGCGCTGGTGGTCGACGACACGCCGGAGAAGCTCATGGCGCTGTGCGCCTCTCTCGAGGGGCTCCCCCTCGAGGTCATCGCGGCGCGGTCCGGGGAGGAGGCGCTCCGGTGGCTCCTTGATCGCGACTTCGCGGTGCTGCTGCTCGACGTGGCCATGCCGGGGCTCTCCGGCTTCGAGATCGCGAGGCTCGTGCGCCAGCGGCTGCGCACCGAGCACACGCCCATCATCTTCGTCACGAGCATCGGCACCGATGACGCCCAGGTGGCAGAGGGCTACGAGCTCGGCGCGGTCGACTACATCTTCGCGCCCGTCAACCACCACGTCCTGCGCGCCAAGGTGATGGCCTTCGTCGAGCTCTTCCGCAAGACTCGGCTGCTGGGGGAGCAGGCCCGCCAGCTCGAGAATCAGACCAGGGAGCTGGCGGCGAGCCAGCAGAGCTTTCGCAGCATCGTGGACAAGTCTGCCGACGGGATCGTCGTCGTGGACGCCGACAACCTCGTGCGCTTCGCAAACCCGGCGGCGGTCCGGTTCTTCGGATGGCGCGCCGCCATCGTGGGAGAGCCGTTCGGCCACCGCATCGAGGCGGACCGCACGGTGGACATCGTCGTCTCGCGCCCAGGCGGACCAGGGGTCGTCGCCGAGGTCTCCGCCGTGAGCACCGAGTGGGAGGGCGAGGCGGCCACCCTGTGCGTGCTTCGCGACGTGACGCCACGCAAGCGCGCGGAGGCGCGACTGGCAGAAGAGAAGGAGCGTCTGTCGGTCACGCTCCGCTCGCTGCGGGACGCGGTGGTCACGACCGACACGGAGGGGCGTGTCGTCCTCATGAACAGCGGCGCCGAGCTGCTGCTCGGCCACAAGCTCGACGAGGTGCGCGGGGCGCCGCTGCGGTCCCTGGTGGAGCGGATCGAGGGAGCCAACGGCAGCATCGGCCGCGCCCTGGAGTCGGTGCTCGACCGCCAGACGGACGGCTTCCGCGAGGGCCGAAGCGCGCTGCCGCTCCACGACCGCGTCCTGCACTACCACGTTGCGCCTGTCGTAGACGTCGCGGGAGTCAGCTCGGGCGCCGTCCTCGTGCTGCGAGACATCACCGAGCAGCAGCGCGTCGAGGCCGAGGTCCTCAGGACCAACAAGCTGGAGTCGCTCGGCGTGCTCGCCGGAGGGATCGCGCACGACTTCAACAACATCCTGGCCGGAGTCATGGCGAGCGTCTCACTCGCGGAGGTGATGGTCCGCTCGCAGGTCCCCGCCGCCGCTGACCGCCTGCGGACGGCGACAAGGGTGTGCGAGCGGGCGCGGGACCTGACCCGGCAGCTCCTGACCTTCTCGAAGGGAGGCGCCCCCATCCGCGAGACCCTGTCTCTCGCCGAGGTGCTCCCCGACGCGGTGGACCTGGCGCTCGGCGGCTCCAGCGTGGCGTGCGACCTGCAGATTGCGGACGACCTGTGGGCCGTGGAGGCGGACGCGGGGCAGCTCGGCCAGGCGGTGCAGAACGTGACGCTGAACGCGGTTCAGTCCATGCCGCTCGGGGGGCAGGTCGTGATTCGGGCCGAGAACGTCATGTACGCCGATGACCAGTCCCTGCCGCTGAACCCTGGGCCACACGTCAGGGTCACCATCGAGGACCACGGGCCTGGGATCCCGCCCGACCTGCTCCCGCGGGTGTTCGACCCGTTCTTCACGACAAAGGACATCGGTACGGGCCTGGGCCTCTCCACGACGCTGTCGATCCTGCAACAGCACGACGGGCACGTCGTCATCGAGTCGGAGCCTGGCAAGGGGACGACCGTGACTCTGTACCTGCCCGCGGTGCTGGAGTGCCCGCAGCCGAGGTCCCGGAGCGAGCACTCGGAGCTCCAGGCGGGGACGGGGACGATCCTCGTGATGGACGACGACTGGGCCATCCGCGAGCTCGCGGGCCAGTGCCTCTCCCAGCTCGGGTACGACGTGTGCTATGCGTCCAACGGCGAGGAGGCGATCAGCGCATACCGGGAGGCGCTCGGGCGGCAGCAGCGCATCGACGCGGTGATCCTGGATCTCACGATCCGTGGCGGCATGGGCGGGCGAGAGGCCGTAGCGCGGCTGCTCGACCTCGATCCGACCGTCCGGGCCATCGTCTCGAGCGGCTACTTCAACGACCCCGTCATGGCCGACTACCGCGGCTACGGCTTCAGCGGCATCCTCAGCAAGCCTTACAGCGTCGCCGACCTGGGTCGCGTCTTGCGCGAGGTGCTCGCGAGCTGAGTGGGCCGGGGCTTGGGCGCCCAGGGCCGGATCGCAGGCCACCACCTCCTCTGGCGGCGGACCGCGTGTGATTCACCGCATCGACAGGGTCAGCAACAAGTAGCTGCACGCCCCTCATGGCCGCCTTCGGGCGGCTCGGCCCCGGCCAACCCCGGGAGGTACCAGGAGTGCATCCGCGGGGTTGGCCGAGGCCGATCCGCCGCGAACTCGGCGCATGAGGGCCGCGCCCATATTTGTTTCTGACCCTGTGAGAGCCTGTGAACCGCGACGCGGGTCGGCCTGAGGCGCCTCTGGATGCCTCTCCCGTGCCCGAGCTCCCCCGCTGAAGTCATGGCCTCGCGTGCGCCGGATGACGTCGAGCCGGGGGGGCGCACAGCGTTCACCGGGGAGGGAGCACCTGCATGACGGCGAGCTGCTCGTTCTGGAAGACGGGGCGGAAGCGGTGGCGGTTGCGCAGCACAAAGGGGGCCAGCTCCTGCATGTCGCGCTGTGACCACACCGCGATGACCACGTAGCGGACGCCGGCGCCGTCCAGGGCGGCCCACTGCTCGGCGTCCGTCGCCTTCGGCGTCCAGGAGATGCTGCGGCGCCCGGTGAGCAGCGCGAGCGGGCGCGGCTTGCAGAAGGCCCAGACGGCATCCGGTGGTCCCTCGGCGCGAGCGAAGGCGAAGAGCTGCTGGCTGGACGGCAGCATGACGCCCTCCTGCACCGGCCCCATGTCCACGGTCTCGTACTTGGACGCGTAGCTGCCGAGCGTGAGCGCCACGAGCCCCGCCTGGAGCCAGGGCCGGCGGTCTCGCGTGAGGCGGTCGGCGCCCTCCACGGCGTAGAGGAGCAGGGCGGGGATGACCGGCACCAGCAGGCGGGCCAGGTAGTAGGGCCAGATGATCACGGTGCCCAGGTAGAGCGGCAGGAAGACCTCCAGGGCAGAGGGGCTCTCCCGGACCCGGCGAGCATAGCCGACGAGGGCGAGCAGGCACGTCGCGACAGTGAGCGCCAGGGTCGGCGGCTCCCAGCGGCCGTTGTCGAACAGCGCGGCGATGACGGTCGGGTAGGTCTCCAGGTTGCGCAGGATGACGTCCCAGGAGAGGACGAACACGTCGCCATAGCTGCCCACGACGCTGATGAGCGCTGCTTGGATCGCCGCGGGCACGGCGAAGGCGACGAGCGCCACGGCGAGGTCGCGAGGCCGGCGGGCGCGGGAGAGCAGCGCCGCCGCCATGCCCGCCACGAGGAGCATCCCGACGCTCCGCGTCCCGTAGGCGAGGTACGCGGTCAGGCCCGCAGCGGCGGCGAGCCCTGGCGCCGCCCCACTTTGCCAGCGGTCCTGGACCGCCCCCCACAAGGCGAAGGTCGCGTAGATGAACAGCACGAAGGTCAGGTCCGGCTTCACGCCGTTCGAGAAGTGCCAGACGTAAGGGTTGAGCCCGAAGAGCGCGGCCACCGCGAGGGCGCGCAGGTGGCCCGTGCGCTGGCGCGCCAGCGCGTAGATCGCCAGGAGCGACGCGAGGAGCGACAGGAGCGGCACGATCTTCAGCGCGTCCAGGTCCACGCCCGTGACGGCGAGCACGGGGGCGAGCAGCAGCGGGAAGACCGGGGGATAGGCCCGCGGGGACAGGCCCGGGTCGTCCGGGTTGTAGATCCAGGGGGTGTCGGTGTAGCCGGTGCCCTCGACGATGGACCGGGCGTGCATGACGTAGAGGGCGAAGTCTCCGCCCCAGTCGTGGCCGGGGCGGAGGGTCAGCAGGTAGAAGGCCCCGACGACGACGATCAGACCCACGACCGTCGCGATGCGCAGGGTCCTGGTCTGGTTCACCTCCGTACCTCCACGGGTCATGGGGAGAGAGCCGCTCGGCGGAGACGGTCGCCGCGGGTCGCACTCTCGGGATCAGCGCATCCGGTCGGTGCCGACCCACTCGTCCCAGGAGTCGGCCCAGCCGTCGTAGTGGATCAGGTAGCGCTCGCCGTCCACCTTGCGGATGGTGGCCTTGTACCAGGAGCTGCCCCACAGGACCTCGATGCTCTGGCCGAGGGCGTAGCGGCCGGCCGTCGCCGGCGGGGGCGGCGCCGCGGGGAGATCGCTCGCGAGCAGGCGGATGCGGTCGGTCGTGACCCACTCGTCCCACGAGTCCGCCCAGCCCTCGTAGTGGATCAGGTAGCGGTTGCCGTCCTTCTTGCGGATCACGGACTTGTACCAGCCGCCGGTCGACTGGACCTCGACCGTCTGCCCGAGGGCGTAGGCCTCGATGGGCGCCACGGGGATCACGACGACCGGCTTCGGCGGCGTGGGGGGGCGCACGCGCTCGGGGCCGACCCACTCGTCCCAGCGCTCGTCGTAGCCGTCGTAGCGCACGTAGAAGCGGCCGGCCTTCTCAGCCAGGATCTTCGCGGGCCACCACTTGCCGTTCCAGAGCACCTCCACGGGGCGCGCGTTCACGGGGACGGCTACCGGCTCCACGTCCTTGCCGAGCTGCACCCGGTCGGCCGCCACGCACTCGTCCCAGGCGGGGCTGCCCCCGATGAACCGCACGCAGTAGCGGTCCCCCTGGCGCTCCTTCACCCCCGCCGGCCACCACGCGCCGCCCCAGTCGACCATCACCTGGCGGGTTGCCTGGGAGACGCCCGGGCCCCCGAGCGGCCCGCGGAGGCGGTCGCCGGCCACCCACTCGTCGCGGTCGCGCGGCCACCCGGCGTAGGAGATCAGGTGGAAGGGGCCGTCCACGCGCGCCACGTCTCCCTCGTAGGTGAGGCCGTCGAGGGAGACCAGGACGCCGCTCTTCGGCGCGTACGACGGCCACTCGATCGGCTTGAGGTCGGACTTCTGGACCTGCACGCGGGAGGGGTCGCCATCCTTCAGCAGCTCCACGGTGACGCTGGCGCCCTGGTCGCTGAGGATGCGCCCCACCTTCCACTCGCCCTGGCGGACCTGGACGTAGGGGTTGCCGGGCACCTGGGCGCGAGGGGCCCGCTCGGCGCGGCTCAGGGCGAAGTCCTTGGGCCAGCCCTTGTTGGTGTAGCCGGCCTTCTCCCCGTCCCGGTGGGCGAGGGCCTCCGTCAGCTCGTCGGACAGCTCCCGCAGGGTGATGGCGCCGTCTCCGTCCCGGTCGGCCTCGGCGCGGCCCGCGAGGGCGTCGATCAGCGTGCGGGTGAAGGTCCACGTCCGGGTGGAGGCGTTGGACGCCGTGGCCGACGTCAGCGCCGCCACGTGCAGCGACTTGCCGCCGAGGGTGCGCGCGACGTCCTGGAGCGCGCCGCTGTGTCGGGCGTCGGCGAGCAGAAGGACGCGCTTGCCGCGAAACCCCTTGGCGAGCCACCCGGCGATGGTCGAGACCTGCCACCCGGTCTGTGGGCGCCGGGCGTCGGTGTCGTAGCTCGCGAAGGACACCGTGCCGTCGGCTCCTTTCAGGCCCTGGCCGGCGTAGTAGACGATCAGCGTCGCGTCGGGACCCGCGAGGCCCGCCAGGCGCTGGCCGGCCTCGCGGATTGCCGCCGTGGTGGCGGCCTCGTCGAGGAGCACCATCCGGTGGTCGTCGGGGACCCCGAGGGCCGCCAGGCGCTCGTCCAGGGCGCGGTCCAGGCGCTTGGCGCTCGGCATCGGGGCGAGGTCCGGGTCCTTCCAGCGCTGGACGCCGACGATCAGCGACCAGGTGTTGGACGGATCCAGCGGGGGGGCCGCGGTGGCGGTCGCGGCGATCAGGATCAAGGTGAGGGCGACGGCTGCTCTCATGGGTGCTCCTGGTGTCTGGTGGTTTCGGACGCGCACCATAGCATGGCGCGGAGTCGCTGGCATCATCGTGAACGGCGGGGCCCCGACGGCGCAGCCCAGCGCACATTCACCGCTCTCGGAGCCAAGGGCTGCGTCGCGGTGCGACGACGTCCCGGCGGCGGCGCGCTCGACGGCCGTCGCGTCGCAGGGCGCGGACAGGGGCCGCATCGATCCTGCTGCCCGGCCATGGGTCCAGGACGTCCTGGTCGCGGGTGGGTGCGCTCCGGTTGGGACGTGCTACCATGGGCGGCCGGGAAGCAACCCACACGAGGAGCGGGCGGTGACGAACGGGCGAGGTCTGGTGGTGGTGCTGTTGGTTCAGGTCCTGTGGTCTTGTGAGGGCGACCCCGCGGAGCAGGACGGGGGTGGGGCGATCCTCGACGGCGCGAGCGGGTCACAGGACGCAGGTCCGGGGGCAGATGGCGGGCAGGACGCGGGAGCCGTTGGCGCGGACTCCGGCGCCGTGGTGGGTGGGGATGCGGGAGGGGCGGGTGGTGACTCGTCCCCCACCGTCTCCCCGCTCCTCGACCTCTACGAGCTGGGCGGAGACGCGTGGCCGGAGAGCGTCGCCTTCGATCCGGTCACCCGCGCTTTCTTCACGGGCAGCTTGACCCGCGGGAACGTGACGCGCACCGACGGGGTCACGGGCGCGCTCTCGGAGCTCCACCCGGGCAACGGCGACGGGTGGCTCACCCTCGGCCTCGAGGTGGACGCAGCGCGTCGGCGCCTGTGGGTCTGCACCGTGAAGGGCAAGTCCATCGAGCGCGGGGAGGTGCTCCTCCTCGATGTGGACTCCGGGGCGCTCACGGCGCGGGTCGATCTGGAGGAAGCCGCGCCCGGTGCGGCGTGCACGGACTTCGCTCTCCGCTCGGACGGGGTGGCCTTCGTGACGGACCGTCAGGCTGGTCGCATCTACGAGATCGCCGCGGGCGCGCAGCCCGTGCTGAAGGTTCTCGTGAGCGACCCGCTCCTCGACCCGGAGGCCATCGGTCAGAACGGCATCGTCCTGTCTCCCGACGAGAAGACGCTCATCAGCGGCAAGTACCTGCCGCCGCGGCTGATTCGGGTGAGCCTGGACACGCCTGCCCCCGTGGTCACGGCGCTGGATCTCGACTTCGGCGATCTGGCCGGTGGCGCTGACGACCTCGTCATCTTCGACGGGCGCATCCACGTCGTCGTAGAGGACACCGTCGCCGAGGTGGTCATGAACGCCGACTGGACCGCGGGCTCCGTGACCGCGGCGATCCCGGTCCACCCGAACGGGGACGGCTCCCTCCAGGGCGGCTACTCGGGCCTCACCGTCGCGGAGGGCGCCGTGTACGCCTCCCGCAGCGACGTGCTGAAGTTCGCGGTCGGGGCGGTCAACGTGGAGCCGTTCGTGATCCGTCGGCTGAGCATCCCTCCGCTGTGACGGCGCTGCCGGGATGCTGCGCCCCTGCGTGGAGTGCGTGACAGCGGGCCTTCGCGTCGTGCGCTTCGGCGCGGTGGTCCACCAGCAGCGGGTCGGGCAGCGCCGGGGGGCGGCGTTGCTCCCAGGCGCCGATCAGGCCAGCGCGGGCTGCTCCGGTGGAGCGGGGGCGGGCTTCACGGCCGCCTTGGGCTTTCCGTCCACGGCGTGCAGCGCCGGGAAGCCGTCCAGCGCATCGGGCTCGCCCCGAAGGAGCCAGAGGGCCGCGGCCCGCACCTCGTCGTAGCTCAGCCGCAGCAGGGTGAAGACGCGCTCGGGGAGGTCGGCGGGCGCGCCCGGCAGGCGGACTCCAGCGATGGTCGCGAGGATCTCGTCGCCGTCGCGTCGCGCGTCGCTGGCGTCCGTCGCGCGCCAGTACTTCGTGTCGATCTCGAGCACGGAGCGGTGCGCGTCGTAGAGGACCGCGAGCCGCTGCAGATCGAAGGCCAGGTCCGTGTGACCGCCGCCTGATCGGATGGACGCAATCTCCTCGCCGGTCTTCGGCAGATCCCCCAGGTAGTAGGTGACGGCGGCGAGCATGCGCGACCGCCGGGAGACGGCATCCTCCACCAGCTTCACGGGCAGCCTGGCCCTCGTCGCGACGGCGTCCGCCTGCAGCCCCTGCTGGTACAGGTGCACGGCCGCCCACCCCAGGTCGGCGAGGCGCGCCAGGTGCACCGGCGAGAGCTCGGCGGGCGGCAGCGCGGCAAACCGGGCGGCAAGCGCCTCGTCGTCGGTGATCCGCCGCGCCACACCGATGGCGCGGAGCCCGATGGTCAGGAGCCCCGCCGTGATCCGCTGCACCTCCCCCGGCGCCAGCGCCTCCGCCGCCTCCCGCACCGCCGCCAGCGCCGCCTCACCCCGCGCGGGGGTATACTCCAGCTCCTGCGCGTCCGTCGTCATGGACCACCTCCTGTGGAGAGCGGTGCCTGTCACCTACCCCAGGGGACCCGCCCGCTCCATCTGTGTCATCGGTCGCGGAGTGTGTGTCGCTACGGTCGAAAAGGCAAGCTCCCATTGTACGAGCCGATGGTGGACGATCCGAGCAAGGTTCCGAACGATCCTCACCCCTGCGCCGAGCGTCCCGGCGCCCTTCGGTGCCGCGCGCGCTTCGCCGGGGAGCCACGGAGGGCCGCCGCGGACGATCCGGTGGCGCGCTTGACGGCGGTCGGCGCGGCGCCGACGATGACTCGAGGCCGCTGGCACTGTACCTGCTGGAAGCTGCCGCCGAGGGTCCAAGGAGAGCCGCCGTGCTGAAGTCCGTGCGCGCCATCGTGGACGAAGAGGGGACCGTCCGAGTCCCGGAGCCCATGAAGCTCGACCGCCCGACGATGGCCATCCTCACCCTCCTCGACGACGGAGACGCTGCTGAGTCGGCCTCTCATCCAGAGACCGCCATCTTGAGCGAGACAGCCCTCGATGACTGGAGCAGGCCCGAGGAGGACGAGGCATGGGCGTACCTGCAGCCGGATCGGTAGTCCTGCTCCCCTTTCCCTTCTCCGACCTGTCACACTCCAAGCGGCGTCCAGCGGTCGTTCTTGCGAGCGTCGGGCAGGGTGACTGCGTGCAGGTGACGAGCAACCCCTATGGAGCTCCCCATGCCATCTCCAATGCCGACGGCGACCTCGCCGAGGGCGGCCTGCACCACGAGAGCTTCGCGCGCCCCGGCAAGCTCTTCACGGCGAGCGAGAGCCTCTTCGTTGCGACACCTGGCCGGCTCCGACCCGCGAAGCATGGGGAGCTGATCGCCGTAGTCGGCCTTCTGCGCTTCGGGGCGCACTGAACGTTCGTCGTGGGGGAGGGTCAACCCGGCGCCTGGTGGGGGACCGCGCCTTCGGAACGGCAGGGCTCGTTCCTGAGGACCGCGAACGCCCCCCACGAACGGTAGGGACCGTTCCACAAGACCACCAACGCCCTCCGCGAACGGTAGGGACCGTTCCGCTAGACCACCAACGCCCTCCGCGAAGGGTAGGGACCGTTCCGCAAGACCACCAACGCCCTCCGCGAAGGGTCCCCACCGTTCCTCGAACCGTTCCAGACGCCGTCGGTCCCCCTCTGTAACGGTGGGGACCGTTCCCCGAGCGTCTCCCGGGAACGGTGGGGACCGTTGTATATGGCAGGTTGACCGTCTCGGCGAACGGTGGGGACCGTTCCCCGGCCCCTCCCGTCAGCGCCGTCCCGACGGTGCCCACTCCGCCGATGACCCGGCAGGAGGCCGCTTGCCAGAACCGGGCGATGAGCAGCGCGTACCACGCGCGCTACGGAGCGCTGGAGCTGCGGCGCCGGGGGGCTCGGGGGAGGTCGAGGCCCTCGGCTCCGCCCTGTTCGGCGCCCGAGTCGACCTGAACCCGCACCAGATCGAGGCCGCCCTGTTCGGGCTCCGCGCCACCGCCGAGAGTGGCCGGCTGCTCGCCGACGAGGTGGGCCTCGGCAAGACCATCGAGGCGGCCTTCGTCCTGTGCTGGCGCGCCGCGCCCGGGAGGCGCCCACCCTGGACGACCAGCGCGCGCTCCAGGCCGCCATCCTGGGCGTGGAGCCAGCGCGCGGCCCGCCGCCTTCGCCTTCGCCGTCGAGGACGAGGACGAGCTCCGCGCCCGCCTCCCCGAACTCCTCGACCGCATCGAGCAGCTCGCCCAGGCGAGTGAGCGGATGCCCGTGTTCACCGTGGTCTGACCCCATGTGCAGGGGCCAGGAGAGGCCACGCGAAGAGGGAACGCGGAGGAGGCAGCCGAATGGGACGGGTAGCCATCGACCGCAGTGTTCTCATTCGGGCGCTGGCCGCGACGCCCATGGACGTCGCGGCTGTGGCTCACGTTACGTCTGCCGAGACCTATGTAGAGACCCTTCGATAGGTGTCAAGGTCGATGCTCGAGATCTCGCTCCGAGGAACGAGTTTGTAGTGGCGCTCGTCCACCATGCGAACATCCTCTCCGTCAATGGTGAGCTCGAACAGGGCGACCAACTGGTCCTCGATGAACTGCGCTCCAACGGGGCGGCAGATCAGTGACGGAAATTTCTCCAAGCAGCAGCGAACGTCCTGCTTCGTCTGAACGGCACCGAGTTGGTCCGAGCCTCCCTTGGCCTGAATGGGTATGACGAACTGTCTGCCGTGCTTGTCCACGCCCACATAGACTTCGTCAATCTCAATCTGTCCAATCCCTTTGACGGTCGTGCGAAGATGATTCTGGAGAGAGTACGTGGCAAGACCAAGAAACAGGTCAATCAACCGATTGTATCGAACCACGGCCAGCAGCGCCTGCTCATCCGAAAGGGAGTATTGAGAGATGATCTCGGGAGTGGCATTGGGAATCTTGATGGGTTGGAGCAACGGATTAGGCCGGATTCTGTTGATCGGGACCAGACGGAACGTGTAGGTGGAACGGCCGGTGCCCTCGATGACCCACACCTTTCCTGCGGGCTGCGTTGCAGCGATGGTTGAAGGCATTGCCGTTCGATACCGAATGGAATAGAGGACGTCGCCGAGGTTCTTCGGAAGATCCATCCCAAGCGTGGCGGCGGCAGCGACAAGGTCCTGCCGGTGAAAGGGGATGTCCTCGCAGCCGGGTGTGTAGGAGTCCAGGAAGACCCTCTCGATCAATGCCACATACCGATTCTGAGTGCTGCTACCCATGTGATGCGTCGCCTGACCTGGTTGACACTTCGATATCAATCTGTCTGCGCTTCGTTGCACCGCTCTTGCGATCCCTGCGGGCAATTGGACTCTCGACACACCAATATGCTGCAGCATCCGACACTGACATGGCCAGGAGCGCGGGCGAACCCAAGGTCAGATGTGCCAGGTCTGCGGGAGTCCGTGACCCGCCGCACAGGCCAACCAGTTGAAGCGCGACAGCCCTCGCAAGAGGGGGAGGTACTGAGTTCCCCACCTGGCGTCCGCCGTGCCACTTGGTCACGTGAAACCGAAACCAGTCGGGGTAGCCATGGAGGCGAGCCATCTCGCGCACGGTGATGCACCGCGGATGAACGTAGTGAATCGGGCGAGGGCTGGTGAACGCCCCCCGCGCTGAATCGGTACCCGCACGTAGCTTGTTGGAGACGCCGTCAGCGGTGAGCTTGTAGAAGCGGGAAATGGGCTCGACGGTGCCAGGGGCCGTTGACGCAAAGCGTCTGCGGGAGATCGCCGAGTGCTCGGTACGCATGCTGGATGTCATGGCTGTACAATCCCAGGAGCGTCTGTGGCCGTCGTGCCAGGAGGAGTCGGAGAGGCACCGAAGCTCTCTGGAATAGAAAGACGCGGGAGGGACAAGCTCGACTTTGACGGTGTCGGAGTCAACGAGATCGGGAAACAGGTCAGCGTCGGGCAGGTCCGAAAGAGCATCGCTACACGATGGTCCCAGATCCAAGTCCAGGAGCGAGGAGCCGCGTCGTGGCGGCGGTGAGGAGACAGAGGGTGGGTAGCTGGGCAGGATACAGCCCTTTCGTGCGCCCATCAGAATCAGCCGCTCTCGATCCTGGGGTACGCCATAGGCACAGGCGTTCAGCACCTGCCACGGCTTTCGCACAATGTATCCATTCCTCTCAAATGCCAGGACCAACTCCTGCAGGAACTCGCGGTGCTCGCCGAGAGTCAGTCCCTTGACGTTCTCGAATACGAAGTAAGAGGGTTCCAACTCGAGCACGATCCGTAGAAATTCACGGACGAGCTGGTTTCGGGGATCGTCCAGGGCTCGCTGGCCCATCAAGGAGAACCCTTGACACGGGGGACCACCAAAGACGACAGCGACGCCGCGCTTCGCCGCGGACGTTCCCGATACGATGTCTGCACCCGAGAGGCCGACGATGGAGCGAGGGACAGTCTTGACGTGCGGAAAGTTGTAGTGGTGAACGGCTGCGTGCACGGGGTCCATCTCGACGGCAGCGACGACGTCGAAACCGGCCTGCTCGAACCCAAGGGACATGCCCCCAGCGCCTGCAAACAGGTCTATCGCAATGGGGCGCATCATACCTCCCGCCACGGCTGTGATGCCGTGGTGCTCGCTCAGACGCCCCTCAAGTAGCATGGCTGGGGCTGCTCGTCAAACGTTCAGTGCGACGCGGGCGGCGTCGCGAGCGCGTGGAGCAGGGCCGGCCGGGCGTCCTTGAGGCCACGTCGCCGGACATGCACCTCACTCACCCGCTCGTGGGGCCACGGACCCGAAGAAGGCGATCATCCAGGTCAGGACGGAGCCGGTGCCGCCCAACGACGGTGAGCTGGGCTTTGTCCGGGACCTGGCGAAGTACCTCGCCACCCGGCCAAGGTTGCTCGAAGGAGCATGGATCCACCTGCTCCGCAACCCGGCGAAGAGCGGCATCGGCTTCGAGGGCTTCTACCCGGACTTCATCGTATGGGTGGTGCGCGGCGCCGAGCAGTGGGTGATCTTCGTGGACCCGACGGGCCTGTCGAGGGTGGGCGCCGCGGACTCGAAGTTTCACGCCTGGAAGAAGCTGAAGGAGTTCGAAGCGCGCCACCCGGGCATCCACCTGGACTCGTGGATCGTCTCGGTCACGCCCAAGGGCGCCCTGGGCTGGGGCGTCACGGACTGCCCGGCGATGCTCGTCCTCTTCAGGGCGGACCCGAGCTACGTGGCTACGCTGTTCGACCGGGCGCTGGCGGTGGAGACGGTCGCCGCCCCCGGCGCGTGACTCGCTCCGGGACTGACTCCCCCGCCTGCGCCACCTGTGCCACCTGCGCCGCCTGCGCCACTTGGGTCGCCAGCGGCTCCCGGCCTCCAGCGGTGGACGGGACACGGGCGATGGTGCTGCGAAGGCGCAGAGCCGGTGGGAGCGTCTCGACGCGGGGCGTCTCCCGGATGGTCGAGTCAGTCGGACTCGCCTTCCTGGTCGTCGTCCACTCCAAGCAGCCCCCGAGCGAACTCCCCGTGCTCCTCGTGGTCGACCCATCGATGGGCCAGGTCGCGCGCCTCCTCGTGGTGCCCCTGCTCCGAGAGCAACCAGGCCATGGTCAACTCCGCCCCCGGCAGGTGTATCCGAGCCTTCTCGTCCCCAAGAGGTGCGCGGCAACGCAGAGCGTCGACCAGCGGCCTCACACGGTCCAGCCCCTCCTCGACACGCCCGCACTCCCCCAAGAAGGTCGACAGGTTGACCACGGTCCAGGGGGCCTCGTCGCTGGCGCTCACCGCCCACCGGAACATGCCCTCGGCCTTGATCGGATCGTCCCCGCGGCGATACAGCATCGCCAGCTCCGTGTAGAGTTCAGGATCATCGGGGCGGTGTTGGAGCGCCTGTCGGAGCATCTGCACTGCTCGGACGAGGTCGCCCTCATCACGATACCGGCGAGCCTCGTTGGCTGCTATCTCCCATTCGGCGCGCTGGTCCGTTGCTCCCTCTCCATCCCACTCCGCGACGCCGGTGGACACCAGCGCTTCCTCCCCGCAGTCGCCCGCAAAGACTCGCTCGACCCACACCATGTCACCACGTTGGACTCCGAGGTGCCCTTGCGCCGGCTGGTTCAGCAGCGTGCCCACCCACAGGTCGCCGAGGACCGTCTCCTCCAGCCTGATCCACACGCGCTCGGGCTGGCCGCTCCCTACCGCCAGGATGACCTGCACGTCGTCGGGATACCCATCGGCGCGAAAGCGATCAAGCGCCTCCTCCTGGCGGAAGGCCGTGTATCGCGCCGAGTTGTAGTGCGACAGCCAGCCGGGCGGGTCCTCCAACCGAAGCGCCCGCCTCTCGGCGGAGCGCAGCACCCGCACGGTGTCGGGGTCCCAGCAGCCGAATTGAATGATGAGCATCGTCGTGCCCTGTCTGCCAAACCGCGGTCCCGTGGCCTCGACTCGCCCACCTGGGCCGATGGTGCAGGCGGTCTCTGCCCACATGCGAAGCCCTGTCAGGTGGTCGGCGAAGATGTACCCCACGAGGGGCACTCCGGGGTTCAGTCCTGCCTCGGGTACGGGCCTCAGGAGTTCAGGCACGAGCACCCACTGCTCGAAGGTCGTGGCCGGAATTCCAGCGAGTCGGCGTCTATCCATCACCATCTCCTCGGGCACGGTTGAATCGCCCCCACGCGCAGAACCTATCACATCTGACTCCGGAGGATGTGCATTCCTTGCGCCAGCGTGGCGCCGGCGGTGGTCGACGACGGGCCGCCGTACGCAGGAGGTGCGCATCTTCGCGCGACGCCTCGTGCCATCGCCCGGGTCTGCGGCCGGCGCGGTCAGGCGGCGATGCCTGCCCGCCGCAGCGCCTGAGTGGAGCCGTCCACGTCTTGTAGAGTCGCGACCGCGAGGCTCCCCCTGCCGTTGGGCTTGTCGTCGCTTCGGGCACCACGGGGTGGCGCGGAGTCGCTGGCATCATCGCGAACGGCGGGGCCCCGACCGCGCGACACCCCCACCCGGTCACCGCTCCCAGAACCAGGCGGAAAGCGCCGCTGTGGCGAGCGCGTCCAGCGTGAAGATGTGGGGGGCGGCGGTGGGGAGGAGCGCGCAGGCCACCGCCCCGACGAGCTGGATGCCAGCGACGAGGCCGAGCCAGCGGGCCTCCCGGCTCGTGGCGCCGACCGCGAGGGCGCCGGTGAGCAGGAGATCGGCCGCGAGGACGTAGGCGTGGCTCGTGCCGAGGCGGAGGGCTATCAGGCGGTTCACCAGCATCAGCCAGGCCATGCCGAGCCCCACGACGGCGACGCGGCGGTTGATGGCGTTGCGTGCCAGGGAGCGGCGGCCGAGCCAGGCGGCGCCGGTCAGCCCGAGGGCCGCCGCGAGGGCAGGGGGGAGGAGGCCGCCCGGCGTCGCCTCCGGGCGGAAGGTGCCCGTCAGCATCAGGGCCTCCATGGTCCCGGCCAGCGCGACGATGACTGCGAGGAGCACGCGCCGCTGCCGGCGCCCGACCTCCAGGTCGAAGCGGTCGTCCCCCGCCGCGCGCTCTATGGCGTTGAGACAGGCGTCCAGGCTCGGATAGCGCTCGGATGGACTGACCCGGAGGCCCCGCGCCAGCGCGTCGAGCACCCGGCGCCGCCAGCCGGTCTCCGTCGTAGATTTGGGGCCCGCCTCCATGGACTGGCGCAGGGTCCGCAGGTCCTGCCCGGGGAACGGGCGCTCGCCGGCCAGCGCCTCCCACAGAGACACGCAGAAGGCGAACTGGTCGGCGGCGGGGCCTACCTCCGAGGAGTCAATCTGCTCCGGGGCCATGTACGCCGGTGTCCCCATGATTGCGCCGGCGACTGTCAGCTCGCTGTCGAGGGACACGGGACCCGAGATCAGGGAGTCCAGACCCACCTGGGAGTCGCCCGCGGCTCGCGCCAGGCCGAAGTCCAGCAGGCGCACGCGCCCGTCGCGGTCCACGAAGACATTGTCCGCCTTGAAGTCCCGGTGGACGAGCCCCACCCGGTGGGCCTCGGCGAGCCCCCGCCCGGCCTCGATCCAGGCGCAGATCACCTCGCGGGCGGGGCGGCCCTTGTGCCAGGACTTGAGGGTCTCCCCCGCCAGGTACTCCATGGCCAGGTAGACGTGGCCCTCGTGCTCGCCGACGTCGTGGACAGCGACCACGTTGGGGTGCTGGAGCCTGGCCAGCGCCTGGGCCTCGCGCAAGAGCCGCGCCCGCCCCTCCGTCCCGCCTCCCTGGTTCGCCAGCAGCTTGACCGCAACGGGCCGGCCGAGCAGCGGGTCCTGCGCCAGGTACACGACCCCCATGCCGCCCCGGCCCAGCTCCCGCTCCACCACGAAGCGCCCGATGGTGGACGGCGTCTCCGCCTCGACGGGCTCGCCACCCTGCGACGGCGCCATGGTGGCGGTGCGCTCGAAGGCCTCTGGGTCGCCGTGGGTGGACATGGGCGGCATCATTGCTGCGGTGGGGACGTGGGTCAAGGGCGTCGTGGCTCGACCGGGGGGCGCTCGCGCGTGGGGCTCTCCAGGGCGCGAAACCGGGCCTCCGCCTCGCGCGCCTCGGTGCGGTGGTCCACCAGCGGCTGCGGGTAGCGCAGCCCTGGTGGGCGCTTGCGCTCGAGGCCGTGGATCTCCTCCGAGGTCAGCGCTGCCAGCTCCGGGACCCAGCGCTTGATGTACGCGCAGTCGGGGTCGAAGCGCGTCCCCTGGGTCCAGGGGTTGAACACGCGGAAGAAGGGCTGGGCGTCGGCCCCCGTGGACGCGACCCACTGCCAGTTGCCGTTGTTGACGCACGGGTCGTAGTCCACGAGGTGCCGCGCGAAGTGCTGCTCGCCGTGGCGCCAGTGGAGGTGGAGGTCCTTGACGAGGAAGGACGCGGTGATCATGCGGGCGCGGTTGTGCATGAAGCCCGTCGCGGCGAGCTCCCGCATGCCCGCGTCCACGATGGGGAAGCCGGTGCGCCCCGCGGCCCACGCCTCCAGCAGGTCGGGCGCCTCGTCCCAGGCGACGGCGTCCAGCTCGCGCCGCCAGGCACCCTCGAAGACGCGGGGGTGAGAGAAGGCGAGCTGCGTGAAGAAGTCGCGCCAGTGGAGCTGGCGCAGAAGCGGGTGATCGGCGCCGAGGGCCTTCGCGACGGCGTGCCAGGCCTCCCGGGCGGAGATTGCCCCCGTCTTGAGGTGCGCCGACAGGCGGGTCGAGTCCACCGCCGGAAGGTCGCGGTCCGCCGCGTACCCGGCGTGGTCGGGCAGGCTGGCGATGGCACGCAGGGCCTCCGTGCGCCCGCCGCGCACCGCCAGCGGACGCTCGGGGAGCCGGGCGGCCGCGAAGCCGGGCGGCGCCTCGAAGGGCAGGGGAGGGGCGACCAGGCGCCCTTCTGGCGGGAGTCCTCGGGGCGCGGGGACGGGTCGCTGGCTCGCCGCCCGGTGATAGGGCGTGAAGACGCGGTAGGGGCGCCCGCCGGTCAGGATCGTGCCGGGAGCGTGGAGCAGCGCGTCCGCGTGGACCAGGAGCGGCGCGCCGACCTCCTCGCACCGCCGCTCGATCAGCGCGTCACGGCGCATGGCGAAGGGCGTGTGGTCGGCGTTCGCGAACACCGCCTCGACGCCGGCCTCGCGGACGAGGCGCTCGGCCACCTCCTCCGGAGGACCGACGAAGCGCAGCAGGCGCGCGCCGAGGGGGCGGAGCTGCCGATCCAGGTCGTCGATGGCCTCGAGGTGCACCAGCAGGGCATTGCGGGCGAACCACGGCGCCGTGGGGTCGAGCTGGCGCGGGTCGAAGACGAAGCACGGCAGGACCTCCCCGGAGGCCTCGAGCGCCTCCAGGAGCCCCGTGTTGTCGTGCAGGCGCAGGTCTCGCCGGAACAGGAAGGCGGCGCGGCGAAAGCGGGTCATGTGCTCGGTGCCTCCGTCACTGGGGCCGCGCCAGCCTGCGCGCCGCCCCGCTCATGCACGGATCTTGGCCCCGCGGCTGCGCGGCCAGGCCCTACCAGTGGTCGGGCCCCAGCACCCCGTCGAGGGTGAGCCCGTGGGTCGTCTCGACTCCGCGAACCAGCGCGTCCAGGTCCTCCGGGAGCGGACGCGCCGACCACAGGCGCGCCGTGCCGTCCCAGGCGGCCGTCACGAGCGTCTGCTGCGGGAGCCACTCCACGAAGGCCACCCGCTCGTCGTGGCCTCGGAGGCGCAGGCGCAGCTCCCCGGTGCGCCCATCGAGCACGTCGGCGGTGCCGTCCGCCCTCGCGAGCGCCACCAGGGCGCCGTCGTCGCTCAGGGCGACGTCCAGGATGCCCTGGCCGGCTTCCACGGCGAGCTCGGGGCCGCCGACGAGCGTGAGTCGTCGCGCCGTGACCACCGCGACCCGCGCCCCCCCACGCGACAGGTGGACGGCGACGGCGTCCGGGACCCTGAGCAGTGGGTGGCGCTGCGGCCCCTCACCGGCCCGCATCAGCTCCACCAGGCCGTCCTTTCGCAGCAGGACGGCGGCGTCGCCGTGCGCGTCCGCCTCCAGGTCCCGATAGGCCTCCTGCGTCGTGTAGCCCGGCAGCCGCCGCCCGGTCGCGTCCCACGCCACCGGGCTCGTGTCATAGGTGATCCCGAGCGCGGTCCCGTCGCGGAGGGTGGCGACCCGTGCCATGGGCTCGATGGCCAGCTCGGCGGTGCGCTCCCAGGTGGTCGTGTCGTAGGCGAGCCCCCCCGGCGTCGCTGCGCAGGCCAGGAGGAGCCGGCGACCGTCCCGGCTGAAGGCCGCGCGCTTGACGACCACGTCGCCGGCGGCGCGCGCCCCGTACACCAGGGTGGCTCGGGTCACCCCGGCCCGATCCACGACGGTGACCTTGCCGTCGCCGCGGGTCAGCGCGAGCAGCGAGCCGTCCGGGCTCGGCGTGGCGCCGGTGAGGCCGACGCCTTGCGCCTGCGCGAGGCGGTTGGGGCCGAGGTCCTCGGGGAGGGCGAAGCGCCGGAGCCGCTCGCCGGCCGTGACCACCGCGTCTCCGTCTCCCGCGAAGGTCGCCGCATCGCCGGCAGACGCCGCCAGCCGCCCCAGCGACGCTCCGCTCGCCGGTGACCACAGCGCCGGCCCGCCCCGGTCGAGCACCACGATGGCGCGCCGCCCGTCCGGCGAGAGGACGACGCGCTGCACGTTGTCCGTGCCCATGGAGGCGGTGACGCCAGCGCTCCCGTCCGCGCCGATCACCCCGATGCTCCCCTTGCTCGTTCCGGCGATGAGCGTCTCCCCGTCCTTCGAGACCGCAATGGCGCTGATCACACCGACGAGGCCGAGCGGCCCCGACACCACGGGTTGCGGGAGGCGCCCCGTCCACCGCGCGATGCTGCCGTCGATGCACGCGACGACCGCGCCGCCGTGGGGGTGCCCGGCGATGGCGGAGGCGGTGGAGTCCGTCGCGCAGGCGGGGACCGCGATGGACGCCCCACCCTCGTCGAACAGCTCGATGGCGTTGGCGGAGAGCAGCACCGCGTGGCTCCCGTCGGACGCGAGCGCCAGGCCGTAGGGGCGTTGGGCCCGGAGCTCCTCCGCGCCCGTGGCGAGGGAGCGCAGCACCAGCTCGCCGCCGCGGGTCAGGGTGGCGAGGTGGCGGTCGCCGACCACGACCGCCGAGGTCGCCGCCTCCGCCGCCCGCCACCGCTCACGCGGCACCCCGCGCGTATCCCAGACCTCCAGGTGGTCGGGCGCCAGGCAGGCCCCCGTCCCCTCGCCGAGCACCCACCGGTGGCAGGACATGGGCAGGTCCAGCTCCACCGTTGGATGGCCGGACGCCCCGGTCGCGGCGAGGAGGCCTGCTGCCTCGGGGCCAGGGCGCAGGCGCAGGGCGTGGGCCGCCAACACCTCCAGCTCGGGGCGGGCGTCAGCCGCGAGCGCCACCCGGGCCTGCTGGACCAGGGCCGCCGCCAGGTTGCGGGAGGCGCGCTCCCTCGCCTCCACGGCCTCTCCCTCCGCGTGCTGCGCGGCGCTGCGCTCCTGCACCACCCTCATGGTGGCCAGCGCGCCCAGCACCCCCAGGATCACGAGCGCCCCCGCTGCGACCGCGAGGGGCGCACGCCAGGCCCGCACCAGCCGGCGGAGCAGGTCCCACGCGGAGTAGCGGTGGGCCGCGACCCGCCTGCCCTCCAGAAAGCCGCGGACGTCGTCGAGCAGCGTCGCGGCCGTCTGGTAGCGCCGGTCGGGCTCCGCGGCCATGGCGCGCTCCAGGATGGCGAGGAGCTCCGGTGGGGCCTCTGGCACGTCGGCGCGGAGGCGACCGGCGCCCTCCCCGGGGAGGGGCGCGCGGCCCGCGATCAGGTGGAACAGCGTGGCGCCGAGCCCGTAGACGTCCGAGCGGGCGTCCGCGGCGCGTCCGTCCGCCTGCTCCGGGCTCATGTAGGCCGGCGTGCCGAGGATGGCGCCGGCGACGGTGGCGTGGGGCGCTGGAGCGACCGCGGTCCACCCCAGCTCCGCCTCCCCGTCCATGCGCGCGAGGCCCCAGTCGACGACCTGCGTCTCGCCGAACTCCCCCACCATCACATTGGCCGGCTTGAGGTCCCTGTGGACGATCCCCAGGTGGTGGGCGTAGGCCAGTGCCTCGCACGTCGCCAGGTAGTGGCGGAGGAGCCCGAGGCGAGCGCCGAGGCTCTCTGTGGCGCCGATGGCGTCCTCCAGCGACCGCCCCCGCACCAGACGCATGACGTACCACGGGCGCCCCGACGGGCTCTCCCCCGCGTCGTAGACCGGGACGATGGCCGGGTGCTCCAGCAGGGCGGCGATGCGTGCCTCGCGGTTGAGCCGGGCGTCGGCGCTGCCGGGGTCTGCCGCCGGGTGGGCCTCCTTGAGCGCCACGTCGCGACCGAGGCGTGCGTCGCGGGCCACGAGCACGCGGCCCATGCCGCCCGCGCCCAGGAGGGACCGCCGCTCGTAGCGACCGTCCTCTGCTGCCGGTCCCGGCGCCGAAGCCCACCCGACGTCGGCGACGCTCCACAGGGGCGCGCTGTGCGGCGCGGCGCCCGCCTCACCCCGAGGTGCGACTTCCCCAGGGCGCCCGGACTCGGTGTTGTCGCGGCCCACGGGGGCCTACACCTCGTCCACGGTGACGTCGCGGGGGTGCAGCACGACCTCGAACACGCCCGTGCCGCTGGCCCGCACCAGATCGGGGCGCACCCGGGCGCGGCGCAGGCGGTCTCGCAGCCGGAACATGGCGACGTCGAGCTTGCGCCGCAGGCTGTCCCGCCCCTCGTCGTGCCCCCAGAGCTCACCGGCCAGGGCCTCCCAGGACATGGGGCGCCCGGCCGCGATCAGCTCGCTCAAGATGCGCGCCGACAACCCGGTGATCACGACGGTCTCACCGTCGCGGGCGATGTGGACCGTGTCGTAGCGCGCGACGATGCGGAGCGGTCCGGCGAGGCGGCTGGCGGCTGTCGCATCCGTGATGGAGGCGACCGTCGGCACGGCGACCGCCCGGAAGGCGCGGCCCTCCGCCGTGAACGCATCCCCGGGAAGGAGGGGGCGCGGCGGCTCGGAGCCCAGCCGGAGCGTGAAGCCGAGGCCGCTCGACCAGATCACGGCGGCGGCCGCCGGGTGGACGCTGGGCTCGAGGGACGGGCGAGGTCGGAGCACCAGGGAGCAGGCGCTGTGCAGCACCTGCCGCGCCAGCCCGTCGCCCTCCAGCGCCAGGACCGCCTCGGGGAGGGTGACGTCCTCCACCGTCAGGTCAAGGCCCGGGGCCAGGCTCACGACGAGCCCGGGGGTCAGCTCCACCTCCCCGAGCCAGTGCCCTCCGACGCCGATGCGCCCCCGCAGCCCGACGAGGCGGAGCTCACCGCCGCGCAGGCTCACCATGGCGTGGGCCTCCGACACCCGCGGGTCGTCGAGCTGGAGCCGCGCGGACCACAGCCTTCCGATGAGCTCACCGTGGCCCAGGGTGGCTGACTCGCCGGTCGGCAGTCGGAACAGTGCCTCTACGCGCATCACGGGGGAGGACTCTAGCGGGGCCACCCCAGGCGATCAACGCGGGCCATGTAAGAAGCGCGCAGGGACATCGGGGCCGTCGCCGCCGCTACAGTGCAGGCTCAAGCCAACATGCGACGGTCTCGCCCGCAAGGATCGTGCGGCCGTCGCTCCAGAATCACGACGAGAGGTCACCATGAGCACGTGGAACGAGATGCGCACCCGCCGGGGACCGGGCTCCCCGAGCGGGCGGTTCGGGCGAAGCCTCACCCTCTGTCTTGCGCTCGCGCTCGCAGGCAGCCTCTCCGCCTGCGAAGACGAGGCGGCCTCTCCAGCGGGCGGGGGCGGGACGGACGCGGGCACGATCACCACGGACACCGGAGGCACGGGGGCAACCGACGGCGGCGGCGGAGGCGGTGGGACGGACGCGGGCACGATCGCCACGGACACCGGAGGCACGGGGGCAACCGACGGCGGCGGCGGAGGCGGTGGGACGGACGCGGGCACGATCGCCACGGACACCGGAGGCACGGGGGCAACCGACGGCGGCGGTGGAGGCGGTGGGACCTCGGACACCGGGAACGGCTGCGCAGATGGGCTCCGGTGGAGCGGCGGGAGCTGCGTGGACATCGACGAGTGCGCCGAGGGCGGTCACGACTGCGACGCCAATGCGACGTGCACGAACACTCCGGGGGCCTTCACGTGCAAGTGCAAGTCGGGCTTCGGGGGCGACGGCAAGACGTGCGTCGAGGGCGCCTGCGACCCCGGCTACAAGAAGAGCGGGTCGGGCTGCGCCGACATCAACGAGTGCAGCGAGGGGCTCCACGACTGCCACGCCAACGCGTCCTGCACCAACCTGACGGGCTCGTACTCCTGCGCGTGCAAGTCGGGCTACACCGGCGACGGCAAGACGTGCGCCGAGATCCCCTGCGACCCGGGCTTCAAGAAGAGCGGGACGATCTGCGTGGACATCAACGAGTGCAGCGAGGGCCTCCACGACTGCGACGTGAACGGGACCTGCACCAACTCCACCGGGTCGTTCTCGTGCAAGTGCAAGACCGGCTACACCGGCGACGGCAAGACGTGCGCCGAGATCCCCTGCGATCCGGGCTTCAAGAAGAGCGGGACCATCTGCGTGGACATCAACGAGTGCACGGAGGGCCTGCACGACTGCGACCCGAACGGGTCGTGCAGCAACATGACGGGATCGTTCACGTGCAAGTGCAAGTCTGGCTATGAGGGCGACGGCAAGTCCTGCACCGAGATCCCGTGCGCCCCGGGCTACAAGAAGAGCGGCTCGGGCTGCGTGGACATCCACGAGTGCAACGAGGGGCTGCACGACTGTGACCCGAATGCCTCCTGCTCGAACTCCACCGGCTCCTACTCCTGCAAGTGCAAGACGGGCTATGAGGGAGACGGCAAGAGCTGCGCGGACATCGACGAGTGCGCCACGGGCACCCACACCTGCGACGCCACGACCTTCTGCAAGAACACGGTGGGCGCCTTCACCTGCGACTGCGCCCCGGGCTACTCGAAGGCCGGCTCCAAGTGCTTCGACATCAACGAGTGCCTGGACGGTACTGACGACTGCGTGGCGTGGTGCCAGAACGTTCCGGGATCATTCAACTGCATGTCGACGGTGGCGGATGAGACCAGCCCCTACTATACGAAGACCTGCGACCCTGACTTCTCGTTCCACCAGTACAACTGGAAGGGCACGCCGCCCAACGAGACCTACGAGTACCAGACCAAGCTGATCGCGGACTGCCGGTGCGGCAACAACCGCATGCCCGTGCCGCTTGGCGGCCTGGCCATCTGCCAGAACCCGCTGGAGCTGCCGATGAGCTACGGGTTCGGGGCGGGCCCGACCATCCGCGAGCTCCCGAACGCGGGCATCCTGGGCGGCACCTTCGACCCGGAGACCCGCCTGATGTATGTGGGCATAGAGTGGCAGGGCACCTTCTACGAGGACCAGGGCGCCATCCTGGCCATCGACGCCGACTCGGGCGACCGGACCATCATCTCTGGGCAGTGGCTGGACCCGGCCAACGGCTACGCGACCTACGGCGAGTCGGACCCGACCGACAAGACCTTCTGGACGGATGACATCATCGGCGGCCCCGCCTACAAGAACCCGCTCGGGCGCGTGTACCACGTGCGGCTCGGCCAGGACGGGTATCTCTACGCCTTCACCGGGGACAAGGACAACTACGCACACATCGTCCGCGTCGACATCGCGACGGGCAACCGGAAGGTCATGTGGACGGAGAAGCGCTTCCTGGACCCGAAGAACCAGAACGAGCCTGCCCACGTCCAGTGCCCGAACGGCATGAAGCTCGAAGGGTCCACCACCTGGGCCCAGATCTACGACTACGGCGGCTTCGAGCTCGACGCCAACGGCGACTACCTGGTGACGGTCCTCCAGAACGGCACGACCAGCAACATCACGCCCAACGGCATCATTCGCATCAAGAAGGACGGCACGGACTGCCAGTGGGTCACCCGATTCGGCATGGGCACCAACAACGAGTTCTACGGCCAGACCATCGGTACGGGCCCGCTGGCACAGTTCTCCTTCGACGCGCTGTACCTCCACCAGGGGTTCCTGTACGCCGTGACCTCCAGCAACGCCATCGCCTTCAAGATCGACCCCACCACGGGCAACCGCACCATCGTCGCCAGCGACGCGGTCGGCACGGGGGCGCTCGTCGGCGTGGACTGGCTGAGCTGGGACCCGACCCGCAACATCATGTGGACCGGGGGCACGGGAGCGGGGACGACCATCGTCTCCTGGGACCTGGTGACGAACCAGCGGTCGAGCCACATCGGCCTCAAGGTCGCCAAGCCCAAGCAGTTCCAGACCGCGTCCGGGCCGCTCGACACCTGCTGCATGATCCACCTGCCGGGCTGGGTGGACACCGCCAACGGGCACCTGCTCGTCGGCTTCAGCAAGTACGCCATCCTCCGCTTCGAGCCCGAGTCGGGCAACTCCGTCATCCTGTCGCTGTAGGGGTCGGGTCGCCCATCGACGGGGGCGGCTTGTCGAGGCCGCCCCCCTGCGCTACCCTGCGGCCCATGGAAGACCTCTACTTTCGTCAGATCCCTGTCGGCCCCATGTCCAACTTTGCCTACGCCATCGGCTCGCTCTCGACGCGCGAGTGCGTGCTGGTGGACCCGGCCTGGGAGGTCAGGGCGCTCCTCGACCAGCTCGACGAGGACGGCATGACCCTGACCGGCGCGCTGGTCACCCACTACCACCCGGACCACTGCGGCGGCTCCATGTACGGCTTCGCGGCGGAGGGGCTGCCCGAGCTGATGAAGCTCCGGCCGGTGCCGGTCCACGTCAACGAGCACGAGGCGGAGGGGCTCCGGCGGGTGACGGGGCTGTCCGCGTCGGATCTGACCCGGCGCGCCTCGGGGGACCGGGTGGTGGTCGGTGGGGTCGAGCTGACCTTCCTCCACACCCCGGGTCACACGCCAGGGAGCCAGTGCTTCCTGGTCGGCGACCGCCTGGTGAGCGGCGACACGCTGTTCCTGCAAGGGTGCGGCCGCGTGGACCTGCCCGGCGGGGACGCGGCCGCCATGTACGAGTCGCTGACACAGCGCCTGTCGGCTCTCCCCGACGACACGATCCTCTACCCGGGCCACCTCTACTCCCCGGAGCCCCACGCCCCGCTCCGCGACGTCCGCCGCACCAACTACGCGCTCCTGGTGCCGACCCTGAAGGACTGGCTGCGGATGATGGGGTAGGGGGCCGCGACGACGGATGTCAGCGCGCTGGAGTCAGTCCGTCGTTGGCAACACCCTCACGGTGATCTCCCGGCACCTCGTGAGGTCGCCGTCGTTGCTCAGATAGGCCGAAGCCTCCCAGGCGATGGCCGTGGCGAGGTGGATGGCGTCGGGAACCTTGAACCCGTACCTTGCGCGGAGGTCTGTGGCGATGTCCACGACCCGGCGGTCGATCTCGACGGCCGGCAGGCCGCCATCGAACAGCGCGTTGTATCTCTGGACGAGGTCCAAGTCTCCATCCCGAAGCGGCTTGACTCGGCACTCGATGCGGGTGAGCTGTGACGTGAAGAGCGGAACGGGGTCATAGCCTGCGACGAGCGTTCGTGCAGCCTCGCGTACTTCAGGCTCCCCTTCCGTCAGATAGATGATGATGCAGGAGTCCAGGTAGACGCTCATTCAGAGTCCCACGAGTCCCGCGCCTCCCGGAGCTGCTCGTCAATCTCCCCGCGCGACCGCTGCCCCTGTGGCAGTTGCGCCAGAAGATCGTAGATCGTGCGGGATGCACCACGGATCATCAGTCTCGCGTCATTTGGGGGAGGCAGGAGCTGCAAGTATGGCCGAGGGGAGCGCGGCTCGATGAATCGCGAGGGCAACGCGGTCATTGGACTCTCCCATGAATCAAGGCAGCCAGGTCTGCGCTGGCGTCCGGGGTCAGGTCAAGGCGGCCCTGCTTGAAGAGTCTGGCCATGGTGGCGTGTTCGTCGACCCACACGAGCCTGTCCTCTAGCCGCAATCCGGCGAACCCAGTGTGCTCGAATCGTCTCCGCAGACGCTCTCTGACGAGCTCCGGAGCCTCCGTGCGGCGGTTGACGACTGGCACCACCGTCGGGAGCTGCTGACGAAGCGCCACGAAGGCCTCCATGGCGGCGAAGAGGTCTGAGCGGTCGGCGCCGGTCACCAGGAATGCACGGACGTCCAGTCGTTGTCCCGAGTCGAGGGACGGAAAGCCCGTTGGTAGGGGTCTGTGCCCGTGGATGTGCGCGCAGAGCGACAAGACCTCGGTCGCAAAGCCGAAAAGCCCCGGAGACAGGTCGATGACGACATGGGTCGTCTCCGGCATCTGCTCTGCGACACTCGCGAGAATCCAGGCGAACCGCCGGGTCCAGGGCCCCAAGGGCTCCGTCACCGGCAGCCAGGCCAGCGCTTGTCCGACGTCCCGCGGGAGCGACGACGACGGGAGGTAGGCCACCCCGTCATCGGGATCGGACCTCCAGACGGCGCTCGCGATGAAGCACTCCTGCTCCGGGTAGGCCCCTCGATAGCCGAGCACATCGTTGAAGAATGGGGGGGGAGGTGCTTCCCCGTCTGTTGCGAGACCCCGGGCGTCACGGGCTGCCAGGGTCTCTCCCCGCGACATCCAGGCCCCCGTGGGCGGTGCACTCAGGTCCAAGGCACCGGCTGCGGTCCTCATGCTGCGTGGTGCGCACAGGTCGAGACCGTCGGCGAGCGATGTGCCGGTCAGGTCGCCGTCTACCACGAGCGGACGGCCGCCCGTCGCAGACAGGACCTGTGACAACCCCACAGCCAGCGTCGACTTGCCGACGCCGCCCTTGACGGAGCACAGAACCCAGACATGGAGGGGGGGGACGTTCACTCTATCTGCTCCAAGGCGGCAAGGAGCTGCCGCACTCGAACATCATGCTGCCAGGGGTCGCGCGTCGCAAGCCCGGCGAGGATGACGCGCGCCTCATCCCGCCCCGCGGGTGGCGCCTCCATTGCCGCAGAGCCGAGCGCCAACGCCACGGCGATCCGGTCTCCGCCGTTCTCTGCGACCAGGCGGTCCAGCTCGTCCACCTCGCCAGCGAGCTGGTCGGGACTGGAGCGAGCGGTCGCCAGCAGGTGACGTCCGGCAAAAGCCGCCCAGTTGGGGTGCTGTGCCCGAGCCGCAAGCAGGCGGTGCACTCCGGGGTCGACGGGGATCCGGCCCAGGGCGTGGAGCGCCACTGACACGGCGAAATGAGCGACATCTCCCAGGGTCTCTGCGCCAGTGCGGTGGAGCACCTCGAGGGCCTCCAGCTCCGAGTCGCTCGCCTCGTCGATGGCCTGGGCGGCGGCGACGAGCACCACGGGTCTCACGGGATCTGGTGGTGTGTCGGGCAGGTGTTTGGGACGACCGGCGTCCTTCAGCCAGCGCAGGCGGACGTCCGGCGCCAGGGAGGCCCACTGGTCGGAGTCCAGCCGCAGGAGGACGAGCATCGCGAGGTCTGGCACCGTGGCGGCGGGGCTCCAGTCGACCACGGCGTCCGTCCGCCCTCCACGTCGGTGCTCCCGCTCGTCGGGGGTGGGCTCGCGGCTCGCGAGCTCTCGCAGGACGGCCAGCACACCTCGAGTGGCGACGCTGTGCAGCTCCGCGCCGTCCCGCGACCGGGCCAGCTCTTCAGACGAGCGCAGCGCGTGGAGCACTGCCATCGTCCGAAGCTGGCGCCCCCCGGCGTATCGCGCCGGGTCCGGGACGTCCGAGCTGTGCGGAGCCCCCCAGGCATCGAGCCCGTGCTCGTCCAGCCGCTGCATGAAGGCCTGCCGGGCCTCGAGAGGAGCTGCATCGAGCAGCGTGATGAACCAGGTCGCGAGGCGCCAGGTCAACCACATGCGCTCGCGAGGGGGAGCGTCGGCGCCGGCGAGGCTCTCGACCACCCGCTGGCACAGCCGCAGGATCTGAGGCTCGCGCCTCGCGAACCCTGGCTGCGCGCGGCGGGGCAGGGTCGCCGCTGCGTCGCCCGTGGGCGAGGTGGTTGGCACGAGCGTCCCGATCACGCCCTCCACGAGTCGGGGGAGCTCGGATCTCAGGTCGACCTGGCCGGCGGGGAGGTCCCAGACCGCCTTCTGCGCGGCAGCCGCCCGGAGCACGACGAGGCTCGCCGAGAGCCACCCCGTCGGGACGGAGTCTGGATCCCTCATGTGTCCGAGGGCCTCGTTGAGCAGCTCTGCGCTCCGCTCGTCCGCGTCAAGGAGTGTGGCAGACAGGTTCGCCAGCGGTCCCGGGATTCGCGCGAGCATCAGCAGGAGCTCCCACTTGTCGCGGCGATGCGACCAGGCGCCCGTCGTGAGCCGGTCGCGCAAAATCTCGACGAGGGGGCCGTCCGGTAGGGGACCAGGCTCGGAGAGGATCTGTCGCAGCTCGTCGACGTCTTTCAGCGTCGCGAAGGGGACGCCCCCGAGCTGCCAGGAGAAGAGCCAGGATGGGTCCTGGCGCATGTGGCGCCACGGGGCGCGCGCGGCCGCCACCGCGGCCGCCTCGAGGCGCGCGCCATCAGCGGGGTCGCTGGCCGCACCCAGGAACGCATCGTGGAGGCGCCCGTCCAGCGGCCCGAAACGCGCGGCGGCCCAGGTGGCCCATGTCCCAAGCGCTGAGGCGCCCAGGCGGAGGACGACGGCCTCCGCGGGGACCTCCGCAGCGACCGTCAGGCCCCCGGCGTCCTCATAGGTGAACTGAATGTCCCCGTCGGCGTCGACGAGCGCCCGAGGCTGTGCTTCCACGAGCGACACACACCGCTGCACGAGCTCCAGGAGCGACACGAACCTCGTCCCACCGTCCCCGCTGACGCGCAGCCCGACGCGCTCCAGAGGTTGTTGCTCCCACTGCGAAGAGGCGATGACCAGGGTGGCGAGGGCGCCCCGCGTGAGGGCATGGGGCCCGGTGTCGGCGGCGAGCGCCAAGGTCGCCTGCTCGAGGCTCACCAGCTCGGGGGGCGGCCCCTCGCCCGAGTCCTGGAGGCGCGGGCCCATTGACACCCAGAGGTCGGAGAGCGCGCGCTGTGCGGGCTCTCGCCGAGACGGGGCTCCCTGGACCCACCGCCCGATGGCGGTCCACATGCGGCCCGCCGGAGCGTCCATACTGCTCGCGTAGGCGTCGCCCTCACGCGTGAAGGCGGCGAGGGGGGTGCGCAGGGCTGCCAGGCCGAGGAAGACCAGCAGCGGCTGCGTCAGCGCTCCAGGGTCGGCGACGCTGGACGGCGGCGCGTCACTAGCGCTGTGTCGCGCCAGCAGGAGCGACTTGCCGGACTCCTCCGCCGTGTCGAGCAGCGCGCGCGTCAGCCTCTCGGCGGCTTGCAGGTCTGCGCCGTCCGGGAGCCACGTGTCTGCGAGGGCCGCTGCAAACGTCTGCGCCACGAAGAGGACGAGCGGCCCCTGCCCCAGGTGGGCCCGGCGGAAGGCGGCTGGCACTGCGGCGAGCAGACGCGCGGGTCTGCCCTGATCCAAGGTGGCGTACCGCCTCGCGAGCTCCTTCAGGAGGTCTGAGCCGAGCGCCTCGATGGTGCCGTGCTCGGCGAGCTGCTCTCGCTTGGGCATGGCCTCGGCCGGGGGGCACAGGCGGTCGACGAGGTCTGGAAGGTGGACCTCGCGCTTTCGCACGGACGTCCTCTCGTGATGGAGGGTCGAGGCCAACGACGGTAGGGGCGCCAGCGCTCTGGCGGCATCGAGGAGCGCCACCGGATGGAGGGCGCTGGCGGCGGCCTCCGCCACGAGGATGCGCCTCTGACCATTGCACCACCGCCAGCGTTGAAGCAGCTCCCTCAGATAGTCTGCTGCGAGCGGGTGTCGGTCGCGGACCTCCGGGTCATCGAGCTCTGGCACCGGCGGGCGGCTGTCCACGCGGATCCAGCCCTCCTGGCGTCCAAGCTGGAGCCAGGCGCGAAGGTCGCGGGCCGCGCGGTGCGCCTGAATGGCTAGCCTGTCGCGATCCCACCGGTCATCGATCAACCTCGCCGTCTCGGGGCCCACATGGACTGGAGTTGCGCGTACGAGCGCGTCCAGCGCGCCGGCGGCCTCGAATCGCCACAGGGGCGCGTAGCGGAGGACGACGGCGGGCGGGAGCAACCCCGAGGTGGGGCGCCCGTCGCCGAGCGCGCCTTGGATGATTTGCTCCGCCTGGTCGCGGGGCAAGACCCCCGCAGAGAAGAGGGCGCGGACCAGCGTCGCGGTGGAGAAGGCCCCGCTGGAGGGCTCGACTGTGTCATCGACGAGCACGGCTCCGAGCTGGATTGCCAGCGCCGTGTCCGAGTCGTCCGGACCCCGGTGAGCCGCGCCGGACGGCCGGTGCCAGTCGATTCCGGGTGCGTCGCAGGCTCTCGCGCGAATCTTCATCAGCGTGGCGTGCTCGGCGGCCGGTGGGATCTCGATGGCCCGGACGGCCTGCTCGAAGACGTCCTCGAAGACCACGAGCCTCCAGCCTGGGCGCTGGTCTCGCAGCGCGTCGAGGAGCCCGAGATGGTGCAGCCACAGGATCTCCAGTGCTCCGACCAGGAGCTCCACCCCGGCGCTCGGGAGCGGATCGCTCTGCGGGTTGGGCAGCGGGGCAGGGTACGTGCCAGGCTCACTGCGCTCAGCGACGAGGTGCGCGAACAGCTCCGCCGGAGGCCGCCCCAACGCCGCACAGAGGAGCGAGAAGGGGACCGCTCCCTCGCGCCAGTTCTGCTCGGTGGCGGCGGCGGTGGCCGCACTCAGCCGAAGGAGGTCGAGCCCCACCTCCGCGGGTATCCGGGTGACGACGTCGCGCTGCGCGAGGGAGTCCATGTCGGGTGGTGGGAGCTCGGCAGGCCAATCCAGCGCCGAGCAGACGCGAAAGTAGGCTCCATGCGCGGCTGGGTCCACCGTGGTCGCCAGCTTGTCGTGGAGCGCACGCCCCATGGCGATGAGCGTAGCCCTCCGGTCGACGCTCCCCGCCATCGCGAGCAGGATCCCGGTCGCGTCCCCGAGCTCCTTCGCGGTCAGCGCTGCCCAGCCTACGTGCCCGGCTCGCAGGATCGCCGCCTCGGCGTCACGCTCCTGCCCCCGCATCAGGTGCTCCCGGCCGAGCTGGATCCACGCCTGTGGCGAGTCCGTTGCGTCGGCGTAGCGGGTCCAGCAGGAGACTGCCTCTGCGGGGGCGACGCTGCTGGCCGCCAGGGCCCGTGCCTGGAGCACGTCAGGGCCTGTCTCATGCGCGAACGGAACGAGCAGCTCCCAGGCGCGCTGCAGGAGGCGGCGCGGCTCCTCTGTGCCGCTCGCCGCGCAGGCCATGGTCACGCCCGCCACCCGACGGAACCGGGAGCACGGGAGAGCGGCGACGGCAGCCTCCATGTGTGGAACGGCAGCCTGGAGGTCGCCGGCGTGGGTCAGAACCTGAGCAGCGACCCACTCGATGGGGCCACGGCCGGGCCACTGGCGCGCCAGCTCCTCTGCGAGCGGACGGGCCTCGTCGGGGTCTCGCTCCGCGACGCTCCCGACGGCCTCCAACCGACGCAGCCACGGATGCACGTCGAGCCTCGAGCCCAGCTCCGCGTCTGGTGCCGGCTCCTGCGGATACTCCGCCTGGAGGCGCCGGTGCAGCTCGGCGGTGCGCGGGTCCATCGTCAGCCATGCGTACCGCGTCTCCAGGCTGAGCCGCGCGCCTCTCAGCGGGCCTGGGAGCGTCTCGTCCGGGAGCTCGCGGAGAGACTCCTCGAAGCGGCGGACCACCTCCGGCCGCTCCGCCACGGGGATGGGCTCCTCCTGAGCGGGGAACTCCAGGACGGTCGCGGAGATGGCACGCAGCAGGCCGTCGAGCGCCGCCAGCCGCCACCGGGGCAGCGTCTCCTGATCGAGCGCACGCAGCATCAGTCGGGCGGCGGACCAGGCCCTGCCGCGGTCGACGAGGTGCCGTGCAGCAGGGAGCGTGACCATCAGCTCGTCTGCGAGCGGCTCGGGCATGCGCCCCTCGGCCAGTGCGAGGAGCTGGCGGGCGAGCGCAACGGCCCCGTCGCCCTGGGCGGGCAGCAGCGCCCTGGCGCTCTCCAGCTCCCGCACCTGGACCAGCCCCTGCGCCAGGACTCCTCTCCCCTTGTCGTCGAGCGGCTGAGGGTCCACGGCCAGGAGGACCTCTCGTGCCTCATCGACGCGCTGGAGACAGAGCAGGGAGGAGGCCACGTTGAGGCGCAACGCCTCGGCGTTCCTCCTGGTCTCGGCATCAGCCCTGGAGGGGAGGGCGTCGACCAGCTCGAGTGCGCGCCGATAGAGGGCAAGCGCTTCCTCGAACCGACCCTCGCCGAAGCGCTGGCGGGCGTCTCGCAGCTCGTGGGGCAGGTGCGTCACGACGACACGCGCGAGTCGCGTGCCAGAGCGCTGCGCCCGCCGGTCACGGGCCTTCGCGGCCAGCGCCTCGAGGAAGGGCGCGACCTGGTCGAGCGATGTGAGCCCGATCAGTCGCAAATGGCCGTCTGCCCTCGCCGTGACGAGCCGAGACGTCGGCTCGAGCCAGAACGGTCCAACTCGGTGGCCCTCGAAGTCAGCCAGGCATCGCGTGATCTCATCGACGAGGTGGGGGTCACCGTAGCCGTATCCGACCAGCAGGACCTGGCCCTGCGTGAGAAAAGCGCTCAACACCCGCCGCCAGGCCTCGGCATTGTGATACACGCCGCGGAAGTCCGCATGCGTCAGGACGAGGTCGTGGTGGCTCGCTGCGTCGCCGTGCAGCTTCAGCACGTGACCCACGTCAAACCGGGCGATGCGCTCCACCTCGCTGATGGTGCAGACCTCGGCGGGGCCGCCGCGCTCTCTGAGCGCCCGCTCGAGCAGGCCGTCGTAGTTCGTCGTGAGGAACGCGGCCCCCGGCAAGGCAGCCAGCGCCCGATGGGTGATGGTCGGCCGCAGCGTGGGGTCGGAGAAGCGAGCGGCGACCTGAGCCTTCGCCCAGCCCTCGGGGAGCAGGCTCGCCGCGGTGATCGGATTGCCGCACCTGGCTTCACGGCGCGCTTCTTCGGACGTAGCCGCGTCAAGCAGTCCCGCGGACTCCGCTTCGTCGGCGAGCTGCTCCACGAGCTCGCGCCACCCCGGAAGCCCGGGGGGCGCGTCGGACTCGGAGTCCGCCCGGGAGGCCCCCGCCCCCACGACAACCAGCAGGCGGTCCGAGGCCGCGGCGTCGACGAGGTCCTCGGGGATGGGCGGAAGGTCTGGTGTCACCGATGTCTCCTGGCTCTCCCGTGTCGCGAGTACCCCGCAGACGCATCCAGAGTTCCCGAACGCGGCATGCGCGTCAACGCTAGCGCAGGACCAGCGCCCCGCCTCGCAGCCATCAGGGTTGAACCATGGCGCTGCTGCATCGTGATGGAAGATGTAGCCGCGCTCACCATCGAGCGTGGTTCCGCACCCTGGGGGGTCTTCTCGCTCCGGCAGCCCACGCCTCGGGGCTTGCTCTCCAAGGGCTGGTCCCCGCGTGGGCGACCGCGCTCACTTTGCCAGATGACACGCACCGGCACCTGTGGTACGGTCCTGCATTCCCCGGAGGACAGCCATGACGAGCACCCGCGCCCAGGCCGAGCGTCAAGCCGCCACGTCGCCCGTAGCCACTGATGTGACCGCGCCAGAGGCCCCAAGCCGCGCCAACGGCTTGCTCGGGGGATTGGAGGGCTACGCGGCCCAAGCCGCCCGCCTCTCGCCCCAGGGGCAGGTGGGTGGCCAGCCTGTCGCCGCCCCGGACGCTGCCCACGGCGCCGCCACCACCACCCAGGTCGCCCCCTCGGTGACCACCGACGCCTCCCCCGTCGCCGAGCCTGCGTCAGCGGATGCGCCGGCCGGCCCGGAGGCGCTCAGCCCCATCCGCCAGGCGATCATCGAGCGCTGCAACGCGCTGGATGGCAAGGGCGTCGGCGACAAGGAGTTCGACGCCATCTGCACGGAGACGTGGTGGCGCGAGCGCCAGGAGCTGGAGAAGAACAACAAGAAGTACAACAAGGAGCAGCTCGCGACGGACGTCGCCAAGTGGGAGCGGGAGCGGTCGCAGCACGAGGGCGACAAGGAGTGGCTGAAGAAGCACCCCAAGCCCATGCGCAAGGACGACTCGCACTTCACGACGTGCATCGCGGCGCAGAGCAAGGTGCTGGAGATGGCGCTCCAGGCGACGGGCACCGAGATCAAGGACTCGAAGGTCCTCTCGTACGGCACCATGGGCCGGCTGGAGGCGAAGAAGCGCGGCGCCTGGGTGGAGGCGAAGGTCGGGATGTCCGAGCGCCCGAAGCCCGGAGACATCCTGGTGCTGGAGATGCGCGGCGCCCCCGACAAGGTGCAGGCCGACATCGACGGCGAGAGCTCGGCCTACTCGCTCTTCGCGACGAACGTCAAGAGCCTCGAGAAGCAGCTCGCGCAGCAGCGCGCGGCCGCCCAGAGCACGACCGCGGCCATCGCTGCCGCCGCCACCGCGAAGGTGCCGCAGATCGAGCAGAAGCTGGCCGCTCTCCGGGCAGCCCACGACGCAAAGATCGCCGCGCTGCAGGTCAAGCTCGACGAGGCCCGGCTCACGACGGCCGCCACGGCGGGCACCGAGCGGGCGCTCAAGGGCGGCAACCGCGTGGGGGGCCTCGAGTTCTCCCACGTGGGCATCTTCACCGGCAGTCAACCGGAGCTCGACGCCAGCGGGCTGCCCACCGGCCGCGAGATCTGGTCCACCTTCGATGGGGGCGCGCACGTCCCCGGCAAGGTCGACGACCAGGGCGCCAAGAGCGGCAAGCGCATCTACGATCCGCGCACCAACGAGATCGTGGGCGCGAAGACCGGGCCCGGCGGTATCGCGACCCAGGACGGCAAGACCCGGTGGCTCGGGGGCTGGACGAACGTGGACTCCCTGGTGACTCCGGCTCAGCGCCGCTAGGCAGGAGTCTCCCCGTGTGACAGAGGCCCGGTGGCGGTCGTCGCTGCCCGCGGGTGGGGAGACTCCAGGCAAGGCTGGTCCGGCGAGAGCCGGAGACAGGGGGCCGAATCCGCTCCAACGGGTGGGGGGCGCGGATCCGCGGGTGTCAACCGAGCCTGCAGCCCCCCGGCGGGGTCAGAGCTTCCCCGTCTTGATGTCCGCCAGGAGCTCGTCCGCCGCCGCGATGCCCGAGAGCGCCGCGCCCTCCATGTAGCCCTGCCAACTGTAGAATGAGTCCGTGTGCTCGCCGGCGAACTTGAGGGGGCCGGCAGACTGGCCCTCCAGGCCGGCGATGGTCGTGAAGTAGCCGGGCTGAGGGCAGGAGTAGGACCCGAGGCTGTAGCGCTGGGAGGTCCAGTGCCCGCGCACGGCGACGTAGCGCCCGCCCACCGTGGAGGCGCGGGAGGTCACGCCGGGCCACACCTGCTCCAGGTCCGAGAGGAACGCCCCGACCTGCGCCTGGACGGGGTCCGACGGAGCGTCCGTCGGAACGGCGTAGGGGCTGCCGGTGTGGCAGCTCCCGCAGCTCAGGGTCTGGGAGCTGCCGCCGGGCAGGGGGGCCAGGGTCTGGAGCGCCGCGCCCCGGTTGCCGCCGGAGTAGTCGGTGAGCACGGCCGTGGCCCCCGCGGTGGTCCAGCTCGTCTCCCACGTCGTCTGGACATTGGGCTGGTCGGTGTAGACGGAGCCGTTACAGCCCTGCTCCGCCCAGGGGCGCCCGTCGAAGCCGATCATGGTCTTGGCGTTGGTCCCGTAGGGGAGGTCCTTGATGGCGCGGAGCTTGTCAGCCGACAGGCCGAGGGAGGGGTCGAGTACAACGCCATTCGAGTTCGGTGCCCGCAGCACGGAGAACGGCACGGTCAGCACCACCGCGTCCGCGAGGACGGAGGGGGCGCCGTCCGGCGTGCCGAACCAGAGCTGGTACTTGCCATCGCTGCCGCGCGCCAGCTTGCGGAGCCGCGCGCCCATGACGATCTGGCCCGGCATGGACGCCGCCAGCCCCGCCGGGATCCGGTCGTTGCCCTCCACGACGTGGTACCGCTCGTCGCTGAACACGCCGAAGGGGGTGAACTTGGAGCGCCGGTCGAAGTGGATGAAGCACATCAGGTTGAGGGCGCTCTGCTCGTGGATCTCGCGGCCGTACTCGATGGTGTAGGCCACGTCGAGGACCTTGCGGATGATGGGCAGGTCCCCTGCCTTCTGGTCGAGCCAGGTCGCGAGATCCGTGAAGTCCAGGGCAGCCTCCTGGGCGTTGTGCTTGAAGAACGTGGGCTTGCCGAGCTTCTTGAGGTCCGGCCGCGCGCGCCCCACCAGCTCCCGCCACTCGGCGACCACCTCGGCCTCGGTGCGCTTGGCGCCGCCCACGTGGTAGAACACGTCGCCCGGCGCCTTCGCTACGTCTTCCAGGGTCAGCCCCAGGCCCTTCGCGTACCCGATCAGCGTCTTGTGGCCCGTGTCGATGAGCTCGCCGCCGCGCTCCGCCACCTGGCCTGGGAAGGCGTCGGTCGAGGAGATGCGCCCGCCGATGCGCGACGGGTGCGCCTCGTAGATGGTGGCCAGGATGCCCTTCTGGCGCAGGCGGTCGGCGCAGGCGAGGCCGCCCATGCCGGCGCCGATGATCGCGATGCTCGGGGCCGACGGCTGCTTCTTGGCGGCGAGGGCCTCCAGCGGCCAGGCGGCGCTGAGGGCGGCGGCGCCGGCGACGCCACGCAGGAAGTCGCGGCGCCGCATGTTGGCGCGGTGCTCCAGCGTCTGCGCCGCCTCGACGGCGTCCTCGGTGCGGAGGTGGCGCGCGTCGGCAAAGCGTGCGATGCGGAGCGCGCGGCTCAGGTCGGTCAGCAGCGGGGTTCTCGCCATGGGGACTCTCCACCAGCTCAGGTTGGGGTACGCGGGTGGCGGTACTCTCGCACGGCGCCCTCCAACCGGGCAAGGCAATTATGGTGATCCTGGTCTGTAGATCTGGTGCTGCGGTTGGCACCGGACCGCGTTGACGGCCCGGCGTCCTCGTCTCTATGCTGCCCGGGACCGGCCGAGCCGGGTGGCACAGGGAGAGAGACGTGGTCGAGCCGCAGAGGCGCTGGTCGGACGAGGTCGCGAGGCACCTGCTGGCGCCGCTGCTGCGCACGCCCGTCTCCCGGTCGGGGTGGCGCCTCGTGAGCTGGGACGCCGAGCAGGGCATCTGCGTGTCCCTGGCCAAGGGGGACACGGTGCTCCTGGTGGAGCTCGAGGACCGAGACGACGCCCGCCCTTGCTTCGACCACACGCGCCTGTTCAACGCCACCGTCCGCCGCCAGTTCCAGGCCACGGTCCCGATCACGGACGAGGATCGGGCGGTCACCGACGCGCTGCTCGCCATGGTGCGGCGCCGCGAGGCGGATCTGGAGCTGCCCGAGCGCTCGGTCTCCAGTCGCCGCACCCACGTGCGGACCATCGAGGTGGACCGGGTGCTCATGCCCGAGGGGCAGGGCCACTACTACCTGAACCCCTACGTGGGCTGCATGATCGGCTGCTCCTTCTGCTACGTGATGGACCGCGCCGATCTGTCGCGGCGCCTGGAGGGGCTGCCGGCCGTCCCCTGGGGGAGCTGGGTGGACGTCAAGGTGAACGCCCCGGACGTACTGAGAGAGGAGCTGCGCCGTCTGCCGCCGGGGCTCGTCCGCATGAGCCCCATCGTCACCGACCCGTACATGCCGCTGGAGCGCAAGTATCGCGTCACGCGCCAATGCCTGGAGCTGCTGCTGCCGGCGGGGTTCCGCCCCGTGCTCCTGACCCGGGCGGCGCGGGTGGTGGACGACCTGGACCTGCTCCGGGCGTGGCCCAACGTCGCCGTGGGGCTGTCCATCCCCACCGACGACGACCGCTGGCGCGCCCTGTTCGAGCCCGGCGGCGACCCCATCGAGGAGCGCTTCGAGGCGCTGGAGGCGCTCGCCGCGGCCGGCGTCAGCACCTTTGCGGTCGTCCAGCCCATGCTCCCCATGGACCCCGAGCGCCTCGCCGCCCGCATCGGGCCCCTGGCCCGGGCGGTGCGCGTGGACCGCATGCACGACCTCTGGCGCGTCCGGCACCTGTATGAGCAGGGGGGCATCCCCTGGGCTGCTGAGGACGCGTTCTTCGTGGAGACCGAGGCCGCGCTGCGGGCGAGCTTCGCGAGGCAGGGGGTTCCCGTCGACGACCTGGACGATCTGGCGCCGCTGGTGGCCGGGTGAGTGGGACTGTCCGGCGGACGCGGGCAGGGGCGCTGGGGCTCGCGGTGCCCCCGTGAAGTGCCTCATCGAGCTGGGGGACCGGTGCAACGACCGCTGCGCCTTCTGCGCCGTCGTCGGGGAGCCGCTCCTCGACGAGGAGACCGTCGGGCGCCACATCGACCGGGCCGCCGAGCTCGGGTGCTCCATGGTGGTGCTCGGCGGTGGGGAGCCCACCATCCGCCCCGATCTGCTGCGCCTGGCGTCCCGGGTCGCCGCCCGCGGCATGGACCTGGGGCTCCACACCAACGGGCGCATGCTCGCGGTGCCGGGGCTGCTCGAGCGCCTCTGCGCGCGGCGGCTGCGGCACGTCCAGGTGGGCGTACATGGCCTCGGGGCCGCCCACGACGCCATCGTGGGGGAGATTGCGTTCGCGCAGACCTGGGCGGGGCTCGTCGCCGCCGCCCGCCATGTCGCTGTGGACGTGCGGTGCGTGGTCACGGACCGGAGCGGTGACCTCGGGGCGCTCGTGCGGGCCGCCGAGGTCGCCGGCGCGCGGGTCACGCTCGCGCCCGTGGAGCCCGTGGGGGCGGCCTCCACCGCGATGCTGCACCCCGTGGAGGCCGCGCGCCGGATCCGCGAGGCGCTGGAGGGCACGGGCGCCCTGCACGCGGGGGTGCCGCTGTGCCTGCTGCCGGGGCTCGAGCACCGCGGCACCGACGCGCGTGCGCGCGGGGTCGCCTACGTCGCCCGGCACGAGCTGCGGGCCCTCGCCGAGGATCGCGTCCAGCCGCCGCCATGTACGGACTGCGCGCTGCGTGGCCGCTGCCCGGGGCTCCACCCCGAGGATCTGCGGCGCTGGGGGGCCGACATGCTCCGGCCCGTGCGCGGCGAGCGCTCCAACTCCTTCCACCTGACGCCCAGGGGCGAGCTCCCGTGGCCGGATGGCGCGCCCTGCCCGCTGCTGCGACGAGGCGTGGGCGCGCTGGACCCGCTGCGCCAGGCGCTGCTGCGGACAGCAGGGCGCCTCGTGCTCCACGAGACGCGCACCCGGGACTTCGCTCCAGCGGAGCTGGGTGCCGTCCGCGCCCGCGGGCAGCTCTACCTGGACGCGAGCGACAAGGAGGCCCCCGACGACTTCGCGACGGACCTGCGCAAGCTGGCCCCCGACCCGGCGTGTCCGCCGTGCCCGCTCCGCTCCGGCTGCCCCGGCGCGTGGTGCGTCCTCCCCGGCGACGTGTTCGGGCCCGACGACGCGGTGGTGGCGCGGACCGTGGCGTCCCTGCGGGGTGACGTCCTGGACGTGGGGTGCGGCGACGGCCGCTACGGGGACGCCCTCGCGCCGCTCGTCGCCTCGGGCGCCATCCGCTATCGGGGCCTCGACCCGGACGGCGCGCGCATCGCCGGCCTCCGCGAGCGCTGGCCATGGGCCACCCTGGAGGTCGCCTGCGCCGAGGACGTGCCCCTGGACCCCGCGAGCCTGGACCACGCCCTGCTCCTGCGGAGCTGGAACCACCTGGCGGATCCGCGCGCCGTCGTCGAGCGCCTGCTCGCGGCGCTGCGCCCGGGCGGGACCCTCCTCGTCGCGGACAACGTGGCCTTCGGGCTGCTACGGACCCCAGCCCAGGCAGCACGGGCGGAGGCCGGAGGCGCCGCCTTCGAGCACTGGCGCAACGACGGTGCGGCGGAGGCGGCGGCGCGCCTCGTGGGGCTCCCCCTGCGAGAGCTGCTGCGACGCGAGGTCGGCCCCGGGACCAGCAACCAGTGGGTCCTGCGGTGGGAGCGCGCCTGACGCCCACCGCCAGCGCGCTCCGTAGGGGGCGCGCTCCGAACGCGGGCCACAGCGCCGCGGGTGACGCTACCTGCGGCGCCGTCGCAGGCCAAGCCAGGCGGCGAGGAGCGCGATGGCCGCCGGGGCGACGCCGACCGGGGGCGTGGCGGCACAGCCTGCGGGGGGGGCTCCCCCGCAGTCGCCGGCAGCGCAGGTTGGAGCGCCCGGCCCCGGGGTGTTCGCGGTGCCTGCGTCGGGTCCCGGCGCAGGGGCGCTCGGCCCATCCCCCTGCGTGTCTGCACCAACCGGACTGGGCGCCGTCACCTGCACGGGGATGATCGCCACCTCGGCGGGAGGCGTCGCCGAGAACCGGACGACGCGCCGGTCCTGGCCGCTCGGGCTCACGAGCCTCATGTCGTCTGCGACCTCGAGCCGGACGACCTCCCACTGCGACGGCACCTCGACCTCGACCTCGAGGGGCACCGGGGCGTCCTGACCCGTGACGCGGAGGTGGATCTCGCCTGGCGGTCCCGGGAGCGGCTCCACGAGCGCCGCATCCCGGGCGCGCACGTAGTCGGCGACCTCCACGAGCGGCGCGACCCACACCTGGGGTCCCAGGGCGGCCAGGTGGTCGAGGGCGGCCGCGTAGACGGCCACGGGGACCGGCTCCCACCCCTCCTGGGTTGGGCTGAGCGGCTCGTCCGGGTCGCGCAGGCCGTGCACCCCCACGACCAGCCACGCGCCCTCGTCGAGGGTGAGGTCGATCCACCCTTGGATCTCGGTGGCCTCCGTGTCGGACAGGGGATGAAGCGACCGCACCAGGAAGAGATCGTCGGGCGAAGGCGGGTTGAGGTCGGAGAGCCCAGTGCGCGCGGCCTGGTAGCCAGCGGCGGCGACAGCGGCCACGGCGGCGGGGCTGGTCTTCGAGAACGGGAAGGCGAGGCTGCGCCCCTGCGTCGCCCCGAAGTGCTCGACGATGGCCTCGCGGGAGGTCTGGACCTCCTGCGCAAGCGCCTCGGGAGCCAGGGCGTCGAGCGCGACGTGCGTCACCGAGTGCGAGCCGATCTCGTGACCGCCGTCGGATAGCGGCCGCCATGCCTCCCACTGGTCCTCGTCGTCGAGCCAGCTCGTCACGACGTAGAAGGTGCCGCGGAACCCCCGGTCCTCCAGCAGGCGCCGCATGAACACCCGCTGGCTCACGTAGCCGTCGTCCATGGTGATGCTGACGGCCGCCTTGGCTCCGCCCCGCCAGGGGAGGAGCGTCGTGTCACCGGGCGCCCCACCGGCTGGGCCGGAGGCCATCGAGAGGGCCACCCCCATCGCGGCGCCCAGCGCGGTCCGACGACGTGCTCCAGCTACTCTCATGGGTCGTCTGCTCCTCGCGACGGGTGCCAGCCACTGAGTGGGGAGGCTGCACCCGCGCCGAGCCAGTGTATCGGATGAACGGGCGGGGATCCTTACGCAGACGTGTGACCGGGAGTGACCGTGACGAGCGGGAAGGCCGGCGGGGCCCGCTGCGTGGCCGCCCGGCGCCCGTTGACGCCCGCGGCGAGTCGGCGCTACGGTGGGGACCTCACGCTACCGGCGCCGCCGCCCAAGGAGCACCAATGACCGAGTCCTTCGCAGCCCTGTTCCCCCGCAGCCTGGACGACGTCCCCCCAGAGCACCGGCTGGAGCCCATCGAGCAGCGCGAGTGGCTGGTCGGGGGTGAGCTGCGCACCTGGGAGGGGCCCGTGCAGCGGGTCCGGTCCGTCGTGTGCGCAGGCCCCGACCTCCAGCGCGTCGACCTCGGCAGCACCCCACAGCTTGGGGCGGCCGAGGCCCTCGCCGCGCTGGACGCGGCGGACCGCGCGTGGGACCTGGGCCGCGGGGCCTGGCCGACCATGCCGGTCGCGGAGCGCATCCGCTGCGTCGAGGAGCTGGCGCGACGTCTCGCCGAGCGGCGGGAGGAGGTAGCGCGGATCCTGATGTGGGAGGTGGGCAAGGCGTGGACCGACGCGCTCAAGGAGGTGGATCGGACTGTCTCGTATATCCGCGACACGGTCACCGCGCTCATGGAGCTCGACCGGAGGTCCGCCTGGCCCGTCGTCGAGCAGGGCGTGTTCGGCCAGATCCGGCGCGCGCCGCTCGGGCCGACCCTGTGCATGGGGCCCTTCAACTACCCCCTCAACGAGACGTTCACGACGCTGGTCCCGGCGCTGATCATGGGGAACCCCGTGATCTTCAAGCCGCCCAAGCTCGGGGTGCTCCTGCACCGGCCCCTCCTCGAGGCCTTCCGAGACGCCTTCCCGCCGGGGGTCGTCAACACGGTCCATGGGGACGGCTCCACGGTCGTGGGGCCGCTCATGCAGAGCGGGCGCCTCGCGTGCCTCGCATTCATCGGCTCGAGCCGGGTCGCCGGCATCCTGAAGCACCAGCACCCGAAGCCGCACCGGCTGCGCGCCGTGCTCGGCCTCGACGCGAAGAACGCCGCCATCGTCCTCCCCGACGCCGACCTGGACCTGACCGCCCGCGAGTGCGTGACCGGCGCGCTGACCTTCAACGGGCAGCGGTGCACCGCCCTCAAGCTCCTGTTCGTCCACCGGAGCATCGCGGAGCCGCTGCTGGAGCGCATGGCGGCGGGGATCGACGCCCTCCGAGGGGGCATGCCCTGGGAGCCCGGCGTCGGGATCACGCCGCTCGCCGAGGACGACAAGGCCGCGTGGCTCGGGGAGCTGGTCGCCGAGGCCGTCGCATCTGGCGGTCGCGTCGTGAACCGGCGCGGCGGGGAGTCGGCGGGCACTTATTTCCAGCCCGCGCTCGTGTGTCCGGTCGCGCCGTCGACCCGGCTCTGGCGGGTGGAGCAGTTCGGGCCCGTGGTGCCGGTGGTGCCCTATGACGACGTGGAGGAGCCCCTGCGCCACGTCGTCGAGTCTGACTTCGGGCAGCAGGTCAGCCTCTTCGGGCAGGATCCGGCGACGCTCGGGGCGCTCATCGACCCACTCGTCAACCAGGTCTGCCGCGTCAACCTCAACACGCAATGCCAGCGCGGCCCCGACACCTTCCCATTCACCGGGCGCAAGGACTCCGCGGAGGGGACTCTCTCTGTCTCCGATGCGCTTCGTGTATTCTCCATCCGCAGTCTCGTCGCTGCGAGGGCGGACGACGCGGGCAAGGAGACCGTCCAGCGGATTCTGCGGGCGCGCACGTCGAAGTTCCTGTCGACGGACTTTCTGATGTAGGTTCGCGCCAGCAGAGTCTCGTGTCGCACCAGGGGGGGGAGGGGAGACTGGCCATGACGGGGAGCGCGGTGGCAGGTGGCGGGGGCGCGGCGCCGGGGCGCCTCGACGTCGAGGCGGTGCGGTTCGCGGGGGAGATTGCCTACGCGAGGGCGCTCGAAGAGACGGGTCTGGTGGCAGCCCTCGGAGAACGCCTCGCCACGCCAGACGGAGAGCGGATCCGGCGGACGCTGATGGCGCGCTCGCTGCGCCTCACGGAGGGCATGGCGCCCGAGCCCTATGCGGCGGCGAGGTGCTGCGCGGCGCTGTTCGGGATCGACCGACCCATCGAGATCTATCAGGCCGCCGGCGAGGAGAACGCGGCCATGCACCTCGTCGACTCGCCCGTCCTGCTGGAGATTCGCGGGCGCCTGCTGTCCCTGCTCGACGAGCCGGGCCTGGTCTCGGTCATGGGACACGAGCTCGGGCACTACCTGGCGCACGGCCTATGGAATCCCCACCAGGGCGCGGCGTCGTTGGCCAACGGGATCCTCGCTGGGGGCGACGCGCCGCCGGAGCTGCTCTCTCTGGCCTCGCGCATGAGCATGGCGCGCGAGATCACCGCGGACCGCTTCGGCCTGATGGCTTGCAAGGACCTGACCGCCGCGCTGCGCTGCGAGATGGTGGTGACCACCGGGCTCTCGGCCGGGTCCCTCACGTGGGATACGGTCGCCTACCTGGCGCAGTGCCGTGAGCTGATGGAGGCCACCCTCGCAGAGGGCGGCACGGCCCTCGGCGGCACCCACCCGGAGCACAGCCTGCGGGCCTGGGCGCTGTGGCTCTTCAGCGAGACGGACGTGTATGCCCGGTGGGCGGGGACCGGTAGCGGGAGCCGCGCGCTCGCGCAGGTCGACGAGCTGCTGCTCCGGGTGCTGGGGCGCGACGACGTCTCGGTGGGGACTCCCGCCGCGCTGGAGGAGCCCGTCCGCGAGCTGCACGAGTGCGCCCTGGCGTGCTGCGTTCTGGTGGCGCTCTCGGACGGGGAGCTGCACGACACGGAGGCGGAGGCCATCGAGCGGGTCTTCGCGACGCTGGTGCCCGACTGGCGGCGTTACCTCGACTGGGACATCGCCTGCGAGCGGTTCGCCGAGACCGCCGTGGTGGTGGCGGCCGCCGGACCCTCGGCCCAGCGCTCGCTGCTCTCCCTCATGGTGCACGTGCTCGGGGCCGACGGCACCGTCGAGAGCCTCGAGCTGGACGTGGTGTGCGCCATCGGGGACGCCCTCGGGTGCGGGCCCCTGTTCCGGCGGCTGCTCCCGCTGGCCCTGCGTGCCTTGGGGGTGGAGGTGCCGGACCTGGAGGGCCGCAAGGCACCCCCCATCCCCATGCCGGCGCGGCGCGACGAGGCGCACGCGGCGCTGGCGGTGTTCTTGGAAGGGGTCGCTCGGCGCGGTGGGGGAGAGGTCACGTTGCGGCGCCTGCTGCGCCTGCTCGGGGAGCGGCAAGCGAGCGACCAGGCGCTCGCGACGGTGCGATCCGCGCTGCGGCGCGCGGACCTGCGCTGCGAGCCGGAGCCGAGCGACCGCCTCGACGAGGTGCTCCGGCTCGACCCCACGCCGGAGGCCAGCGCCCGACGGCACGGGCGGCCTCCGGCGCCGGTGCTCGGCGCCGACCAGGAGACGCTGCGCCGCGCGCTGCTCCGCCTCCGCGAGAGCCTGGTCTCGGGGGACGGCCGGAGCCCCGCCATCCGGTTGCGCCAGGCGCGGACCGGGCGGGCCTTCGACCTCCATGACCTCGAAGCGGTCTCGATGGGCCTCTCGGAGCGCGCGCTGGCGCTCGTGCGCGGCGGCAAGGAGGCCCGGCTCGTCGACGCGGCGGAGGTCGGGCGGCACGATGGGGCGAAGGCGGTCGCCCAGGAGCTGATCGCCATGGAGCGCGAGCACAAGCTGCGATTCGAGGAGACCGGGGCCCGGGACCTCTACGTGGGCTACCCGTTCCTGGCCGGGCAGGCAGCGGGTTACCTGGTGCGGGCGCCGCTCGTCCTGTACCCCGTGGAGCTCGTGCGCAGTGATCGTGGGGCCCGGAGCTTCTCGCTGGCGCCGCGGCGCGACGAGCCGCCCATCGCCAACCAGAGCGCCATCCGGCTCCTGTTCTCCAAGAAGGGCTATGCCCTGCCCGACGATCTGGTGGAGCGGCTCGACGAGCTGGCCGCCGACGGGCCCGAGGCGCTCCTCGGGGAGCTCGCGCGGCTCGGCGTGAGCCCCCGCGTGCTGACGGGGCAGCTCGGGCCGCTCACGGATCGCCTCACGGAGCTCCTCGCGTGGGCTGCGGACCGCCTGGACGTAGAGGAGGTGGCCGTGCTGGGGCTGTTCCCCCAGTCGAGCTCCGACCTGCTCCAGGACTACGACAGCCTGCTCGCGGCCCTCGCGGAGGGTGTCCACCCTGGTGAGGCGCTGGGCTGCGCGGCCGAGCTGCTGCCCGCGGACCTGCGGGAGCGGGTGACCGGTGGCGCGGCGCCCGCCAGCGCGCGCAACGAGCCGCTCACCCCTGTGCTCTACGCGGACCCGAGCCAGCGGGCGGTGCTGGCGCGGGCGCGGTCCGCCCGTGCGCTGGTAGTGGATGGCCCGCCCGGCACGGGGAAGAGCCAGGTGATCGTCAACCTCGTCGCCGACGCCGTTGCGCGCGGGGAGCGGGTGGCGGTCGTCTGCGAGAAGCGCGCGGCGCTCGACGTCGTGGTGCAGCGCCTCGAGAAGGTCGGCCTCCGCCACCTGCTGGGGCTCGTCCACGACGTCCACGACGACCGCCGCGGGCTCTACCGCCAGATCGCAGCGCGCCTGGAGGAGGCCGCGGACCGGACCTGGGACCAGGCCGAGGCCGCGCGGCTCACCCAGGAGGCAGACGCCCTGGGCGCGGCCCTGGACCTCCGGTCCGCGGCGCTCGCGCATCGGGCGGGGGCGCTGTCCGTCGGGGAGCTGCACACGTTTGCGTCGGGGCTCACCGTCACCGGCGGGGGCCCACTGGGCGCCACCGGGGGGCCGAGGGTCGTCGCTCCACCCGCCCCGCCCGGCGTCCGGCAGACGGGGGCGGTCCCACTCCCCACGGTGGCAGGGCTGGGGCGCTTGGACCTGCGGGAGGCCGAGTCCCTGGCGGGGCACGTCGCGGGCCTTCGACCGTTCGCCGACCTGTTCGCCGCCGGGTCGCCGTGGCGGGCCCCCGATGGAGAGCGCCCGAGCGTGGCCGGGTGGGGCGCGGACCGCATCGACGCGGCCACCCGTGCCTTGGAAGGGGCTCTGGCGACGGCCCGCGCCTGGGAGGCGCACCGCGCCCGCATCCAACAGGGGCTCGACGGGTCGCACCGGGCGGCCCTGGTCGCGGTCAGGGACTCGCGGGACGCCCGGACCGACGGTGCCGCTCGCGAGGTCTTTGCGGCGATCCTGGCCGCGGGAGAGCGCTCCCGGGAGCACCTCGAGGTCGTCGCAGCGGCAGACGCTACCTGGGCGGAGGTCGGCGACGCGGTCGAGCGCGTGGGCGCGCGCATCGCCTTCGACCCGGGGCAGGAGCTCGAGGCCGCCCTGCCGGTGGCGTCGCGGTGGGCCGGGCGCCTGCTGCGGTTCTTCGCGCTGTCCTGGTGGCGGGCCCAGAGCGCGATCCGGCGAGCCCTCGCCGCCCACTGGCCCGAGCGTGCGGCCCAGAGGGTGGACGGGGGCCTGCTCGCAGAGCTCCGGACGCGGCTCGCCGCCACGCGCGCCTGGAGGGCCCTCGACGCCGCCGCGGGGGTCCTCGGGCTGCGCGGCATGGCGGGTGGGCTCGACGGGGCCAGGGAGCTCGCGCGCCGCCTGGGCCCTGCCCTCCGGCGCGCGCTGCCCCTCCTGAGCCATCGCGCCCTGCTGCTGGGGGCTGGCGCCTGGCCGTCCCCTCCGAGCCCGGACGCCCTGGACGCCTGGGACCGGGAGGTCGACGCGCGGATCGCGCTGCTCGAGGCGCAGGAGGCGCACGCGCGGGCGTCAGAGCCGGTGCGCGCGCTGCTCCCGTGGACGCCGCCGCTGCCCTCCGCAGAGGCGGTCGCCCGCGCCCTGGATGCGTGGCGGCGCGACGCGTGGCGCCTCGTGGACGCTGACTCCCGGGTCGCCTCTGCGCGGGCGGTGTTCGATCAGGCAGGGAGCATGGTGTCGCTGCTCGCGGACGCGGGTGGCGACTGGGCGGAGCGCGTGCGGCTGGCGTGGGCGGAGGCCCGCATCGCAGAGGTGGAGAGGATCGCGCCGCACGTGCGCCTGCTGGAGACACCCGTCCCCCACGGTGACGAGCCCGCCGCAGCGGCCCGGCTGCGGGCCCTCGTCGACCAGATCGCGGCGAGAGAGACCGACCGCCTGCTGGCGAACCGCGACCGGACGGAGCTGCTCCGGGCCGTAGCGGAGCCGGGCAAGCGCCGCACTACCCTCCAGGCGGCGCGAGAGGCGATGCTCAAGGACGCGAAGAAGCAGCGCAACATCCTGCCGCTGCGCAGCTACGTCCGGCGGTTCGCGGGGAGCGGCCTGCTCGACGTGCTGCCGGTGTGGCTGCTCTCGCCCGAGACCCTCGCGGTGCTGTTTCCCCGGGAGCCTCTCTTCGACGTCGTGATCATCGACGAGGCCTCCCAGTGCACGGTGGAGCACGGGCTGCCCGTGCTGATGCGCAGCCGCAGGGTCGTCGTCGCGGGCGACGACAAGCAGATGCCGCCGACGTCCTTCTTCCAGTCCCAGGCTTCGGAGGAGCCGGAGCCCGACGACGAGCGCCGCGAGGCGCGCGACCTGCTGGACGCCGAGTCGCTGCTCGTGCTGGCGCGCACCCGGGTCGAGCGCGTGGGCCTGCGCTGGCACTACCGCTGCCTGTTCGAGGAGCTGATCGCGTTCTCGAACTTCTCCATGTACGGCGGTGGGCTGCACACGGTCCCCTCGACGGCGTCCCCCACCTCGGCGCCTGCGCTTCGCTGGGTGCAGGTGGAGGGCGCCACCTACGACCGGGGCGCCAACGTCGTGGAGGCCCGGCGGATCGTCGACCTGGTGCATGAGCTGCTGGCGCGCCCGGCGCGGTCGACCATCGGCGTCGTGACGTTCAACCTCGTCCAGCGGCGCGCCATCCTCGACGAGGTCGACACCCGGCGGGCCACGGACGCCGACTTCCGGGAGCGCTGGGACGAGGCGGCCGGCCGCGACCTCGTCGACGAGCGGCCCTTCGTGAAGAACCTGGAGTCGGTGCAGGGCGACGAGCGCGACGTCATCATCTTCTCGCTCGGGCACGCCCCCGTCGAGCGCTGCCGCAAGGACGGCCGGGTGGATCGCACGGTCCCCGCCCGCTTCGGGCCCCTCGGGCAGAAGGGCGGCGCGCGGCGCCTCAACGTGGCGATCTCGCGGGCCAGGCGCGAGACCTGGGTGGTGAGCTCCTTCGAGCCGTCCCTCCTGTCGGTGGCGAAGAGCCTCCACGACGGCCCGAGGCTGCTCAAGGCGTTCCTGGAGTTCGCGTGGCACCTGGCAGCAGGGCGCCGGGCGCAGGCGGAGCGGCTGCTCGCGCTGGTGCGGGACGGTGAATCAGGCACAAGCACGTCCTCGCGCCGGACCCTGCCAGGAGGCTACGTCCCCCTTGAGGCGCAGATCGCGCTCGCCCTCCAGGAGCGGGGCTTCGCCTGCGAGCTCAACGTCGGCAGCTCCGGGTTCCGGGTGCCGCTCGCCGTGGTGGATCCCAAGGACCCGGCCCGCTACGCGCTGGGCATCCTGTGCGACGACGGCGAGGTCGCCGAGCCCGCCTTCGAGCGCCACGTCCACGTCCCCACGGTCCTCGACGCCCGCGGCTGGCGCATCGTCCGCGTGAGCGCCCGCGAGTGGCACAGGCGGCGAGACGACGTGCTCGCGCGACTCCACGCAGCCATCGGCTGACTGAGGAAGGTCTGGCAGCGGGGCGACGTGTGGCGGACCCGGTCCAAGGGGCGGGGGTTCACAGAGCGCCACGTCGCGATGGGGGTCCACCTCGGGCTGAAGCCGAAGACGACCGAGGTGGGCGCCGAGGCGCTCATCAGCCGTATGAGTCAGTGGAAACGAACCTTTACATTATACTTCAGCCAATGATATAATGGTTCGTATGTTTGACACGAAAACCCCGCCAGACCTGGCGCGCGACGTGGGCGCGCGCCTGCGCGACCTCAGGCTTCAGCGGAACATGACCCAGATCGACCTCGCCCGGCGCGCCGGCGTGTCACGCCCAACCATCGGCTCCTTGGAGCGACGCGGTCAGGGAACCATCGAGACCCTGGCGCGCGTCCTCTATGTGCTTGGCAGGGAGCGCGAGCTCGAGGCGCTGCTTGCTCCCGACCCGCCCTCGACGCTGGAGGATCTGTCGCGGCGCAAGAAGCGCGAGCGGGCCCGGCCATGAGTCTGCCGCTCCCACAAGGTGCGCGGCTGCGGGTCTTCTTGTCCGAGGAGGGGACGAGAGTGGGCCTGTGCGGCCTGGCGCGCGCGGGCCGCGGGCGCACCGCGCTCGAGTGGACGGCCGAGGCGCTCGCGCGCGGCGAGGACGCCGGCGCCAACCAGGTCGTGAGGCAGGCCCCGTTGCTCCCTGGCGTTCACGTGGCCGGCGGGCGGGAGCGAGGGGACTTGCCGGGCTTCCTGGCAGACAGCCTCCCCGACAGTTGGGGGCGACTGCTCGTGGACAGGCTGCTTCGCGCGCGTGGTGTGGAGCCGGCGTCGCTCACCGGGCTCGACCGCCTGGCCATCGTGGGCGACCGGGGCCCCGGCGCCCTGGGCTACGAGCCGGACGTTCCGCTGTCGAGGCCGCTGGATGGTGCGGTCGACCTGGACAGCCTGGCCGCGGATGCGGAGATCGTCTTGACGGGCCGCGAGCCGGAGCTGCTCGACCGGCTGGTGCAGGCCGGCGGGAGCGCGGGCGGCTCGCGCCCGAAGGCGTGGATCGCGGAGGACGGGGCCGGGGGGCTGCGGTCCGGCGCGGGGCCCTTGCGGGTTGGGGAGACCGGCTGGCTGGTCAAGTTCCGTGCGCCGGATCACGACCCCAAAGACGTCGGGCCGCTCGAGTTCGCGTATGCCCGCATGGCCAGCGCTGCGGGCCTCGAGGTCGCAGAGCCCCGCCTGTTCCAGGGCCGGCAGGGACGGTACTTTGGGAGCCGCCGCTTCGACCGCGACGGCCCGCGTCGCATCCACGTCTTGACTGCCGCGGCGCTGCTCGACGTCGCCCCGGAGCAGGCGCTGGCGGCCGACTACGCGGACCTGCTGAAGCTGACGCGCCACGTCACCCGGTCCGAGGGGGAAGCCGTGGAGGCCTACCGCCACGCCGTCTTCAACGTCCTCGCGCACAACCGGGACGATCACCTCAAGCAGTTCGCGTTCCGGCGTCTCAGCGGGGTGTGGCGGCGCACACCGGCCTACGACCTGCTGTTCAACGAAGGGCCGGGCGACGAGCACACGCTCCTGGTAGCGGGCGAAGGGCGCCGCCCAGGCCCGGAGCACCTCGTGCGCCTGGCCGCGCTTGCGGGCATCAAGGCGGCCGCGGCCCGGGACGTCGTGGAGCGGGTGCGCGACGCGGTGGCCCGATTCGAGGACTTCGCCGGGGGCGCCGGTGTGAGCGCCGCGACGACGGACGCCGTGGCGGAACGGCTGGGGATCGGCCGGACCCGGGCTTGAACGGTGGAGGGCCGTGGAGCCAGCCCCGGCGCAGCCTCACCTGGGGGCGGCGCGGCGGCACGGTCCCCCTGCGCACGCCCCCCGTGGCGCCGAGGCGCTCACACCGCCTGCGGCCCGCCGACCTCCACCTCACCTGCCCACGCGGCCGCCCCCTCCACGTCGAGGAGCGCGTCGCGGAGCACCTCCTGCTCGGCCTCCGGGGGCAGGTGCTCCTGGAAGCTCGACAGGATGGCCGACCGCCTCTCCGTGTCGAACGTCGCCCACGCGCCGAGGGGGGGGAGGCTGCCCGTTGCCAGCGCCTCGACGACGCGGAGCGCCGCCTCGCTCACCGCGCCAGCTGGCCCGCGGACGTGGACGGCGAGGTTGCTCGTCGTCGCGGTGAGGCCCGACAGGTGCTCCACGAGGAGGGCGAGGGTGCGGTTGATGCGGGCGCCGGCGAAGGTGTGCCAGGTCGTGCGGTCCTTGCCCGGGCGGACGGGGGAGACGCCCAGGGCGCCGGGGAGGCGCGCCCGGAGCCTCAGGGGCGCGACGGACTCCCGGGCCGCGCGGAGCCACCCCCGGCACGTCGCGTCGAGGCCGCCGGGCACCTCCGTGCCGACCAGCAGCGCCAGGATGCGCTCGCAGACGGTGCGACTCAGCCCGGCCGGCCGGCCCGTCCACAGCGGCGCCTCCCCGCCCTTCGTCGGGATCACGCGCAGGATCGCCCGGTCCGGGTCCAGCTCCACCATCCGCCACCCGCGCCCCGCCAGCCGGAAGTCCGGGCGTCGCGGCCCGAGCTGGAGCGCAAACCACCGCTCCAGGGTGCCGACCTCCACGTCTCCGTGGCGCACCGAGACCGCCTGCGCCGTCTCGAACACCGCGTAGAGGCGGAAGAACTGCCGCCGGCCGTAGCGGCTCTCCGCGGCACGCCCGAGGACCAGCGCCCCGTCGGCCTCCTCGAGCCACCCCGTCGCCGTCAGGTGCGCGATCAGCCCGGCGAGCTCCCCGTCGCCGATCCCCGCGAACGACGGCACGAGCCGGAGCCGCCCGAACAGCTCGCCCCGCGTGAGCCCCCCGGCCTCCAGGACCGCGGCGAAGGCCTGGTGGACGGCCACCGTCCACGCCCTCCGCGACGGGCGCAGGGCCTCGACCCACCCCTCCCGGTGCAGGGACGCCAGGGACAGCGCCAGCAGCAGATCCTCCGGGCCGTCGACGGCGAAGGTCAGCCGCGCCGTGGCCCCGGCCCGCCGCCCCGTGCGCCCGAGCCGCTGGGCCAGCGACGCCACGGTGGCTGGCGGGTCCACCTGGACGACGTGGTCCAGGTCGCCGACGTCCACACCGAGCTCCATGCTGCTCGTCGCCACCAGCACCGCCCCCGCCGCGCCCTCGAAGGCCTGCTCCGCCTGGTCCCGCTCCGCGCGCCCCACGGCGCTGTGGTGGACGAAGGCGCGCTCCCCGAGGGCCTCCAGGGCCCGGCCCACGTCCTCGGCGCGGCCGCGTCCCTGGACGAACACGAGGCGCTTCGCCCCCTCGGCCTCCCGGACGCACTGCGCCACCTCCGCGACGTCTCGCGCCGCGCGGAACCGCAGCTCCGGCTCCCCCGCTCCCCCGGGTGGGCTCACGACCACCGGCGCCGACGCGGCTCCGCTCCCCTGGAGCCACGCCGCCAGGGCTTCCGGGTCCCCGACCGTGGCCGACAGCCCCACGCGCTGGAGGTGCCGCCCGGCCCGCCGCTGGACCCGCTCCAGCAGGGAGAGCAGGTGCGCCCCCCGCGCGTCGCCGACGAAGGCGTGGACCTCGTCGACCACGGCGACCCGCGCCCGCCCGAGCAGCCGCTCGGCGCGCTCCGGGGCCGTCATCAGCAGGACCTCCATGGACTCGGGCGTGATCAACAAGAGCGCCGGCGGCTCGGCCAGGATCGCCCGCCGCTCCCGCGCGCCCACGTCGCCGTGCCACTTCGCCGCCACGAGCCCCACCGCCTCGGCCATGCGGCCCAGGCGCGGCGCCTGGTTGTTCAGCAGCGCCCGCAACGGAGAGATCCACAGGACGGAGACCGGCTCCCACCGCTCGGTGAGGACCCGGCTGAGCACCGGCAGCGCCGCCGCCTCGGTCTTGCCCCCCGCCGTCGGCGCGAGCACCACCGCGTCGCGACCGGCGAGCACCGGCTCGACGGTCATCGCCTGGACGGGCCGCAGCGATGGAAACCGCAGCACCTCCGCAGCCAGCCACCGCACCGACGGGTGGAGGGCCTCGACGCTCACAGGTCGAAGCCCTCCGCCAGCGCGGCCTCCGCCGCCGCTACGTCGCCCCCCTCGAGGGCCGCCCGCTCCGGGGGCTCGAGGGGCGGCGCGTCGGCCTCCAACCGGAAGGCGTAGTGCCTCGCCGGGTCGTAGGCCGCGTGCTGCCGTGCTCGGCTCAGCACGCCGACCAGCTCCCGGAGGTAGCGCCGCGGCGTGACCTCCACGCGGCCCCCGAACGCGCCGGCCACCTCGCGGGCGAGCCGCTCGAGGAAGGCGTCGCCGACCCGCGCCGCGCTCCCCGGCCACCGCACGCCGAAGATGCCGCGCACCCGCCGCCCGACCTCGACCAGCCGCTCCACGTCGAAGGCGGGCAGCCGCACCTGGACGGCGGCCAGGTCCGGGAACGGCCCGTCGTCCAGGCGCCCGATGCGCTGCTGGAGCGGCTCGAGGAGCGGGACGCCCCGCGGGGAGTCGAAGAAGGTCGTCGTGCCGGCCACCACCAGCAGGAGCCCCGGGACCTGCCCGGCGTCCAGGGCGCCCATCCAGTTCTGGACGACCTCGAGGCCCGCCCGGCGCACGTCCTGCCGCGGCACCTTCACGAGCCGCTCCGCCTCGTCGACCAGCAGCACGAGGCCCCGGTAGCCCGCCTGGACGACGACCGCCGCCAGGGCCCGCAGCATCGGCAGGCCATCGGCGTCGCCCACCTTGCCCGCGAGCTGGGCTGCGCGCTTCGCCCCGGCCGCCACCTTGTCGTCGCCGCCGAGCCACTGGAGCATGGCCCGCGCCGCCGCGGCGTCGTCGTCGAGCGACGCCCTCACGTACGCCGACAGGGCCTGCGCGAACACGGGCGCCGCGTCGACGACCGGCCCGAGCAGCCGCCGCGCCTCGGCGTCCAGCGCCTCGGTGAAGCCCGGGTCGTCCGGGCCGAGGCCGGGCCCCGTCGCCGGGTCGCCCACCCGCTCGATGACGCCGAGCAGCCACTGGTCGAGCAGCTCCCGCAGCGCCCCGTCGGCGCGCGTGTGGACGCCGAGGCCCGCGCACGCCGCGCGGTACACCGCCGCGGGCCGGTGCAGCGGCACCTCGGGCCACGCGAGCCGCACGTAGCTCGCCGCGAAGCCGCGCGCCCGCGCGCGCGCCGCCAGGGCCCGCAGGAAGAAGGTCTTGCCGGAGCCGAACTCCCCCCGCAGGAACCGGTACCGCCCCCGCCGGTCGGCCACCCGCTCGAGCTCCTCGTCCAGCGCCGCCACGAGGCCGTCGATGCCCGTCGCGAAGTGCTCGAGCCCCACCTCGGGCACCTCGCCGGCCCGCAGGGACTCGATGACGATGTCCGCCGTCCGCGCGTCGAGCGCCATCCCTCTACCTCCGTCTCCAGCGGATCATGAGCTCGTCGCCCTCCTCCACCTCGAAGGGCGCCGCCACGCCCGCCTGGTGGAGCACGTGCCGCAGCCGCGCGAGCTGGCCTTGGACGAGCAGCGCCTTCTTTCCGAGCAAGGTCGCGAGCTGCCCCGTGCTCAGGTCCCTCCGCTCCGCGAGCTGCTCCACCAGGGTCAGCATGTCCGGCGCAGACGCCAGCGCCTCCCGCACCTCCGCGGGCACCTGCGCCGCGCCCCACGTCGTCGCCACCACCGGCGGGGCCGCAGCCCGCATCGGGGCAGCGGGAGCCCGCAGCAGGTCACGCCGCGGCTCCGCCCGCGCCCCCTCGTCGGCCCACCACGCTGGCGGCGTCGGGCGCCCCTGGCCCGGCGCCACCGGGCCGAGGAGCGCCACGGGCACGGCGACCTCCTCCAGCGACGCCCCGCCGTGGAAGCCGCGCCGCTGCGTCCCGGCCCACGCGCCCGTCCGCCACAGCGCCCACAGCGCCCTGTCTCGGCGGGGACCCGCCTCGAAGCGCACGGCGCCGTCCAGCGGCTCGTCCCCGAAGCGCTGCCCCCGCGCCCCGGGGGCCACCTTGCGGGCGTTGTCCAGGTACGGCGTGTGCCCGTGGTCCGCCGTGACGACGATGGCAAAGCCCGCCCGCGCCGCCGCCGCCAGCGCATCGACGAGGCCTCCGCCGACCGCCCCCCACGACCACGGCCCGAGCGGCGCCGTCTGGTGGCTCGCCAGGGCGTCGTCCACGCCATTCCAGACGCCCACCACGAGCCGCAGCCGCGCATCGTCGAGCGCCTCGACGGCGGCGCTGCCGTCCGCCCCGAGGTCCCCCTTGAGCAGCAGCCGCTTCGGGATCCCCTCCAGCGCCCGGTTGCGCTCGAAGGCCGCCCGATCCGCCTTGGCGTTGGCGGCCTCGGCCTCGGCGTCGTCCAGGGCCGTGTTCCCGGGCGTCTCCCCCGCGAACAGGGCCCGCCGCGCGTGCGCCGTCACGGTCGGCACCGGCGCCGCCGCCACGAGCAGCGGCCCGAGCGCGCGCAGATCGTCGCCGAGGAGCCCGTCCACCGCCGGGAGCGCGAGGCCCGCCGGTCCCCCCGCCAGCAGCAGCTCGAGGAGCGTCGAGACGTCGCACCCGTCGAGGACGACCAGGAAGACCCGCTGGCCCTTGTCCAGCAGCGGCCGCAGCAGCGCCTTCGACAGGGCGTGCAGGGGCAGCGGCCTGCGCAGGTCACCCCGGCCCTGCACCGCGCTCTCGCCTGCCGCCAGCGCCTCCGCGAAGCGCCGGTTGACGGTGTCCCGCGCGGCCACCGCCCGCTCGACCACCTGCCGCGCCGGCGCAGCCAGCGCGCCCCCCACCGCGTCCGCGAGCCGCCGCGCCCGGCGCACCTCCAGGTCGGCCCACGCCGTGCTCGCGGCGGCCTCCCGGAGCAGCTCGTCCACCGCCTCGGCGGGCGGCTCCTCCCCGAAGCGCGCGAGCCGCCCCAGCGCGGTGACCAGCTCCAGGGCGTCCGCCCGCTCCGTCGCGTGCAGGCTCCGCCGCAGGGGCTCGAGCCGGTCCTCCCCCACGCTCCGGCCCCCGGCTGCCTCGGTCGCCAGCTCCAGCAGCGCCACGTCCAGCGCCGCCGCCACCAGGGGGAGCGCCCCCGCGTCGGCGGCCCCGACCCGCGCCGCGTGCGCCGCCGCCTCCGCCGCCCGCAGCGCCGCGCGCACCCGGTCTGGTGCGCGCCACGCCCGGCGCGCCGCCTGCTCGACCAGCGCTGCCACCACCGGGTCGGGCTCCACGCCCGCGATGGCCGCCACCCGCGCGCACCGCCCGACTGCACCCGCGAGGACGACGCCCTCCAGGTCCCCCAGCGCCCGCGCCAGCCAGGCGCCCTCGGCCCCGTGGGCCCGCCGCAGCTCCGCGTCCACGAGCGCGCGGTTCCGCAGCGCCGGCGTCCCCTCGACGATCCACCGCGCCAGCAGCTCCGCCGGCGCCGCGCGCTCCAGCCGCCGGTCCCACCCGACCTCCGCCGCCACCAGCACGCTGCGCAGCTCGTCCTCGGTGACGGTGTCGCCGCCGAGGGTCCACGCCCCGGCCGCTCGCCCCACCCACGCCGGGTCGTCGAGCACCGCCCGCGCCAGCGCCTCGTCCTGGAGCCGCGCGCAGGGCCGCCCGGCCGCCGCGGAGACCACGTCCTGCGCCTGCACGTCGAGCACCCGCCCGAGCCACGCCCGGTCGGTCAGGTCGAGCGCCAGCGGGGGCGCCCCCGGGGCCACCGCCGCCACGAGCCGCCCCCCGTCGAGGAGCGCCGCCCGCAGCGACAGCTCCCCGCCGACCCGTACGAGCCGCCACGGCCCCTCGGGCCGCTCCAGCACCGGCGACGCCCCGGCGATGGCCGCGTGGTCCCGCAGGAGCACGAGGTCCCCGCCCAGGGGGCGCTCCCGCTCGCAGCGCCGCAGGAGCTGCTCCACCACCGCGTCCCCGAGGCTCACGAGGCGCCCCCCCGCACCAGCGTCACGATCACCTCGTACTCCCCGCCGCCGGCCTCCCGCGCCGCGTCCCTCGCCAGCTCCATGGCGCGCGCGGGGACGTCCCTCGCCGCCACCGCGGCGGCGGTCCGCACGAACCTCCCGCCGCCCGGCGTCTCCTGCTCGGTCGCCGCGCGCAGGCGCTCGGCCTCCAGGCGCCGCGCGTCCGCCTCCGCCGCCGCTCGCTCGGCCTCCGCGCGCCGGGCCTCGGCCTCCCGGACCGCCTGCGCCGCCCGCTCGGCCTCCGCCGCCCGCTCCGCGCCCTCCCGCTCGATTCGCCGCCGCTCGTCGGCCAGGCGTAGCCGCTCGGCCTCCTGCTTCCCGCGCACCTCCTCCTGACGCCGCCGCTCCGCGTCGAGCCGCGCCAGCACCCCCCGCAGCAGCCGGTCCGCCTCGTCCTTCCACGGCTTGCCGTACGTCGCGAGCGCGCGCTCGTCACGCAGCAGGTTCTGGAGCGCCACGACGACCTGGGACCTCTCCGCCTCGGTGCCGTGGTCGCGCACCGTCTCGAAGGTGGCCTTGCCGTGGCCGATGGCCTCGAGCCCCTGCGCCTCCGCCCCGAGCCCCCCGAGCGTCGCCGTCCACCGCCGGACCGCCCCGTCGTCGAGCCGCGCCAGCCGGCGCGTCCGGTCTGCGGGCTCCCCCGCGGCCGCCAGCTCGCGGAGCGTGTCCTCCAGGGCCCGGAGCCCCCGCACGCGCTCGGAGCCCGCAGCCTCCACCCCCGCCCACGCGCAGGTCGCCACCACCCGCTCCCGGTGCGCGACCACGGGCTCGAGCAGCCTCGCAGCGGCCGCCTTGACCTCCCGCGCCAGCTTGTCCTGGGCCGGGCTCGTCGGCAGGTCCACCTTGTGCTGCACACCCAGCAGCGAGGTCGCCGTGCGTGTGGCCCGCTCCCACTCCACGGCCCCGACCACGTCCGCCTTCACGAGCTCGAAGTCGAGGGGCAGCACCTTCAGCTCGTCGACCGTGAGCGACGCGCCCCGGGAGCGCGCCTCGAAGCCGTCGATGTGCAACAGGATCATCAAGAAGAACCGGCAGACCTCGTCCGTGAACCCGAACCCGTCCTTGCCCTCGCCGGCCAGCACCCGGACGACCTCCGCCGCCTGGAGCCGCGTGCGCTCCCCCACCACGCGCCGGGCCGCGGTCAGGAACCGCCCGTCCAGGCGGTGGGTCACCGACGACTGGCCCACGTAGACGACCTCCAAGGGGAGCCCTAGCGCCTCCGCCGTCTGGCGGTCCTCCCCGCGGAGCTCGACGGCCTGCTCGGTCTTCGCCGCGCGGATCACCCACTCGGCCAGCCGCGCCAGCTCCGCCGGTCGGACGAGCCGCTTCAGTTCGGGGTGCTGCGGGAACCGGGCGTCGAGGATCTCCTGCCCCAGCGCCGTCAGCGCCCGCGACCGGTCCTTGCCCACGAGCCGGACCTGGTCGAGCAGCTCGGAGCACCCGGCCACGAGCCCGCCGTCGAAGTACGCGCGGGAGATGGCCTCCTCGACCCGCAACTGCTGCGACGCGGCGAAGAGCTCCACCTCCCGCAGGATCTCTGGCACGTCGCGCGGGCTGTGCTCCGCCAGCCAGTGCCGCGGGTTGCCCTTGATCTTCTCGGCGGCCGCCACGTTGGCGAGGGCCGCCAGCTCCGTGTCGCGGAAGTGCTCCGGCAGCCACGCCACGGTCCACTGGCGCCTCCTGTCCCGCGCCCGCTGCAGCGCCTCCTGGTCGTCCGCGCGCCCCTTGCCCGACTCCTCGTCGAAGGGATAGTCGACCAGGACCAGGAAGTCCGCGTCCCCTGCCGCAAAGTCGTTCTCCGCGCCCGCGTAGCGCAGCGTGCGGACGTTGGCGAGCCGCACCCGCCCCCTCCGCTGCGTGCCGCGCCAGGTGATCCTCGTCGCCGCCTCGTTCGCCGTCCCGAGCCCCAGCCCGAGCTGCTCGTCGACGAGCCTCCGCACGACGGCGAACCGGTCCGCGTGCGTCAGGCCGCTCTTCGGTGGCTCCATGACCCGGCCCAGGTCGAACCGGTCCGTGCGGATGGAGATCGCCGGGTCCGGCTCGCCGAGCGCCTTGACGCGCCCCCCCGACAACGTTGCGAGCTCCCCGAACAGGCGCGCGACCTTGGTCACGCCGCTCCGCTCGACGACGGTGTGGACCTCCGAGGCGTTGAGCCGCAGCACCAGGCTCGCCGTGACGCTCTCCCGCAGGGGCTTGCCCGACGTGAAGTACGGCTTCCACGAGAGCTGGCACAGGAGCACCGACTTGACCAGGCCCGCGAGCACCTCGGGCCGCTCCCCGCCGCGGTGCGCCGCGTCCTCGACCTTGCCCGCGAGCGCCTCCCACACCTCGGCGGACTGGGCCAGGCGCCCCGCCAGCTCGCTCTTCTCCCGCTGCCTCGCCGTCGCCACCTGGTCCGGCGTGAACAGGAGCTCCCACAGGGCCCCGAGCGGCAGGGTCTGGCCGACCTCCCGCTCCCGGTGTTTGTCGAGGAGCCCGTAGAGCGCCGCCATGGCCGTGCGGCTCCGGGAGAGCGCCTGCGTCACGTCCACCAGCACCCGGAGCAGGGCCGGGTGGAAGGGGTAGAGCGCCCGCACCTCGGCGAGGTCCAGGTCCCCCGACAGCGCCCGGATCGCGTCCCCGTGCCGCGCGAAGGCCCGCTCGACCGCCTGCCCCCACGCCGCCTCAGCGTCCGCCCGCGGGCGCAGCACGCGCCGCTTCGCCACGTCGTAGAGGTCCTGCTCCTCCAGCATGAGGAAGGGCTTGAAGCGGTCCGAGACGAAGCCGAGCTGCCGCCGGAAGTCCGCCTCGGACAGATCCTGGGGGCAGGTCTCCGTGATGTCCTGCTGCACGGCGACCAGCACCAGGAATGGGAGCGCCCTCGGCACCTTGCCGTCCACGTCGACCAGCGCCGAGAGCGCGTTGATCTGCCGGACGTACTCCTCGCGCGCCTTCTCGCGGATCCAGATGATCAGCTCGTCGATCAGCCACACGACCGTCGTATAGCCCTGGTCCGCCGCGTGGCGCGAGATGCGCGCGAAGCCCTCCGCCTCGTCCACCCAGAGGGCGGCCTCGTCGACCTCCTGGCCGTGGTTGCGCCAGGTCAGCAGCTCTGCGGCCAGCGTGAGCTGCTGGCCCACCGTCCCCCCGCGGCGCTCGGCCCAGGACTCCTCGCTGCGGAGGACTCCGTCGCCGACCAGCCGCCGGAGCAGCGCGTCGCGCCCACCGAGGCGCTCCGCGTCCCGGTCCACCAGGTCGAAGACCTGGTCGACGCTCGTGAACGTGATCGGAGGAGCGCCGGGTGGGAGCGCCGCCCGGTAGGACTCGTAGAGCCCCCGCACCAGCGAGTCCTTGCCCATCATGTTGAGCCGCACGACGAGCGCCCGCTGGCGGTCGAGCCACGGGTGCGCCGCCCGCAGCCTGCCGAGCGCCGGGTCCCCCTCGGCGTAGACCCCCTCGTCGCGCTCGAGCATCTTGCCGAGCACCGTCATCAGGTGGGACTTGCCCGACCCGAAGCTCCCGTAGACGAAGCGCCCCATGTCGCGCCCGTCGTCGAGGCGCTGGCCGGCCTTCGCCAGCAGGGCGTCGAGCTTGTCGTAGAGGTTGTCCGGCACGACGAACTGCCGCAGCAGCTCCTTGACCTTCTCCGGCCCGTCGGTCAGCCGGGCGATGAAGTCGTCGTTGTGGACGATGCGCGGGATCTCGAGGGCCTCTTCGAAGCGCATGGGTTCTCCTCGCCTCAGCTCGTCGGGGTGTCACGGACATAGCGGCGGCCGCGGCCCTTGCCGCGGGCCTCGGCGGCGCCGGCGGCGATCAGGTCGTCGAGGACCCGCGCGAGCCGCTCCGGCGCGTGGAGCCACCGCCTCTCCAGCTCGGACAGGCGCGCCCCGTGGGCGCCGAAGCCGTCGAGGATCTGCACCAAGTGGGCCCGCTCCTCCACGGTCGCCTCGCCGTCACCGGCCGGCGCCGCGGGGGCCGGGCGCGTGACGGTGAGGGCGCCGTCCTGCCACGCCCGCCACGCCTTCGCCACGTCGCACGGGCAGGCGGCCTGGCCGCAGGCCTCCTCCGCCAGGGCCCGGAGCTCCGCGTGCTCCGCCTCGCCCCGCCAGCGGCGCACGTCGGGCAGGCTCTCCCACAGGCCCACCGTGGCCCCGCAGCGGCGTGGGTCCGCGGCGGTCGGCCGCGGGAGCGGGTCGTGGGGGTGCTGCTCGGCGGCCTCCCAGGCGTGGACCTGTGCCACCGCCCGGTCGAGGTCCCGCCAGCCGTTCCAGCCCCACCGGGGCGGCGAGAGGTCCGCGAAGTGGACGAAGCGCTCCCGCGGCACGTTGAGCTTGCCCCGCACCGCGAAGTGCTCGGCGCGGCGGAAGTCGCCCTTCGCCCACTTGGGCGGCGCGGGGATGGTGACCGCCTCGCCTGCGTCCTCCCGATCCTGCAGCGCCCAGACCTCCTTCCACGCGGTGAGGGTCCGCAGCCCCTCGTCCGTGTAGACCCGGAGGGGGTTGTCGGGGAGCGCGGCGCCCCGCAGCAGGCGCTCGCAGAGAAGCGTCAGGTCCGTCTGCGCCCCCTGGCCGGTGGCGACGCCAGCGACGGCGGCTACACGAGGCTCGGCGGTGAAGGCCTGGGCGACGGCCTCGAGGGTGTAGGGCCGCGGCTCGGACAGCGGCCCCCCCGGGGCGAACAGGTCCTCGAGCCGGTCGAGGAGCCACGCCTCGCAGGCCTTCTTCGCCTCGGCGTCGAGGTCCGGCGTCTGCCAGCGCCGCTTGAAGGCCGGCTGCTCGAGGAGCTGGAGCCGCGCGTCCTCCTCGATGGCGGCGATCCGCGCGGCGAGGCGGGCCTTGTGGGGCTCGGAGTAGTGGTCGGGGATCTCCGTGACCCGGTCGTGCCCGTGCCGCGACCACCAGGCGCTCCGCTCGTCCTCGTCCGCCTCGTCGTCGGCCCGCGCCATCAGGATCTCGAAGGGCCGGTGACCGGGGACGAGCGGCTCGACGGCGTCGGGGGCGACGGTCGGGACGGGGTCGATCAGGCCGTAGGAGCCGTAGGTCAGCCAGTCCAGCTCCTCCTGCAGCGCCACCATGCGGTGGGTCAGGGCGCGATAGCGGTCGCGGGCCGCCGCGAGGGCGGTCGGGAGGTCCGGGGCGTCGGGGGATGAGGACGCGGGGGACCAGGCGGCGGACGCGAGGACCGCGGCGGGGAGGCAGGCGGCCCGGTCGGTGGCGGCGGCGTCGAGGGCCGCGGCCAGGGCGATGCGGGCGGGGCGGTCTTTCGCGGCGAGGGGGGCTTGTTGGAGCTTCGTGGAGTCGTACTCGTGGAACTGCTCCCACTCCTCGGACTTGATGCCCTCGCCGACGCCCTGGGCGCCCTTGCAGTGGAACATCTGCCGCATCCAGAACCCGAGCGCGCTGCTGTTGAGCAGGCCGAGCAGGTCCAGGTGGTCGTCCAGCGTGGCCGTCGCCGGGAGCTTGACGACCGGGGCTGAGCGGTTGAACACCTTGCCGCCCCGGTCCAGGACGAAGTGGTTGTGGGTCGAGACGAAGGCGAAGGTGATCGAGAGGGGGGTGCGTAGACGATGAACGTAGTGCTCAAGGTGCTCGTACCACGGGCGCCCCTTCTCCTCCAGGGACCTGCCAAACACCGTACGCTGGCGAAGCACCGCACGGAAACGGACAAAATGCTGTCCAACTCCTCGATCAGATGGACGAAGTGCCGCGCCGCCCATCTCGGCATACGGGTACAGAACCCACTCGGACTCGTCGATACGCCAATCCCGAACAACCTCCCCGATGGTCAATGGCACGACAATCGACTCGCAACCCACCCGGCGCGCAAAATCTCGACCGACGATATAGACGGGGTCTTCGCCGCAAACCGTCGTGCGCCCCACATCCGTCGTTAGTCCCGAGAGCAAGACGGATCGGCGTGCCTCCAGAGCAGCTTTGACCTCTGCAGCCGCCCCGCCCCCGAGACTCCACGGATGCTCCCCGAACACCCGCCGCTCGACTCTCGCCACGGTCACATAGGGGCTCTCGTTACTCTCCGCCTCCGCTGCCCCTGCGATAGCGCTCCATACAAGCCCCTGCTCGGGTACCGCTGGCCGCTTCGGCTCCCCCCGCTTTCCGAGCACCGCCCACACCGTGTCCGCGACTGGACTCTGCGCCCGCCCCACGAGGATCACCGTCGGCGTCCCGTGCCCGGGGATGTACGCGCCGCTCGTGTCGACGACCGCCGTCAGGTCCCAGCGCGGCAGAACGACCTGTACGAGCTTCTTGCCGAACTCCCGCTTCATGAACGAGTTGGCGGTGATCTGCCCGACCCACGCCCCCGTTGTGCCGAGCACGAATAGCCGCTCGGCGAATGGCGCCGACAGTGCGTAGGCCCCCGCCGCCGAATCCGGCCAGAACCCCCGGTAGTCCTCCCGCTTCCGCGGGTCCTTCGGCGTGATGTACGGCGGGTTCCCCACGACGACGTGAAACTCCCGCCCCAGAAACTCCGCGTTCTCCGCCCGCTCCCGCGCGTCCCCGTACCCGGCGAGCCGCTCCGTCCCGCTCCACAGCCCGCCCTGCTGGGGCCGCTCCCACGGCACGAGAGAGTCCATGACGCGCAGGTTCGTGCGCAGCGCCGCCAGCTCCTCCAGCGCCCCACCGCCGACCCGCGCCCGCACCTCCAGCAGGAGGCGGAAGCGCGCGATGTCCACCGCGTGGGGGTTGATGTCGGCGCCCCAGACCGACTCCAGGGCCCGCTCGCAGGCCTCCCGCGCGCCGGCGCCCCGCCCCTGCCACCAGTCGGCGAGGCGGTGGAAGGCGCCGATGAGGAAGTGGCCGCTGCCGCAGGTGGGGTCGAGCAGGCGAAAGACCTCGCCCCGCGCCCGGAGCGCCGCCGGGTCGAAGGCGCCGAGCGCCGGGGTGAGCGTGCGGTCGAGGATGAAGGCCTCGACGAAGCGCGGGGTCTGCAAGAGGGCGTAGCGCTTGCGGATGTCCGCGTCGAGGTCCTGGTAGAGGTCGCCCAGGAAGCGGGAGTCGAAGCCCTCGCCGCGCCAGTCGTAGAGCAGCCCCCCGGCGCCGTCCTCCTCGTTCCACAGGTCGCGGACCTCGCGGCAGAGGTCCTCGGAGGGCAGCGGCAGCTCGTCTCCAGCCACCCCGAACAGGGCCGGCAGGTCCACCGCCAGGTCGCGGAAGGTCCAGGCGAACAGGCTCCGCGCGCCGAAGGTGGGGGCGAGGTCCTGCAGCGCGGCCAGGCCCTTGCGCCCCCGGACCCGCCACGGCTCGAGCAGGCCCGTGTCCTCGAGGACGCGCACGAACACCGTCCGCAAGAGGAAGCGCACGGCGGCGCGGCCGGCGAGGAGCTTCGCGAAGTCGTCCGCCGAGCCGCCGGTCTCCGCCGCCGCGTGCAGCGCCGCGACGCGCTCGCCCAGGGGGCCGCCCGCCCGGACCGCGGCGAGGTGCTCCTGGGCGATGCGCCGCTCCAGCCTCTGGAGCGCCTTCTGCAGGGCCTTGTACGCGTCGGCGTGCACGGGGTCCTCCGGGGTCGGGGTCAGGCGTCGGGGACGAGGCAGAAGGCCGCCATGTCCGGTGTGTAGGCGAAGGGGTGGCGCTCGTTGAGGCGCACCCGGCCGTCGTGGACGCCGCCGGGCAGCGCGAGCACGAACAGGCCGTAGCGGCCCCCCCGGGCGCGCTCGTAGAAGCCCGAGAGCCAGCGCACGAGGCCGAGCGTCCCGAGGAGCGCCGGGCGGGCGAGCACCGTCACCACGCCGGGGCGCGCCTCCGCCAGCGACGGGTCCTCCCCGGGCCCGAGGCCGAGGGCCGCGGCGTCCAGGGCCTGCAGGAGCGGCTCGTGGGCCCAGGTCCAGCGCTCCTTGGCGTGGCCCTCGCGGAACACCGCCTCCTCCCACAGGCCCCCTGCCCGGAGCGCCGCGAGGATCGTCCTGTCCACGTCCACCTGGCGCACGCGCCCGCCGTCGGGCAGCGCCGCCCGGAGCGCGCCGGTCAGGCGGTCGGCCAGCACGTGGTGCCGCGCCGGGGGGAGCGCCACCACGCGGAAGCCTCCGAGGCGCGCCGCGGAGACCAGCTCGGAGACGTCCACCCCGCCGCCGTCCCGCACCACCTGGCGGGGGATCTCCGGGTCCACGACCGGGGCCGTCGGCGCCACGGGGAGCGGGGCGTCCGCCTCGACGACGAGGCCGTCGCGCCGCGCGAGCCCCACCGCGGCGAGGGCGGCCAGGAGCTCCTCGTCGTCGGCGGGCCCCGGGGTCCCGGGGACGGCGGCGCGGGCCAGGTCGAGGAGCGCGGCCGGCGTGACCCCGGTCTGGAGGCGCGGGCGCAGCCAGGCGAGCACGGCCGCGAGGGACTCGGGCGGCGTCATCAGGGCGCCGTCGTCCGTGCGGCGCACGTCGGGGAGCAGGCGCAAGAGCGCCGCGAGCAGCGCCGAGGCGTCGGCGCCGAAGCGGCGCAGCGCCCCCCGGGCCACGTCGGGGAGCGCGGCGAGGGCGACGGCGGCCGCGTCGTCGTAGGCGAGCGGGGGCCACCCGCAGGCGGCGGCCACGGCGTCCCGGGCGGCGGCGACGGTGGCCAGCGTCAGGGGGGCGCGGGCGACCAGCTCGAGCCGGGGCGCGTCGGTGAGGCTCGGGGCCTCCGAGAGCAGCACCGCAGCGAGGCGCGCGAAGCCGAGGGGGTGGGCGTCGGGCCCCGGGGGGAGCCGCGCGCCGAGGCCGGCGGCCACGTCCTCCACCGGGGCGAAGCCCGCGCGAGGGAGCACGTCCTCCACGGTGCCGGCGAGCCAGGCGGCGGCGCTGGCGGGGGCGCGCAGGCGCTCCAGCGCCCGGTCCATGGCGGCGTCGACGGCCTGGCGGGTCACGCCGAGCAGCGCCGCGACGTCGGAGGGGCGGCGGGCCACCCCGTCGGCGGCGCCGGCGAGCGCCGAGACGACGTCCCAGGTGCTCTTGAGCTCCGCGCGCAGCCGGGCTGCGAGATCCGCGAGCGTCGCCGGCGGCGCGGCGGCCCCCGCCAGCCGGTCGAGGGCGCGGGCGAGGGCGTCGATCTTCTTCGCCGCTACGCCGGGCAGGGCGGTCAGGGCGCTGCGGGGCGTCGCGGCGAGCTGCCCGACGGTGGTCACGCCGAGGGTGCCGAGGCCCCGCTCCACGGCGGCCGTGCAGGCGGCCCCTAGCGCGTCGAGGGGGCGCTCGTCGCCGGACAGGGCGGGGCAGAGGCCGCGGGACGGGGCGGGCGGTGGCTCTGCGGGCGTGCCCGGCCCCAGGGTGGCGGCGCGGGCCGCCAGGGCCAAGAGCTCCGCGCGGGTCTTGCGCCCCACGTTGCGGAGCGCCGGGTCGGCGAGCCGGGCGGCCACCCGGGGGACCTCTCCGACCGTGGAGACGCCGAGGCGCGCGAGGGCCGAGCGGGCGCGAGCCGACAGCGGCAGCGTGGCGATGGGCGTGCCGGCGCCGAGCGCCGCCTCGGAGGGCTCCGGGGTGAGCGCCGGGGCGGCGGCGTCCACGGCAGCGCCCGCGGCGGCGCCCAGGGCCGCGGCCAGGCGCGCGCGGGCGGCGGCAGCCGTCGCGGGGCGGCGGCCCGGGTCGGGGCCCAGGGCGTCCGTGATCAGGGCCGCCAGGGCGCTGGCGGCGGGGGCCGGCAGCGCGTCGGGGAGCATGGCCGGGTCCAGCGCCCAGGCCGGGTCCGCCGCGGGGCGGTCGTCGAAGGGGTGGGCCCCGGTCAGCACCTCCGCGACGACGAGCCAGGCGGCGTAGAGGTCGGCGAGCTCGGTCCAGCAGCCCTCCTGCCAAAGCAGCGGGTCCTTGTACGCGGGGCTGCCGACCGTCAGCTCCCCCGGCGTGCCCACCGTGCAGGCGAGGCCCAGGTCGATGAGCACGGCGGCGCCGTCCGCGCGCAGCAGCACGTTCGAGGGCTTGACGTCGCGGTGCAGGAGCCCCGTGGCGTGCAGGCGCTCGAGGCCGGCGAGCAGCCCGTCGGCGAAGCGGCGCAGAGCGTCGGGGGCGAGGGGATCTCCGGCGCCGGCCTGGACGGCGGCGTCCACCCCCGCAACGTCCTCGACGAGCAGCGCCCGGCCCGCAGGGACCGGCAGCAGGTCGCGGAAGCCGACGACGTTCGGGTGCGGCCCCGCCTCGGCGACGGCCTGGAGCGCGGTGGCCTCGGCGTCCAGCATGGGGGCCTGGTCGGGGCCGGCGATCTTGGCGACGGCGGTGGAGCCGAGCAGGCGGTGGCGCACGCGCCAGACCGCGCCGCCCGCGCCGCCACCGAGGGCCTCCACCAGCTCCCACGGGCCGGTGAGCGGCTCCCCGCGGGCGAGGGGGCGGCGGCCCGCCGGGGCGGCGAGGAGCGCGTCGAGGACCTCCGCGACGGCCGCCGCGGACGCGGGGCGTGCGGACGGCTCGGGGGCCAGCAGCTCGAGCAGCAGGGCCCGCAGCGTCGGGGGCGCGGGGACCCCGTCCACCTCGACGGGCGGGAGGTCCACGGGGCGCAGGGCGTCCTCGGGCCGCTCGAACAGCGGGCGGCCGGACAGGAGCTCCACGAGCACGGCCCCGAAGGCGAACAGGTCGGACCGGGCGGTCGCCTCGCCGGTGCGCAGGGTCTCCGGGGCGAGCGGCGCGTCGGAGGCGGCCAGCGCCGACGAAGTGATCGTCGCGGCGCGGCCGGACAGGTCCCGGGCGAGCTCGAAGGAGCACACGCGCAGGTCGGTGGGCGGGGCGCCGTCGGAGACGAGCACCGAGGCGGGCGAGAGCGCCCGGTGGACGACGCCGCGGCAGTGGACCCAGTCGAGGGCGCGGGCGAGCCGGGCGGCGACGCGCAGGCGGTCCCCGAGGCCTGGCGTCGTGCGCTCCACCCAAGCGGGGAGCGGCAGCAGCCGCGCCGTGTCCTCGAAGACGAGCGCGATGGCCGGGGGGGCGTCGAGCACCACGTACGTCATGTAGCGCAGGAGATCCGGGCCACCCCGGAGCCCGTCGAGCAGGCTGGCCTCGCGCAGCGCGTGGACCCGGGCACGCTGGCGGGCGCGCTCGTCGCCCCCATCGGTGGGGTAGACATGGAGCACGCGCCGCTCACCGAGCAGGTCCTCCCCGAGCCACGCATCGTGGGGGCGACCCTCCGACGGCAGGCGCTCGATCAGACGGTACTGCCCGAGGTGTGTCCGCGGCGCCGGGGCCTGACCGTCGAGGAGGGTGCGCTCCACGGCCCGGCGCTGGGCGGCGGTGAGCCGCTGCCCCTCGAGCCCCCAGGCCGCCGGGTCGGTCAGGGCGGAGACGACGTCGGCGCGGGTGCGCCCGACGGACGCGAAGCTGCCCCCGAGCTCCAGGGTGGCGTCGGGGCCGGAGACGAAGACGAGCCCCTGCACCCACACGTCCCGGAGCGCCCGGTCGTGGGCGGCGAGGCCGCCCTTGAGGGTGCGCGCCTTGTCGAGGGTCAGCGGGATGGGCGACTGCCGGGGGATGCCATCGGCCAGGGTCCAGCGGTCGCGGTTGCCCGCGATGGCCCCACCCCAGGACTTGAGCTCGACCGTGAAGACCGCGTGGGGGGCGACGACCACCGCGTCGTGCTCGTAGAAGCGCCCGATGCGGCCCGCGGGCAGGTCCACGTTGGTGACGACGAGGTAGTCGGGCGGCAGGCCCTTCACCAGGAAGTCGATGCCGCTCTGCTCGCCCTTGTGCTTCGCGGGCCCGATGGGGCGGTGCTCCGCCACGGCTCAGGCCTCCCCGGGGTGCAGGCGCGAGGCGCCAGCCAGGTAGCCCTCCCGCAGCAGCCCCGCGGAGACGGCGGCGTCCACGCAGCGGGCGGCCCAGTCGGGGCGCGGCAGGAACAGGCGCGCGGCCAGGGAGTCGGTGCCGGCCCAGGAGGCGGGGGCCTCGGCGCGGCCGGTGGCGCGGAGCTCGTCGAGGAGCAGCCACCCGAAGGCGAGGGCCTCGGGCTCGGCCCGGTGGGCGACGGCGCCGCGGTCCCGGGCGGTGTCCAGCGTGACGACGCCCAGGCGCGCGAGGGTGGTCTGGAGCGTGGAGCGGGTCTTCTGGCGCGCCGAGGGCGGCGTGGGCGGCGCCACGTGCCGGTCCACGAAGGCGGCCCAGGCCGCTGCGGGGATCGCGGCCGCGGCGGTGGGGGCGAGCGGCGCCTCGGCGGCGGCGAGGGCGGGGGCCACCAGCTCGTCGAGGGCGCGGGTGACCCAGGCGCGCCGAACGTGGAGCCGCGCGCGCAGGAGCGTGCTGCGCCGGTGGGGCGAGCCCGCGAGCAGCCGGAGGAAGGTGGACCCGGCGACCGCGGCGCCGTCGTGGTCCAGGAGCTCGTCGCGCACCATGCGGATCGTCTCCCGGCGGCGGGGGCGGCTCGGCTGCGGCAGGAGCCCGTCGCCGGCGGCCTCCCACTCCGGCAGCGGCATCCCCGGGCGGGCGGCGTCCAGCAGGGCGAGGGCGTCGTCCTCGTTGAGGGTCCGGGTCCAGCTCACCAGCGGGCCGGCCGCGGCGTCGGCGGTCACACGAGCCTCGCGTCGGGCAGCCCGGCCGCCAGGGCGCGGGCGTCCGGGTCCTCGGACAGCCCGAACACGCGGTCGAAGCGAGCGCCGGCGGCGAGCTCGCCCCCGAGGGCGGCGCGGGTCACGACGCGGGGGGCGGCGGCCCGCAGCTCGACGGCGACCGCGCCGACCAGCGCCCGCTCGGCGTCGGTGTCCGCGACGACGGTGTACTGCCGCTCGAGGCCCAGCCCCTCGTAGCGCGCGCACTGGAAGGCCGCGATCCGCCCGAAGGACCCGGGCAGCTCCAGCACCCGGTGGTGGGGCTGCGGCCGCGGCAGCTCGGCGATGGCGCCGCCGGTGGGCAGCCCGAGCGCGCGGGCGCAGTCCCGGAGGAAGGCGGTGGCGTCCTCGGCTTGCGGCGCCCGGGCCGCCTCGAGGAGCGGCGCCGCGGCGCCGTCGTCCAGCGCGGCGGTGGGGTCGACAGACCAGCGCGAGAGATCGAACGGGACGGGCCACGCCCCGGCCAGGTCCTCGCACAGGATGGCGAACAGGTCCCGGAGCCCGAGCTTGCGCCGCACCCGCTCCCAGCGGGCGAGCACCGGATCCGTCAGCCGGGCCGGGCGCAGGCCGGCGCGCTCGAGGCGCGCGACGCAGCGCAGCGTCACGTCGAGGGCAGCGATGCTGGACACCTGGGTCATGCCGTACCCCTCCCCACAGCAGGGTGAGGCCCGAGGATAGGGCCGGTCCGCGGGGGGGTCAAGCGGGTTTCGGGCGGCGCGGGCTTCGGCCAGGGAGCCGAACCCGCCGAGACCTTCGCGACGCCTTCAACGCAGGTGCCGAGGCGCTCGGGGCTGCCCTCGCCGGGCGCGGTATCGAGGTGCGCTCTCGCGACTACGTGCTCGCCCGCCTCCGCGCTGCCCTCGGTGGACCCACCCGGTCCCTGCCTCGCGGTGGCCGCTATGCCGACTCTCTTGCCCCAGGTGGGATCGATGCAGTCAGGCGCAGCGCCTTCTCCCTCGCGCCCTCAGGGTCGAGTCCGGTGACGTCCAGCGCGACGGTCCGGGCGGCGGTTCCCGCGCGCAGCGCCCGGCGATATCCCTCCAGGACCGCGCTGCCGAAGGTCGAGTCGAGCGTCTCCCGGTCGAGGGCCGTCGGTCCCCGGGCCCAGGGCCGGCGGGCGCGCTCCGCTGCGTCGAGGGTGACGCAGATGCACAGGTCCACCCGCGGGACATGCCGCCGGAGGGGTGTGAGCACACCGTCGACGCCCCGGGCGTGTGCGTAGGCCTCCGTGCTGGCCCAGTAGCGATCGATGATCACGTCTGCGCCCTGAGCGGCGAGAACGTTGGCCTCGCGCCCGACCGCGAGCACGGTCGAGGCATAGAAGAGGGCCCACGCCGGAGCCCATGGGCGCAGCGCGTCGTCCACGACGCCCCGAACCTCCCGCAGCGCCTCCGGCGGCGTGGTCATCCAGGTGGCCCCGAGAGCCTCGGCCACTCCTCTGGAGAGGGTCGACTTGCCGCCGCCGTCGAGCCCCTCGAACACGATGATCCGTCCACTCATTCGTCGTCCTCCGCCGCCGTGACGTCGATGTGAACCACCTCGATCTCCCGGACGGCGCTCCCCACCCGCAGCTCGCGGACCTCGCCGACCTCGGCGCCGATCAGGGCGCGGCCGAGCGGGGAGTTGTAGCTGACACGCCCGCGTGCCGGGTCGCCATCGTCCCACCCGGCGATCCAGACGGTCTGCGGTTCTCCGTCCGTCGAGAAGATCACGCGGGATCCCACGGTGACGCAGATTGGCGCCTCGGGCACCGGTTGCACCACCGCGGCGCGCCCGAGCAGCCCCTCGAGGTCTCGCACCTGCCGGGCCTGCCAGTGCATCCGACGCTGGTTCTCCTCGTACGCGAAGTTGTCGTGCCAGACCGAGCTGTCGCCCGCCTCGGCTGCCGCCGGGTTGTCGTCGCACGTGGCCCTGTAGGCGGCGCGGGCGTCAGCCAGCCGGCGCTGGAGGCGCCGCACCCCTCCAGGGGTCAGCGTGATACGGTCGTCGCTCATGTGCGGTCACTCCGAAGTTGACTCATTGTGAGGTCTCGGACCCTTGCGGCTACGGCCTCCGGGGCTGCCTCCGACGTCGAGACCGGAGGCACCACGCGCAAGCCCAGCCGCGTCGCCCACTGGAGGGCGCGCCGGTCCACCTCTCGAAAGAACCAGAAGTCGCCCGGCTCTGACTGGCGACGCCTCAGGATCTCCTCCGTCGCGGTCAGCGGGACGACCACGACGGGGCCCGCGGCTCGGGTGGCGGCGGTGACGGCCGGGAGCAGGCGAGTGACCACCTCCGGGCTCCGAATGGAGGCGTATGCCAGATTCCCCGGGTGCCACGTCTCGACGATCCTCGAGCCCCGGCTCGACCAGAGGGCGTCTCTCTGGAGCTCGGCTCGGAACACCGCCTCATCGAAGCTCGGCTGCCGGTCGTCCGCCAGGGTCCCTGGAGGGCGTTCGCTCGGGTCCTCGGCGAGCGTCCGGCCGATCTCGTCGTGGACGGGGAGGTCGAGCATTGCCCCCAGCGCCCTGGCCGTGGTCGTCTTTCCCACACCATGTCCGCCCACGAGGATGATGTTCATCGGACCTCCTCCAGGAGACTCATCCATGCCTCGCGGGCCCGAGGGAGTCCGCCATCACGCAGGGCGCCGACCAGGTCCACTCCCCGATCCGGTCGGTCCATGCACGGACGCAGCCACCCATCGTGGGATAGACGGAGGGCATGGATCCCTTCGCGGCAGCGCGCCCTCGCAGGGCACTCGTTGCACGCGGTCCAGGGTGCCTGGTCGCCCAGCCGCTCACTCTTGATCTCGACCGTCAGCCCATCTGCCCAGCGAAGGCGGAGTGTCGGGAGACTGAACGGGTCGGGCTCCAACCAGCGCGTCTCGGGCTCGCCACGGAGGGACAGGACGGCCGCCTCGACCGCACGGGAGTCCAGGTCGGTGTTCGAGAGGTCGTCGAGCACATTCACCACGACAGGCTTGTCGGCGGCCCAGGCCAGGAACGCTGGCAGGTCTCCGGCTACCTCCGGGCCCGTGTAGACGTAGTTGAGCTTCGTGGGTCGCGCCGCCCCGAGGAGGGTCCGAAGGAAGTCGCCACGGAGCCGGTAGAGAGATTCGCCGCGAGCATTTCTGGCGAAGGCGTCTGGTGAAAAGCCGTGGATGCTCATGTTGGCCCTGGAGAGACCCGCGTCGAAGCAGGCGTCGAGTCGCCGCGCTGGGACCGCGCCGGCGGTGATCAGGGAGATGTCGAGCACAGGGTCAATGTCTCGGAGCGCGCGAATCAGGTCGGGCAGGTCTCGACGGGCCAAGGGCTCCCCTCCGAGGAGCTTCACCTTCCTCACCCCCAGCTCGAGACCGACCTGAGCGAGCGCTACGAGCTCTGTGATCGGCAGTCCGCCCTCGGCCCCGGCAGTTGCGGGGTCTCCCTCCATGTGGCAGAAGCGGCAAGCCATGGTGCAGCGCGTCGTGACCACGACACGCAGGTACGGGACCGTGGCCCTTGGGCCGGTTGGTGTGGGGCGGCTCCTCACGGAGGCCTTCGGTCGCGCGCCTGTCATTGGGCTCCTCCAGGGTCTGCGAGGGGGTCGAGTCGACCAACCCTCCTCGTGAGACCGGCGGGCGCGGGCGATCTGACTGGCGCGGCGCTGGAGGCACGGGCAGGAGCGGAGACAGCGACGCCCGGTGGCGAGCGCCTTCGGAGGAGCAGGTGAGGCGAATGAGGCGCGATGCCCTTGACGGGGGGCTAGAGCGAGTGGATGACGGAGTTTCCGGTGCTGACCTCGAGGAGGACCACGCCGTAGCCGTCGTGGGAGAAGGTGACCAGATCTGGATCCTCGGGGTCGAACCAGAACCCGCCGTAGCCCTGGGAGAGCCCCGAGTCCAGGGACCCCGAGATGCAGGCGAGGCCCGGGACCCCCGGCGCGTCGTTGCACGAGATCGGGGTGCGGTTGCCTGTGGTCGGGTCGACCAGCACCACCTGGGTGCCGCCCTCGCGGCCGACCGTCCAGTACATCTGGCGGTGGGAGTCCCAGCGGACCCAGCGCTGCCCGATGCCCGAGGAGCCCGTCGGGCCGGCGCCCAGCGGGGCCGTCGTCGATGCGCTGGTGACCCGTGAGCGGTCGCCCGTCGCAAGGTCGATGGCGTAGAGGGACAGATCGAAGGCGTTGAGGGCGAGCAGCTTGCCGTCGTGGAGCCCGAAGCCGTTGAGGGCGCCGGACGTGAACGCCCACCCGCCGCCCATGGGGCTCCCGAACCACGCGTTTCCGCTCATGGTCCCCGAGCGGGTGACGTAGCTGCACGTCTGCTGGGCGCCCGTCCCGGAGATTCGAATCACGCCCAGGCCCTCGCCCACCGGGCTCGTGTTGGAGAAGCCGATGAGGAAGCTCCCGTCGGCGTCGAGGGCGAAGCCGTCCGCCCGGGTCTGCACCGACTTGCCGTCCCGGCCGTTGTCGCAGAAGGCGAAGCCTGCGCCGTCCCGCTGCCAGACGAGGGTGCGCGCTCCGGTGGCCGGGTCGACGCGGACGATCTCGCCCATCAGGTTCGTGCCGCTCCAGACATACAAGTTGCCGTCGGGGCCCCGCTGCACGTCGACGACGTTCTTGAGGGTGTGCCCTGCGCCGACCTCCATCAGGCCGTTGACCGGGTCCAGGTACTGCCCGGAGACGAGGGCGCGGTCCCCGGTGGCCAGGTCCATGGAGAAGACGAAGCCCGCGTCGGGGGTGGCGCCGCTCGACCACGCAACGGCCGCGACGAGCGCGCCCGCCCCGGCGTCCACGAAGCCGCCGTAGATCTTCGCGCTGGGCTGGGTCGCGACGCGCGGTCCGGTGCCGAATGCGTTGCCGCCGAGGAACGCCTCGTAGGGCCGCCAGCAGATGGGCAGACCCCCGGTGAGGGCGCGGTTGGTCAGGCAGCGGCAGTCCGCGATGAGGGACGTCGGGTTGTCGATGAACTGCGAGAACGTGCACGCCTTCGTGTAGTAGGGGCTCTCCGGGTCGGCCACCGAGCTCACGCACGTGGGGCCCGCGCCCTTGTCGACGCAGACCAGCCCCGGAGTGCAGGTGGAGACGACTCCGTCCACCACGTTGCACGCATTGACCGACACGATGGCTTGCTGCCCGAGATCGTCCGTCCCACACTTGGTCGAGACCGCGGGCGCGCAGGTCCCGCACACCGGGGTCGGGCCGCTGTCGACGCATGGCGCGGCCGCGTTGCACGTGACGTCGAGGGTCGGTGTGCCGCAGCTATCGAGCCAGACCACGTTGCCCTGGTGGCAGCCCTTGGCGGTCTTGGGCGTGCAGGCGCACCAGAAGCTGACGTTGTCGGTCGTACACTGCGCGCCGCCCGTGCAGGCCTCGACCAGAGAGAACCCCTTGCCCGTGGCGTCACACAGCCTGATCTCGCCCTTGTCGGCGCTGCACCACTTCTTGTTGGCGGTGCAGATGATGGCCGGGTCGGCCTGGCACGACGCGGTGCCGTCCGCGGCGAGGCAGACCTGGACCGCGGAGCAGGTGGCGAACACGAAGGTGCCAGTGCCGTCCGCCTTGCACTGGAGCACCTGCTTGCCGTCCGCCGAGCAGACGCGCTCGTTGGGAGTACACACCTTCGGGACCTGGCAGGACGCCGTGCCGCCGCTCTCCACACACTGGGTCGAGGCCGAGCAGGTGGACGACACCGTGGTCCCGGTGCCGTCGGCCTTGCAGGTGAGCACCTGCTTGCCGTCCGCCGAGCAGGACTTGACGTTGGGCGTGCAGACCTGCGTCGAGGGATCGAGCTGACAGGACGCGGTGCCGCCCTCCTCGACGCACTTCTGGGACGCCGTGCAGCCCAGCGACAGGGTGGTCGCCGTGCCGAGCGTGTTGCACTGGAGCACCTGCTTCAGGTCGGCAGAGCAGAGCTTCGTGTTGGGGGTGCAGATGATCTTCGAGGGGTCGGTCTCGCAGGTCGCCGTGCCGTCGGCCTCCACGCAGAGCTGGACGCTCGTGCAGGTCGTCTTCGTGAAGTTGCCCGTGCCGTCGCTCTTGCACTCGAGGACCTGCTTGGAGTCGGCCGAGCAGGTGCGGGTGCCCGGCGTGCACACCTTCGGGACCTGGCACGACGCGCCCCCACCGCTCTCGACGCAGATCATCGAGGTCGAGCAGGTGGACTGCACGGTGGAGCCCGTGCCGTCGCTCTTGCACACCAGGACCTGCTTGGCGTCGGCGGAGCAGGACTTGGCGCCGGGCGTGCACTGCTGGGTGGCCGGGTCGAGCTGGCAGGAGGCGACCCCGTCCGTGACCACGCAGAGCTGGATGGCCGTGCAGGTCGACTTCACGGTCGTGCCCGTGCCGTCGCCCTTGCACTGGAGCACCTGCTTGGCGTCGCCGGAGCAGGACGTCTCGCCCGGGACGCACACCTGGGTCGCGGGGTCGAGCTCGCAGGAGGCGGTCCCGCCCGCCTCGACGCAGAGCTGGATGGCGGTACACGTCGCCTGCGCGAAGGTGCCCGTGCCGTCGGTCTTGCACTGGAGGACCTGCTTGCCGTCGGGGGAGCATGACTTCGCCCCGGGGATGCAGACCGTGGGCGCCTCGCACGAGGCGCTGTCACCGGTCGCGATGCACACGGTCGAGGCGGCGCACGTGGACTGCACGATGCTGCCGGTCCCGTCGGCCTTGCACTGGAGCACCTGCGTGCTGTCGAGCGAGCAGGACTTCGCATCCGGGGTGCACTGCTGAGTCGTGGGGTCGGTCTGACAGGAGGCTGCCCCGTCCACCTCGACGCAGAGCTGGATGGCGGTGCAGGTCGACTTCACGGTGGTGCCGGTGCCGTCGCCCTTGCACTGGAGCACCTGCTTGGCGTCGGGGGAGCAGGAGGTCGTCCCCGGCGTGCACACCTGGGTCGCCGGGTCGAGCTGGCAGGAGGCTGCTCCGTCGGTCACCACGCACAGCTCGGTGGTGGCGCAGGAGGTCTTCACTGTGGTCCCCGACCCGTCGCCCTTGCACTCGAGGACCTGCTTGCCGTCCGTGGAGCAGGACGTCGCGCCCGGGGTGCAGACCTGCGCGGCTTGTGGCTCGCAGGTCGCGGCGCCGCCCGCCTCCACGCAGGTCTCGCTGGCGCCGCAGCTCTGCGCCGTGGTCGTGCCGCTGCCGTCCTCCTTGCAAAGGAGGACCTGCTTGCCGTCCGTGGAGCAGGACGTCGCGCCCGGGGTGCAGACCTGGGCCGCATCAGGCTCGCAGGTCGCCGTGCCGCCCGCCTCCACGCAGGTCTCGCCGGCGGCGCAGCTCTGCGCCGCGGTCGTGCCGCTGCCGTCCTCCTTGCACTGGAGCACCTGCTTGCCGTCCGTCGAGCACGTCTTCCTGCCGGCGACGCAGACCGGGGCCTCCGGGGCTCCACAGACGGGCGCGCCCGCCTTCACCACGCAGGTCTGGCCGCCTGGGCAGGCAGCCATCGTGGTGCCGGTGCCGTCACTCTTGCACTCGATGATCGAGGCGCCGTCCGGCGCGCAGGTCTTCTCTCCGGGGGTGCACTCGCTGCTCCCGGTCACGCACTCCGCCGAGTCCCCCAGCGCCTGGCACGTCGCCGCTGGGGCGCAGGTCTCGACGACGAAGGTGCCGCTGCCGTCCGCCTTGCACTCGATGACCGTCGCGCCGTCAGCGCAGGTGCGCGCGCCCGGGGTGCAGGCAGGTTCGACCGAGCCGCCGACGCACGCCGGGGCGCCGTCCACCACCGCGCAGGTCGCTGAGCCGCACGGCTCCACCTCGAAGGTGCCGTAGCCGCCGGTCTTGCACTCGACGATGGCCTGGCCGTCCGAGGAGCAGGCGCGCTCCTTCGGGGTGCACACGGCTGCGGGGTCCCGGCACTCGGCCTTGGTCCCTACGGGCATGCAGGTCTCAGGCGCCTCGCAGGCAGCCAGCACCGAGGTCCCGGTGCCGCTCCCATTGCACTGCACCACCGCCGTCCCGTCGTCGCTGCACTGCACCGCCAGGGGCGTACAGTCTCCGCCACTGGAGCCGGCGTCGCAGCCGGCTCCGAGCGCCACCGTGATCATCAGCAAGGCGCGCGCGCCATGTCGCAGCCCGTCACTCATCTCTGCTTTCCTCCCACTGTGTTCGAGCTCCCTCCGGCAGGCGCTGGGGCACGCCGCGAGGGGGCACTCGCCGACCGGACCTCGGCGGAGAGCGAAGCGACCGATTCTAGGGAGGCGCACCCCCGAATTCCAACCGGTTCGGTCTCACTTCCCCGTGGCGCCACCCCAGGTTGGAGTCCCCCCATCCTTGTCAATCAGGCGTTTGCACGGCTCCGAGGTCTGGTGGCGCGGCCAGCGCTCAGGAGCTCGCGGCCGTGGGGCGCGCGACGACCTCGGCGCCTGGCCACGGAGCATGGCCTCTCTGTCGGTGGACGGACCGTGTGGGAGGGAGCGGGGGTTCGCGTGCCCGCACCGCGCGGCCCCACCACTTTGACGCGCAGCGGGGGGACGGCTACTCTCGGCCCATGCTGAAGCTGGTTCGAGAGCACCTCGTGGCGAAGCTGTCGCTGCTCGTCCTGCTCGCCGTCGCGGCGGGCTTCGCGGGCTTCGCGACGCTGAGCGTCTCTGCCCAGGTGGAGACCATGCAGGGCATGAACCGCGACTCGGCGGGGGCACTCGCGCGGACCGTGGCCGCCGGCGTGCGCAACGCCATGCTCGCGGGGGACGGGCTGCGGGTGCGTGAGCTGCTGGACGACGTCAAGGGGGGGCTCCAGGGGGCGCACATCCGCGTCTTCGCGACGACCGGGGAGGAGGTGTTTGGGCCTCCGCCGCCGGCGCCGCCTCGGGACTCCCGCCCCCCGTTGGTGGCGCGCGCCCTGGATACCGCGGAGCCTGCGACGGACCCCGATGGGGCACGGGCCCTGCCCATCGCCAACGAAGGGGCGTGCAGGCGATGCCACTCGGGCGGCACCATCCGAGGGGTGCTCACCCTGTCTACCGCCGGAGCGACGGTGCCCCTCGACGGCGACCCGGCCGTCCGTGCGCTGACCTCCATCGCGGGCGCCGGCTTCGTGCAGATCATGACCGCCGAGCAGGCCTCCCACATGGACGACTACTTCGCGGAGCTGCCGCGCACCTCACCGGGCGTCCGCGGGGTCACCGTCTACGGCACCGACGGGCGGCCGGCGTTTGGCGACCTGACCACCCGCCCCCCTGACGCGCTGATGGCGCGCGCGCTGCGCCCGGGACCCCTGCTCGTGGAGCGCGAGGGCGACGTCACCTGGGGGGCGCTGCCGCTGCCCAACGAGCCGCGCTGCCAGGGCTGCCACGGCGCCGAGCCGCCCATGCGGGGCGCCCTGCTCCTGCGGGTGGACGCGAGCGCCCTGGCCGGGGAGCGCACCCTGCTCGGTGTGACGGAGACCTCCCTCCGCCACGTGATGCTCTCGGGGCTCGGGCGGCTGCTCAAGGGGCTGCTCGACCGCATCGCCGCCACGGGCGCCGTGACCCGACTCACCCTGCACGACGCGGAGGCGCGGCTCTACCACGACGCGTTTGCCCGCTACGCTCCGCCGCCGGCCGTGCACCGAGCGCTGGCCGAGGCGCGGGACGTCACCGAGACGTCGGAGCACGGAGACGAGGGCGCCTTCCTCCTGGTCTCGCCGCTCCAGAACGAGGCCCGGTGCCAGCGCTGCCACGGCTCGGACCAGCCGCTGCGGGGGGCCATCGAGGTGACCCTGGACACGTCCGCCGAGGTGCGCTCGCGCAAGGCGCTGGAGCAGCGGAGCCTGGTGTTCGCCGGCGTGACCATCGTGCTGGTGGTGCTCGCTCTGAGCCTGACCCTGCGAATCACCGTGATACGGCCCGTGCGTGCCATGGGCGCAGTGGCCGACCGGGTGGGCGGCGGCAACCTGGACGTGGCCCTGGAGGTGGGCTCCCTCGACGAGATGGGGCGCCTGGCCAGGCACCTGAACGAGATGATCCGGGGGCTCCGCCAGAAGCTGGCGCTCACGCGCTTCGTGTCCCAGGAGACCCTGCGCTCCGTGGACGAGGCGGACGGCGCCGTGCTGCGGGGCGGCGAGCGTCGCTACATCGCGCTCCTCTTCTCGGACGTGCGCGGCTTCACCGCCTTCTCGGAGGTCCACCAGCCCGAGCAGGTCGTCGAAATGCTGAACCGCGTCCTTCAGGCTCAGGCGGAGGTGGTCGCGCAGCACGGCGGCGACATCGACAAGTTCGTCGGCGACGAGCTGATGGCCCGCTTCGACGGCCCGGACTGCGAGCTGCGCGCCGTCCGCTGCGCCGTGGACCTCATCGGCGCCGTCCAGGCGGTCCAGCTCCGCCACCGCGCCGCGGGCAGCGCGCTGACCATCGGGGTCGGGGTCAACGCGGGCGAGGTCGTGCTCGGCGCCGTCGGGGCCGAGACCCGCATGGACTTCACGGCCATCGGTGACGAGGTCAACCTGGCGGCCCGCCTCTGCTCCGCCGCTGCCCCGGGGCAGGTGCTCATCCCCCAGCGCATCCGCGAGGCCATCGGGGACCCGGCCGACCTGGACCTCCGCCCGCTGCCCCCCATCCAGGTCAAGGGCAAGAAGGACCCGATTCCGCTCTTCGAGGTGCTCGACGCCCACCGGCGGGCCTGACGCGCCGCCGGGCCACCAGGAGCAGCATCAGCAGAGGGCTCCCCCCCGCCGCGCCGCAGCCGGACGCGCCCGGTGCGTCGTTCGCCCGGAGCGAGACCGTGGGGCCGATGGGGGTCGGGGTTGCTCCGCCGCCGTCCGGGTCGGTCGCGTCCGGTGGCGCGCCCCACGACACCTCGGGGTCACTCCTGTCACGCGGCGCGCCCCACCGGGGGGCTCCGCTTTCGTCGATGGGCTCGGTGTCCCAGGGGCCTCCCGCTGCGGCTCCATCTCCCTCTGGGGCGGCGCCGTCGGGGGCCGCTCCTCCGTCCTCCGGGTCGTCCCCTTCACCCGGCCCGTCCGGCTCCGGATCGCAGGCGTCCCCGGTCCCGTCCTCGTCGCCGTCGCCCTGCGCCGGGTTCGCCACCTCCGGGCAGTTGTCCACGTCGTTGTCGATCCCGTCGCCGTCGAGATCCGGGTCGCAGGCGTCGCCCAGGCCGTCCCCGTCGCGGTCGGACTGGTCCTCCTCCGGCAGCGCCGGGCACGAGTCTGCGTCGTTCGGGACCCCGTCGCCGTCGAGGTCTGCGTCGCAGGCATCGCCGATCCCGTCGTCGTCCTGGTCCTCCTGCCCCGGGTCAGGAGTCAGGGGACAGAGGTCGACGTCGTCCAGCAGCCCGTCTCCGTCGTCGTCCTCGTCGCAGGCGTCGCCGAGCCCGTCCCCGTCCGCGTCCGCTTGGTCCGGGTCCGCCACGCCCTCGCAGGTGTCCTCGCCGTTGGGCACCCCGTCCCCGTCCAGGTCCGGGTCGCAGGCGTCGCCCTTGCCGTCCTGGTCCGTGTCCGCCTGGCTCGCGTTCTTCACGAGGGGGCAGTTGTCCTGCGAGTCGGGGACGGCGTCTCCGTCGTCGTCATCCTCGCAGGCGTCGCCCTTGCCGTCCCCGTCGGTGTCCTTCTGGTCCTCGTTGGCGGTCAGCGGGCAGTTGTCCTTCGTGTCGGCGACCCCGTCACCGTCGTCGTCGCCGTCGCAGGCGTCGCCCTTGCCGTCCTTGTCGGTGTCGGTCTGGGCCTTGTTGGCGGTCGTCGGGCAGTTGTCTTTCGCGTCCGCGATGCCGTCGTTGTCGTCGTCGCCGTCGCAGGCGTCGCCCTTGCCGTCCTTGTCGGTGTCGGTCTGGGTCTTGTTGGCGGTCTTCGGGCAGTTGTCCTTGGCGTCGGCCACGCCGTCGTTGTCGTCGTCGCCGTCGCAGGCGTCGCCCTTGCCGTCCTTGTCCGTGTCGGTCTGGGTCTTGTTCGCCGTAGTGGGGCAGTTGTCCTTGCCGTCGGCGACGCCGTCTCCGTCCGAGTCCACGGCGCAGGGGCCTCCACCGGGCCCCCCGCCCCACCACTCCCAGTGCCACGCCTCGCTGGGGACCGTCCGCTTGAAGCCATATTTGGCCCCGTTCTTGTCGAGCCACGCGTAGACCCCGCTCGACGACGTGTTCAGGTCCAGGGCGTGCCCGCTCTGGTGGTTGCTGTACCCGGGCTTCGCGGCGAGGTTGCAGTTGTTGCACGAGCAGTTCACGTAGCAGTTGTAGAGGTACTGCTGCTCCGCCATGGTGCGGAACCCGCTCACCACCTTGAGCTGCACCCCCGCCTTGGACGCAGCTTGCGCCATCACGTAGTAGGCGTTGGCCGTCTGGACCTCCACCTTCTTGCCGTCCACGGTCACCACCTTGATGGTGAACGGCGTGCCGCTCTTGTACCCGGTGGCCGTGGACACGGCGCAGTTGATGGTGGACAGCGCCCCCTCCACCGTGCCGAGCCCGTCGGGTCGCGGCGTGTCGCAGGAGTGGGGCTCCAGCAGATCCGGCGCCGCCGGGTCGCTGGCTGGCTCGCAGGAGACGCACAGCAGGGCGAGCAGCAAGGCACGGCGCATGGGGGCCTCCACCTCCGGCGAGAGCCTCCGTTGTGCACCAGGAGCGCGAGGTCGTCAATGCTGCTCCGGTGGTGGCCGTCGGTGCGCTTCGGTTCGTCGCTTGGGCCGGGGCGTGGACGCCCGGCGCGCCCTGTGGCACCCTGCCGCGGACTTCACACGACGGAGGCGGCGATGGCGTGGGACGTGGTGATCCGCGGCGGGACGGTGGTGGACGGGAGCGGTGGGGAGCCCTTCGCGGCGGACGTGGCCCTGAGCGGGGACCGCATTGCCGCGGTGGGGGTGGTCCCAGAGCAGGGGCGGCGCGAGATCGACGCCCGGGGGGCGCTGGTCACCCCGGGCTTCGTCGACCTGCACACCCACTACGACGGGCAGGTGAGCTGGGACCCGGATCTGATGCCGTCGTCGGTCCACGGGGTGACCACGGCGGTCATGGGGTCCTGCGGGGTGGGGTTCGCGCCGGTGCGCCCGCCTGACCGTGAGCGCTTGATCGCGCTCATGGAGGGCGTCGAGGACATCCCCGGCACGGCGTTGTCGGAGGGCATCGACTGGCGGTGGGAGAGCTTCCCCGAGTACCTGGATGCCCTGGAGCGGCAGCCGCGGACCATCGACGTGGCCGCCCAGGTGACCCACGACCCGCTGCGCGTCTTCGTGATGGGCGAGCGCGCGGTGCACGACCAGCCTGCGACCCCGGAAGACATCGCCGCCATGCGGGGGCTCCTGCGCGGCGCGCTGGACGCGGGCGCCATCGGGTTCTCGACCGGGCGCACGGACAACCACCGCAGCAATACGGGGGCCCACACGCCGGCGGCCAACGCGCGGCGCGAGGAGCTGGCCGGGCTCGGGGCGGCGTTCCGCGGCGCGGGCCACGGGGTGCTTCAGGCGGTCAGCGACTTCGACATGCTCTCTGGGCCCGACGGCTTCGACGGGGAGTTCGATCTGCTGGAGGCGATGGCGGAGGCGGCGGGGCGGCCGCTGTCGATCTCGCTGATGCAGCGCGACCAGGAGCCGGGCCAGTGGCGCCGCGTACTGCGGCGCGTCGAGGACGCGAACGCCCGCGGCCTCGACCTGCGCGTGCAGGTGGCGCCGCGCGCCATCGGGGTGATGCTGGGCCTCGACGCCACCTTCCACCCTTTCATGGGCTTCCCGTCCTACCGGGCCATCGCCGCGCTGCCGCTGGGCGAGCGCGTGGCGCGGCTGCGGGAGCCCGCCTTCAAGGAGCGCCTGCTCGCCGAGAAGCACGAGCGCCTGGCCGGCGACGGCAGCGCCATCCCGCCGCTGGCCGACCTGCTGCTCGCCCAGCTCGAGCAGCTCGCGTTCCGCATGTTCGTGCTCGGCGCCGAGCCGGACTACGAGCCCCCCGTGACCGCGAGCATCGGTGCGCGGGCGCGGGGCGCGGGCGTTCCGGTGCTTGCGGCGCTCTACGACGCGCTGCTGGAGGATGACGGCCACGCGCTCGTGTACTTCCCCATCCATAACTACTGCGGCATGAACCTGGAGGCGGTGCGTGAGATGCTCGTCCACCCCGCGGCCCTGCCGGGCCTCTCCGACGGCGGCGCGCACGTCGCGACCATCTGCGACGCGAGCTTCCCGACGTTCCTGCTCCAGCACTGGGGGCGGGACCGCCCGTCCGGGCGCCTGTCGGTCGAGCGGGTGGTGCAGATGCAGTCCGCCGACACCGCCGGCTTTCTGGGGCTCCAGGATCGCGGGCGCCTCGTGCCGGGGCTGCGCGCCGACGTCAACGTCATCGACCTCGGGCGCCTCCGGCTGCGGCCGCCACGGCTGGTTCGAGACCTGCCCGCCGGGGGCAAGCGGCTGCTCCAGCGGGCGGAGGGTGTGGTCGCCACGCTCGTGGCGGGGCGCGTGATCGTGGAGGGTGGGGCGCTCACCGGCGAGCGCCCTGGCCGCCTCGTGCGGAGCCGGCCGCGTGAGATCACTGTGGGTTGATCACGGCACCCAGGTTCAGTAGGGTACCTCCCGCGGCAGTTGCCGCTCTCCCGCACAACCACAACCCGTTCGCGCCCGCGCGGTGCGTCTCGAAGAGGAGTCCCATGAGCACGCTTGCACGCAGACAGGGAGAGGTCGTCGCGACCGGCGGTGACACGATCATCCGCAGCGCCGACGGTGCGGAGCACCTGCTGTCCCCCGAGGCCCTGGCGGTCTGGTCCGCCGCCGACGGCACCCTGGGCATCGAGTCCCTGGTGGAGGCCGCGCGCGCCGCGGACCCGAAGGCCACCCGCCAGACCGTCTTCGCCGTCCTGGACGACCTCGCCGCCGCCGGCCTCCTGGCGGAGCGGGTCGCGCCCCCGGCCATGCTGGGCCGCCGCTCCCTCTTCAAGACCCTGGCCGCCGGGGCCGCCGCCGCGGCCGTCCTGGCCCCGGCCATCGCGAGCTCCTCCTTGCCCTGCTTCTTCTCGACTGCCTTCATGTCCTTCTCGGACTCCTTG
>BTVJ01000004.1:0-216131 GCA_045863395.1 Myxococcales bacterium
CGTAGGGAAGTCCTCGTCGATGACCGCGTCGCAGTCGTTGTCCTCGCCGTCGCACAGCTCGTAGAGGTCGACGACCGTCTCCTTGCAGGTCACGCCCGCCCCCCCGGGCGCGCACACCAGGGTGCCGAGCTCGCAGAAGTCCGTGTCGTCGCTGTCGCAGGGCTGACCCAGCGTGGGGAAGCCCTCGTCCGTCTGCCCATCGCAGTCGTTGTCCACGCCGTCGCAGATCTCTGCCGAGCCACCGCCCGGGTCGAGGCACGAGGTCCCCGCGCCTCCCGCCGCGCAGACCACCTTGCCCCCAGCACACAGGTCCGGGTCGGGACCGTCACACCCCGTCCCGAGCGCGGGCCAGTCCTCGTCCGTCGCCCCGTCGCAGTCGTCGTCCAGGCCGTTGCACAGCTCCAGCGTGACGGGCTTGCCCGCCTCGTCGCAGGTGGTGCCGTCTCCCGCCCCGTTGCAGACGTTCACGCCCCGCTTGCACGCGTCGGCGTCGGGCCCGTCGCACGGGTCGCCGAGCCCCGCGTAGCCCTCGTCCGTCTCCCCGTCGCAGTCGTCGTCCACGCCGTTGCACACCTCCTGCACCGCCTGGTCGAGCGGCTCGTCGCAGGCGATGCCGAGCCCGTCCAACGAGCACACGACGAGCCCGTTCTTGCAGGCGTCCCCGTCGGCTCCGTCGCAGGGCTTGCCGAGGGCCAGGAAGTCCTCGTCGGTCTGGCCATCGCAGTCGTCGTCCACGCCGTTGCAGGTCTCGAACTTGCTGCCCGCCGAGTCGCCTAAGCACGTGGTGCCCGTGCCGCCCGTATTGCAGACAAAGGACCCGCCCTTGCACTGGTCGGCGTCCGGGCCGTCGCACGGGGCTCCCAGCGCAGGCCAGTCCTCGTCCACGTCGCCGTCGCAGTCGTCGTCAAGGCCGTTGCACAGCTCGGCGTTGCCGGGTCCCTCCTCGGCGCAGACGGTCCCCGTCCCCCCACAGACGACGGTCCCCTCGGCGCAGTGGTCCGGGTCCAGGCCGTCGCACGCCGCGCCCAGCTCCGGCCAGTCCTCGTCAATGTCCCCGTCGCAGTCGTCGTCGAGGCCGTTGCACAGCTCTACCAGGTCCGGGCCGGCGTCGTCGCAGACGAGGCCCGCTGCGCCGCACGCCATGTGACCGTCCGGGCAGGCGTCCCCGTCGGGCCCGTCACAGGGCGCACCCGTCCCCGGCACGCCCTCGTCCGTCTGCCCGTCGCAGTCGTCGTCCTTGCCGTTGCACTCCTCCACGAAGCCGCCCGGCCCTTCGCTGCACACGGTCCCGGAGCCGCTCGCGTCGCAGACCATGGTGCCCGTCTTGCACTGGTCCGCGTCCGTGCCGTCGCACGGGACCCCGAGCGCCGCGTACCCCTCGTCGGTCTTGCCGTTGCAGTCGTCGTCCACCCCGTTGCACAGCTCCTTGGCGCCCGGGTGCACCCCGGCATTGCACGGAGCGCAGTCCCCCGTGTCGGGCACGCCGTCGTCGTCATCGTCCGGGTCGCAGGCGTCCCCGGAGCCGTCGCCGTCGCAGTCGAGCTGGTCCGGGTTGGGATGGAGCGGGCAGTTGTCGTCCCCGCAGAGGAGGCCATCGCCGTCCACGTCCGGCACGTCGCAGGCGTCCCCCTTGCCGTTGCCGTCGCAGTCCTGCTGGCCCGGGTTCCAGACCCCGGGGCAGTTGTCCACGAGCTCGTCCACGCCGTCGCCGTCGAGGTCGCCATCGCAGGCGTCCCCCACGCCGTCGGCGTCCGCGTCCTCCTGAAGCGGGTTCGGCACGAGCGGGCAGTTGTCGCTGATGTCCGGGCGCCCGTCCCCGTCGTCGTCCGGGTCGCACTCGTCCTTGACGCCGTCGCCGTCCGTGTCGGGCACCCCGTCGTCCACCTTGCCGTTGCAGTCGTTGTCCTTGCCGTCGCACAGCTCGGGTTTGCCTGGCGCCGCCTTGGCGTCGCCATCGTCGCAGTCGGTCACGGTGCAGACGGTCAGGGTGTAGCTCTGCGCCGGGCCGCACAGGCACTGCTTGGCGTTGCAGTTGCCCACCCCGTCCCCGTCGCCATCCCAGAAGTGGATGGTGCACACCCAGGCCGGGTCCTTCGGCGCGCAGTCGTCGGCGTTGGCGGCCCCGTCGCCGTCCATGTCGGGGTCGCAGGCGTCGCCAAGGCCATCGGCGTCCAGTTCGGCCTGATCCGGGTTCGGCACGAGCGGACAGTTGTCCTTCCCGTCCAAGACCCCGTCGTCGTCGTCGTCGTCGTCCACGCAGTCTGCCAACGGGTCGCCGTCCGTGTTGTCGAAGCCGTCGTCGGCGAGGCCGTCACAGTCGTCGTCCTTGCCGTTGCACTCCTCGATGGACGGCTCCGGGGCGTCACAGGGGCCCCACTGACCGGCCACGCAGAGCCGCGACCCGGCGCAGGTCCCGAACGCGCTGGTCTTCACGCAGGCGCCGTCCAGCCCGTCGTCCGTCAGGCCGTCACAGTCGTCGTCCTTGCCGTTGCAGGCCTCGACGGCGGGCGGGCTCGCGTCGCACTCCCCCAGGCCCCCCGCCGTGCAGCGGCGCCGCCCTTCGCAGCTCCCCAGCTCGCCGCCCGCGAAGCACGCGGTCTCGGCCCCGTCCTTGATGGCCAGCGCGTTGCACTCACACTGGCCGTCCGCCGGCACGCACTGCTTGACCTCCTTGCCGCCGCCCACGGGCACCAGCTCGCAGAGGAATCCCGCCGGGCACGGCCGGGAGCCGTCGCAGAGGGCGCCGCAGAAGCTGCCGTCGGGCCCCTCCAGGCACCAGCCGCCGGTGTCGCCCTCCAGGGCGCAGTCCGCGCCGGTCAGGCACGGCCGGCAGAGCCGCGTGTGGAGCGCCACGCAGAGGTAGACGATGTCGGGCGGTGTCCCCGAGGGAGCGCAGGACCAGCCGCTCGGGCAGGACTCCTCGCAGGCGACGGTGCAGACCTTGCCCTCCCCGGTGGGCACGCAGAAGCCGCTCTCGCAGTCGCCGTTGCCCTCGCAGGGGCACCCGGGGCCGCCGTCCCCCTCGCAGGGGGGCCAGACGGTCGGGTCGTCCCCCACGTCCGGGGTGTCGGGCCCTGCCTCGGGGACGTCCGCTCCGCCGAACAGGATCTCCCCGTAGGAGGCGTCCGCGAACATGCCGCCGCCGCCCCCATCCGCATCCGCCTCGGTGGTGCCTGGAGTCGCAGCGTCGCCGCCGCACCCGGCACACACGACACCCCAGACGATGAGCAGGTGCGCGAGGAGTCGTGGCTGGAGGTGGCCCATGGGGGCGCAGTGTACCCCAAGGGGCCGGCGGGCGCACAGGGGCAATCTGAGGGCGTCGGTGCGCGCCGGTGTCAGATCACGACCGTCTCACGGTACTCGCCGAAGACCTCCCGCAGGGCCGCGCTGATCTCGCCCACCGTGCAGCGAGCGCGGACGGCGGCGAGGATGTGCGGCACCAAGTTCTCGTCGCCGCGGGCTGCGGCGCCGAGGCGTGCGAGGCATGCGGTCGCCACCCCGGCATCCCGCCCCGCCCGCACGGCCACGAGCCGCGCCTTCTGCTCCGCCTCCAGCCGGGGATCCACCCTCAGCACCTCGGCGGGAGCGGCCTCCGCGTCCTGGAACCGGTTGACGCCGACGATCACCGCGTCACCCGCCTCGATGTCCTTCTGGACCCGCCAGGCCGCGTCCTGGATCTCCCGCTGGGGGTAGCCCGCCGAGATCGCCTCCACCATGCCCCCCATGGCGTCGATGCGGTCGATGTATGCCTGCGCCCCCGCCTCGATGCGGTCGGTGAGGGCCTCGACGGCCCAGGAGCCGCCGAGAGGGTCGATGAAGTCCGCCACCCCGGACTCGTGGGCGATGATCTGCTGGGTGCGCAGCGCCAGCTTCACCGCGTCGGGGGTGGGCAGCCCCAGCGCCTCGTCTCGGGAGTTGGTGTGCAGGCTCTGGGTGCCGCCGAGCACCGCCGCCAGGGCCTGGAGCGCCACCCGCACCACGTTGTTGTCCGGCGCCTGGGCCGTCAGCGTGCTGCCCGCGGTCTGGGTGTGGAAGCGCAGCATGAGGGAGGACGCCTTCTTCGCGCCGAAGCGCTCCCGCATGACGTGCGCCCAGAGCCGCCTCGCCGCGCGGAACTTGGCGACCTCCTCCAGGAAGTTGTTGTGGACGTTGAAGAAGAACGCGAGCCGCCCCGCGAAGTCGTCCACGTCGAGCCCCCGCGCGACGGCCGCCTCCACGTAGGCGATGGCGTCGGCCAGCGTGAACGCCACCTCTTGCACGGCGTCGCAGCCCGCCTCGCGGATGTGATAGCCGCTGATGCTGATGGTGTTCCAGAGCGGCAGCTCGGCGGTGCAGTGCTCGAACACGTCGGTGATGAGCCTCAGGGAAGGGCGCGGCGGGTAGATGTACGTCCCCCGGGCCATGTACTCCTTGAGGATGTCGTTCTGGATGGTCCCGCGCAGCTTGTCGGGCGACACCCCCTGCTCCTCGCCCACCGCGCGGTACAGGCACAAGAGCGTGGCCGCCGTGGCGTTGATGGTCATCGAGGTGGACACCTTGTCGAGGGGGATGCGGTCGAACAGGACCCGCATGTCCTCGATGCTGTCGATGGCCACCCCCACCTTGCCCACCTCGCCCGCCGCGCGCGGATCGTCCGAGTCGAGGCCCATCTGGGTTGGCAGGTCGAAGGCGACGGACAGGCCCGTCTGGCCCTGCTCCAGGAGGAACCGGTAGCGGGCGTTGCTCTCCGCCGCCGTCCCGAAGCCCGCGTACTGGCGCATGGTCCAGTGGCGCCCGCGGTACATGGTGGGCTGGACGCCGCGGGTGTAGGGGAACTCGCCCGGGAAGCCGATGCGCGCGGGGTCCGCCGGCGCGTCCGCTGGCGTGTAGAGGACCTCCAGATCCCGGTCGTCGCTCCCGGCAAACCGGCGGCGGCGCTCGGGGACCTTCGCCACGGCGCGGCCCCAGGTCTCCTTCAGCCACCGGTCCCGCTCCCCCTTCCAGTCGGTCATGGCGCCTCCTCGATCTCGACCAGCACGACGTCGGCCTCCACGCTGGTCCCCTCCGCCACGTGGACCCGCGAGACGACGCCCGCGACGGGCGCCTTGACCTGGTTCTCCATCTTCATGGCCTCCAGGATCAGGAGCCCCGCGCCCTCGGCGACCGTGTCCCCCGGAGCCACCAACAGGCGGACGATCTTGCCCGGCATGGACGACGTGACGCGGCCGCTGCCCCCCGCCTGGGCCCGCCCGACGCCCAGCATGGCGTCGCGCTCGCTGCGCACCCGGACCTCGGAGGGGCGCGCATCCAGCGTGACGCCGAGCACCCCGGACCGCTTGCGCTCGACGTCCAGGCGCCGCACCCGACCGTCGGCGAGGCGCAGGAGCCAGCCCCCCTCGGGGAGCGGCGCCGCCAGCGCGTCCAGCGCGCCCACCCGCACGCGCCGCTCGCCGGGCAGGCCCGCGACGGAGTCCACCGACACCGCGACCTCGTCACCGCCTCCGAGATCGACGAGCCACCGCCGCTCCATGTCACCGCCCCCCGAGGCGCGCGCGGCGCCCGGCCATCACCCACGGGCTCTCCTGGACGACCGCCACCGGCGCACGCTCCGAACGGGCGTCCGCCTCCAGTGCCGCCGCCGCCGCGATCAACGCCCGCTGATCGTCATCCGGCGCCGCGACGGCCCCAGCGGGCAGCCCCCCCGCGAGCAGGCTCGTGTCGTAGCGCCCGGACGCGAACGCCTCCGTCCGGAGCACGGCCTCCAGGAGCGGGATGTTGGTGCGGATCCCCTCCACGTGGTACTCCGCCAGGGCCCGCAAGGACCGCGCGATGGCGGTGGGGCGGTCCGGGCCCCACACCGCCAGCTTGGCGACCAGCGGGTCGTACTCCATGGGGACCGCGGCGCCGGCGTAGATGCCGTCGTCGATGCGCACCCCCGGCCCCTTCGGCGTGCGGTAGCTCGTGATGGTCCCGGGGCTCGGCAGGTAGTCGTGCGCCGGGTCCTCGGCGTAGATGCGGCACTCGACGGCGTGCCCCCGGATGCTCAGGTCCTCCTGGCGCAACGCCAGCGGCTCCCCCGCGGCGATGCGGAGCTGCCATGCGACCAGATCGAGGCCCGAGATCCACTCGGTGACCGGGTGCTCCACCTGGAGGCGGGTGTTCATCTCCAAGAAATAGAAGCGCTCCTCCTCGTCGACCAGGAACTCGAAGGTGCCCGCGTTGCGGTAGCCGATGGCGAGGGCCGCCCGCACAGCGATGCTGCCCATGGCCTCGCGGGTCGCCGGGCTCAGGCGCGAGGCGGGCGCCTCTTCAACAATCTTCTGGTGCCGGCGCTGGACCGAGCACTCCCGCTCGAAGGCGTAGATGCCGTGGCCGTGGTGGTCCGTGAGGACCTGGATCTCCACGTGGCGCGGCCGGATGATCGCCTTCTCCAGGTAGATGGTGTCGTCGGCGAAGGCGCTCCGAGCCACGCGCCGGGCCGCCTGGAGCGCGGGGACCAGCTCCGCCTCGTCGTGGACGAGCTGCATGCCCTTGCCGCCGCCGCCGGCCGACGCCTTGAGCATCACGGGCAGCCCCACGCGGCGCGCCTCCGACACCACGTTGTCGTCCGTGAGCACGTCGGTGCCCGGCACCACCGGCACCCCCGCGTCGCTCATGCGGAGCCGCGCCTCGGTCTTGCCGCCCATGGCGCGGATCGCCTCGGGCGGCGGGCCCACGAACACCACGCCCGCGTCGGCGCAGGCCCGGCTGAAGGCCGCGTTCTCGCTCAGGAACCCGTAGCCCGGGTGGATCGCCTCGGCGCCCGTCCGCCGCGCCGCCTCAAGGATCACGTCCCCGCGCAGGTAGCTCTGCGCCGACGGGGTCGGGCCGATGTGCACGACCTCGTCGGCCAGCAGCACGTGCAGGGCGAGGCGGTCAGCGTCGGAGCACACCGCGACGGTGCGGACGCCGAGATCGCGGCACGTCCGGATGACCCGGCAGGCGATCTCTCCGCGATTGGCGACGAGGACCTTGCGAAACATGGCGCGGATTCCTTCCAGATGCGAGCGCGCCTGTCAAGGGCCGGGGCGGCGCCACGTCCGGTTGCGCGCCTGCCCCGATTCTGGCAGTTGAGGTGTACGTGGAGGACACATGACAAGGCGCGTGATCATCGTTTGGGCGGCGCTGGCCGTCGCGGGGTGCCGCTCGGGGGCCCCATCGAGGGCGGACGCAGGCACCGGGGCGCCGCAGGTGGGCGAGGAGGCTCGGGGTACCACCGAGGCGGCAAGCGCTGAGGCCGACGAACCAGAGCGCGGGGGGCCGTCGGGCTCCGCGCCCACCGTGGTGGAGGCACCCGGAGCGCCCGAGGCGCCAGAGCCCATCGACCCGGCCCTGCTGATCACGACCGAGGAGCTGGCCCGGGAGCTCGGAGGCATCGCCGTGGTCGACGTGCGCGGCGAGGCGGCCTGGGAGGCCGGCCGCATCCCCGGGGCCCTGCCAGTGCCGCTGTACGCACTGGCGACGAGCGCCCCCGTTCGCGCGGGCCGGGTCGTCGTCGTGGACCCCGGGTACGGGAGCCAGGCGCTGGACGCGGTGGCGGCGCTGCGGGCCGACGGCCGAGACACCCGCCTGCTGTCGGGCGGTATGGCGGGGTGGTGCAAGGGCGCGCGCCCGGTGGAGGGCTCCTGTGCCGGCGTCGACCACATGGACGCCTCCTCCGTCATCGCGGACCTCGCCTGCCCGGGCCGCGTGACCCTGCTGGCCGTCCGCGTGCCCGGGGACCAGGCGCGAGCCCAAGACCTCCTGCCCGGCGCCCGCGTCGTTGGCTGGACCGACCCAGCCGACGTGGCCTCCGCCGCCCGCGCCGTGGCCGCCAGCACGCTGGTCATCGTCGCCGAGACCGCAGACGTCGACCTCCTGCGAGCGGCCCTCCCTCCCCTGTCCCCCTTGGTCTTCTTCGCGGACGGCGGCATCGAGGCGGTGGAGCGGGCCCGCCAGGTCCAGCGAGCCTCCGCCACCCACCCCGCCATCGTGACCCGCGGCACGTCGGGCGCGGCGCCGGACCAAGGGATCCGGAGCCCCAAGGGGTGCGGCTGCCGCTGACCCGACTGGCCATCGACGAACCCCTCGATCAGGAGTATCATCGGCGACCCCGAGCGGTGTGGCGCGGGTCGAGGTGCGCCACAGGCTCGAGGGACCAAGCCAGGGAGAGGCGGGCGCGTGACGAGCCAGTCCCGAGATCTGCGAGCGGGCGATGGTCTGGACGCCACGATGACCCCGTCTACGTGGAGCCCCGCGCAGGGTCCCCTGGTGTCGGCCACGCCCCCGCTGGAGCCGGGCACGGTCATCGGCCACTTCGAGGTACGGCGGCTCCTGGGTCAGGGCGGCATGGGCCGCGTCTATCTGGCACGAGACAGGCGCCTCGGCCGCCTGGTGGCTCTGAAGCTCCTGCGGCCGGACCTGGTCGGCCCCGAGCGGGTCCGCCGGTTTTTGGACGAGGCGCGGCTCACCGCGCGGTTCAGCCACCAACACATCGTGGGCATCCATGAGCTCGGTGAGCACGGGGGCCAGCCCTTCCTCGCGCTGGAGTACCTGGACGGTCAGTCCCTCCGGGAGCGAGCCGGGGGACTCCGGGTCCCTCCGGCCGAGGCGGCGCGCTGGATGCTCGCGGTCAGCCGCGCGCTGGAGGCCGCCCACGCCCATCAGACGATCCACTGCGACCTCAAGCCCGAGAACGTGGTCCTGCCCTCCGACGGCCGCGTGCGCGTCGTGGACTTCGGCCTGGCGCGAGCCGCGTCGCTGGCGAGCCACGGGGCCCACGCGGGCACCCCGCCGTACATGTCCCCCGAGCAGTTCGACGGGGATCTGGTCGACTCGCACACGGACATCTGGTCCCTCGGCGTGGTGCTGCTGGAGCTCCTCACGGGCCACAACCCCTTCAGGGAGGGCGCGAGCCGCGAGGTGATCGAGGCCGTGCTGTCCGCGCCGCCTGAGTCCGACGCCTTCGGCCTGGACGGAGCGCCCCTCCCCCTCGCGAGGCTGGTCCGCGACTGCCTGCGCAAGGAGCCGACGGAGCGCCCCTCCGCGACCCAGGTGGCCGAGCTCCTCGACCGCTTCCTCGACGACCGCCTCGACGTGGACGGGCGCGGGCAGGTCCAGGTCGAGTGCCCGTTCCCGGGCCTCGTGCCCTTCGAGGAGCGCCACGCGGCCTCCTTCCATGGGCGCACGGAAGAGATCGACGCCTTCCTGGAGCGGCTCCGGGTTCAGCCCATCCTGCCCGTCATTGGCCCATCCGGCGCGGGAAAGAGCTCGTTCGTGCGCGCAGGCGTCATCCCACGCCTCCGGGCGCAGGAGCCCTGGCGGATCGTGGGCCTGCGTCCCGGCGCGGCCCCCCTCCACGCCCTCGCCATCCGGCTGCTCGGGCTCGATCACGACGCCACGCTGGAGAGCGGCATCGAGGTGGACTCGGCGCGCCTCGGCCCGTTGAAACAGGAGCTGGCGGCGAACCCCCGAGGGCTCGTCATGGCCCTCCTCGACGCATCTCGCAGGACGCGATCCAAGGTGCTCCTCTTCGTGGATCAGCTCGAGGAGGTGTTCACCCACGTGGAGTCCGTCGAGGAGCAGCGCGCGTTCCTCCAGGCGCTCGTGACGGCGGCCGACGAGACCACCGAGAACGTCCGGGTCATCTTCACGGCGCGAGACGACTTCCTGGGCCGCCTGGCCGAGGTGCCGGAGGTCCAGCGGGCCCTCGAGCGGGTGACGGTGCTTCGGAGGCTGCGACCGGCGGAGCTGCGCGCCGTCCTGACGCGCCCTCTCGAGCGGGTCGGATACGGGTGGGACGACCCCTCGGTGGTCGACGACATCCTCGACGAGCTGGCAGGCGAGGCCGCCGGGCTGCCTCTCCTGCAGTTCGCCTGCCGGTCTCTCTGGGAGCGCCGCGACGAGCCTCGGCGCCTCCTGCTGCGCTCCGCGTATCGGGCCATGGGTGGCGTCGGCGGTGCCCTGGCGGAGCACGGAGAGGCGATCCTGGGGGGGCTGACGCCGGCGCAGCTCAGCGCGGCGCGCGCTCTGCTGCTGCGACTCGTGGGGGCGGACGGCACGCGGCGGGTCGTCCCGCGGAGCCAGGCGATGCAGGGCCTGGGCGGCGACGGCGAGGCGGTCCTGGACCGCCTGAGCGGCGCCCGCCTCATCACGTCCCGGCGGGCGGTGTCCGCACCCGGAGAGCCTGTCCTGGAGCTGGCACACGAGTCCCTGATCCGCTCGTGGGCGGCCCTCGCCCGGTGGATCGCAGACAGCCGAGAGGAGCGCGCGCTGCTCACCGAGCTCGAGCAGGCCGCCGGGCTCTGGGAGGGCCGTGGGCGCCGCGCCGAGGAGACCTGGCCTGGAGACGCCGTGGCGGTCGCCAGGCGCGACCTCCTGCGCCTCTCCGTCACTCCTCCGCCTGCCGTGGAGGCCTTCCTCGCCGCTGGTGAGGAGCGGGCCCAGCGACGCCGGAGACTCCGCCGAGGCGCCGTGATCGCGGGCTTCGTGATCCTCACGAGCCTCGCCGTCGGGTCGGGCCTCGCTGCGGTCGCCTTCGCAGAAAAGGAGCGCCTCGCCCGCGAGCACGCCCAGCAGATCGACCTGGCGACGGCGGACATCGGCGCCTTCGGGCTGACCCTCGTCCCGTTCGACCTGGACCATCGGGGCCAGCGAGCGGTCCCGGTGCTCCCAGAGGATCTGCCCGACCTGCGGGTGACCATCCACATGCCGGACATCGACGACCCGACCACGCCGGGCGGGCCCCTGAGGCACAGGGGCCACACGCAGGTGCGCCTCGCAGCGCCTGGGTGGCACGAGGCCATCGAGGCGCGGTCCGGCTCTGCCTGGCTCCGCTTCGACGGCCGCGGCCGACGGGGGGAGGAGTGCGGCCCGTCGTGGCTGTTCGTGCGGCGCCTGCCCGGCTACGCGGAGCGCTCGAACGCGACGACGCTCCGCATCCCGGTACCGACCTGCGCGGCGACCAGGGCCGGAGTCATCGAGATCCCCGAGGGCCCCTACCTGCGGGGCGGCCCAGGAGAGCCGCCGCTGCGGAAATCCGCGCTCGTGGACCCCGAAGTGGAGGTCCGGGTCGGGAGCTATGGCCTCGACCGGACCGAGGTGCCCAACTGGCTGTACGAGCAGTGGGCGGCTCTGGCACCGGTGACGGGCTACGAGCCGCCAGAGCACCCTCACTCGGGGCAGCTCGAGTTCGCCGGCGCCCCGGAGCACCCGGCGACCCAGATCGACGCGTTCTCCGCGGAGCAGCTCTGCATGTTCCTCGGCCGGCGCCTCCCCACGAGCGTCGAGTGGGAGAAGGCGGCCCGGGGCGGCCTGACCTTGCCGAGCGGCCCCAACCCGGCGCCGCGGCGCAACGCCCCGTGGGCCGACGGCCCGGTGGCCGCCAACCTGGACGGTGACGCCGACGGCTGGGCCGCAACAGCGCCGGTGGGCTCCATGCCGGAGGGCGCGGGCCCGTACGGCCACCTGCACCTCTCGGGCAACGTCTCGGAGTGGACCGCGACACCGGAGAGCGGCAGCCGCTTCGGGCTGCGAGTCATCCGCGGCGGGGATTGGGCGACTCCCCTCGCAGAGGAGGTCCACACCCTCGCCTACGAGAACACGCGCCCTCCACGCCTCTCCGCCACCTTCTCGCTCGGGGTCCGCTGCGCCTTGTGATCCGTCCGACGATTTGGGGATTGACAGGGAGTGCCCGCCGCGCCCACTCTCGATCTGCCCCGTCCCAAACTCACTGGAGGTCTGCGATGCCCACGGTCTATCGAGGCAAGTCCGCGAAGGTGAACGCCATCGACGGAGACAATGTCACCATCGAGCTGGCGTACAACCACCAGGAGTACGTGATCGACTGGGGAGACAGGGACACGGTGTGGACCGCGTCTCCGACCACCGTCGTCAAGACGGTGGGCTCGAACGGCACCCTGTACCTGTCGGAGACCTGGCTCACGCACAAGGGCATCCCCTACTCGGGCGACCCGAAGTACCCCGCAAACCTGGGTGCCGTGGGCGTGGGCTCGTGGCCCCCGGTGCACCGGGTCTCCGTGCCCGTGGTCATCGACGCGGTCACCCCGCGCATCTCGGTCCTGGGCGACGACGGCGCGCTGCGACCTTCGGCGCCCGTGCCGGACGCCTCTATTCGAGGTGCGCTGCGGGGAAGGGGCGTCTGGTCCGAGGTGGAGCTCAGCGGGCGCTGGCTCCACGCCCAGGGCCTGCGCTCCGCGCCGGACGACGGCTTCCACCCGGCCACGGTGATGCGATCCGGCGAGGACGTGGCCATCCGCCTGGGCGTAGGCCGTGGGGAGCTCCGGCAGGTCAACCTCGACGACACGGCCTGCTTCGCGCCCCCGCGCCAAGCACACCCCATGAGCCCGACGGACGTCGACCTGGAGCCTGGCGCCGAGGGCACCCTGGGCGTGTCTCCAGACTGGCTCTACCGCAACGCCTGATCCCAGGCAATGGGCGGTGAATCCAGCCGCTTTCGCACGATGAGCCGCCTCCGTGCGTCCTCGATCACCACCGCTCGACCGTTCAGCGTCACGGACGCTCGCCAGGCGCATTGCAGGTTCGTGCCTGCCAGAAGCCGAGGGCCGGGCCGATCCAGCAGCCCGGCGCCGTCCCACACCGCGTCGTCCTCGAGGCAGCTCTCCAGGGCCGGCGCGAGGAGGGCCGGCGCCACCCCACCCAGGGTCATGCCGGAGAGCGGCGCCCCAGGGAGGACGGGCTGCTCCTCGAGCCAGCCTCCCACTGGGAGGGCCGACCCCGGCTCGACGACCAGGGTGTGAGCGCCGCGCACGTCGTCTCGCAGCCCGTCGGGACCGAAGTCCTCCACCGCGATGGACCGGGTGGTGCCCGCGACCGGACACCCCAGATACCGCGAGACCGCGAGGAGGACCAGCGGACCGTCCTGCGTCCGGTCGTGGCGGCTGCGGCCCGCCAGCTCGCACCCGATGAAGGTGATGGGCGCGCCATCGACGAGCGCGTGATCGCCCCGGAGCTGGATCAGGAACCCGAAGGAGCGGTGGCAGACCCCGAGCAGCTCCTCGGGGTCGGACGTGCTGAGCGCCAAGGCACCGGCGGAGGCGTGGCCGACCACGTCGAGGGCGGGGATTGACCCCGTCCGCGCGCAGTGGTCCCGGACGGCGTCCAGGAGCCCCAGGACCCCCTCGAAGCGCACGGCCGGGCCTGTGATGGTGGCGGCGATGGCGTCGAGGACGGGGTCGCGGCCGGGAGCCCCGACGATGGCTGTCAGCGCTCCCATGGGACCTCCGGCGGGGGGATGCTCGCACCTCGCCCCGCGAGGGTAGGGTCGGGTCCGCCGGGGCGTCAATGGCGCCGGCTTCATGTTCCTTGATCCGCGGGCGCCGGGCGCGCTATGGTCCGCCCCTCTGACCGGCGAGGGAGCCATGGGCCACACGACACACGACGACGACCACGGGAGCCACGGGGCGCACGACGCCCACGGCCACGACGATCACGGCCACGACGATCACGGGGGCCACGGCGCGACTCTGAGGCAGCTCGCTGTCATCGTGGTCGCGCTGCTGCTCGCCGGCGCCGCGTGGGGCGCGGGCCGCCTGCTCAACGATGCGCCGGTGGTCACGTCCACGGCTCCGCCGGACGCCCCGGCCCAGCCGCTGGTCACGCCGGTGCTCGGAGCGGCCGACCCGACGGTCGTCATCCTGGTGGCGAGCGACTTCCAGTGCCCCTTCTGTGCGCGGGTCCTCCCGTCGGTGCTGCGGGCGGTCAAGGACTTCCCGGACGACGTCCAGCTCCGCTACCGGTTCAACCCCCTGTCCTTCCACCCGCAGGCGATCCCCGCGGCCAAGGCGGCGCTGGCGGCGGCGCGCCAGGGCAGGTTCTGGGAGATGCACGACCTGCTCTACGCCCGCCAGAAGGAGCTGGCCCCAGCGCTGTACCCGGAGCTGGCGAAGCAGCTCGGCCTCGACGAGGCGCGCTTCGTCAAGGACATGGCCGACCCCGCGGTCGAGGCGAAGATCGCCGCGGATGTGGCGGCAATGACGGCGCTTGGGGGCCAGGGCACGCCCAACTTCTTCATCAACGGAAGGCAGGTCAAGGGCGCCCAGTCCTACGACGTGTTCAAGCGCGTCATCGACGATCAGGTCCGGGCGGCGCGCAAGCTGATCGCCGCCGGCTCGTCCCGGGCGTCCGCCATGGTCGCCCTGTCCCGCAAGAACCACGGGACCCCGGACCTCTTCGTCAAGTACGGCCTGCTGGACGAGGTGCCCCCAGGCGGCGGCACGCTGGCCCAGGCGCCCCAAGGCGCGCCGGAGGCCGCGGCAGACCTGCCGATGGCGGAGGAGACGGTCTACAAGGTCACGGTCGGCCCCGAGGACGCCCAGCGCGGGCCGGCGGATGCCCTGGTCACCGTGGTCGTGTTCAGCGAGTTCCAGTGCCCCTTCTGCGCGCGCATCGGGCCCACGATGACGAAGCTGGAGGAGACCTACGGCGACAAGCTGCGCGTGGTCTTCAAACACAACCCCCTCGACTTCCACCCGAACGCCCGCCCCGCGGCCCTCGCCGCCATGGCCGCGCAGGAGCAGGGCAAGTTCTGGGAGATGCACGACAAGCTCTTCGCCAACCAGCAGAAGCTGGAGCGGGAGACGCTGGACGAGCTGGCGCGGGACCTCGGCCTCGACATGGTGAAGTTCAAGGCCGCCATGGACACCGAGCGATTCGACGCGCGCATCGACGCGGACATGGAGCTGGCGGACAAGGTCACCGTCCGGGGAACGCCCAACTCCTTCGTGAACGGCCGCAAGCTGGCGGGGGCCGTGCCCTTCGAAGCCTTCAAGAAGCTGGTGGACGAGGAGCTGGCCAAGGCCCAGAAGCTCGTGGACGACGGGACACCGCGCACGGACGTCTACGCCCGCATCATCGCGGACGGCAAGGTGGTCACGGCGCTTGCAGAGGAGCGGAAGGCCATCAAGACCGACGGCGCCCCGATCCAGGGGGTGGCGGACGCCCCGATCAAGATCGCAGTGTTCAGCGACTTCCAGTGCCCGTATTGCTCGCGGGTCGGCCCACCGCTGGAGGAGGTCCGCAAGCACTACGGAGACAAGGTGGCCGTGGTGTTCAAGCACTTCCCCCTGAACTTCCACGACAAGGCGATGATCGCGGCCGAGGCCGCGGAGGCGGCGGGCGCCCAGGGCAAGTTCTGGGAGATGCACGACAAGCTCTTCGCGAACCAGCAGAAGCTCGACCGCGAGTCCCTGGAGAGCTACGCCAAGGAGCTGGGCCTCGACATGGACAAGTTCAAGGCCGCGCTCGACCAGAACACCTACGAGCAGCGCATCAAGGACTCCCTCGCCGAGGGGCAGGCCATCGGGGTCCGTGGGACGCCGTCGGTCTACGTGGATGGCCGGGCCTTCCAGCCCGGGACCGGCTACTCCCTCGCAGCCTTCCGCAAGGCCATCGACCCCCTGCTCCCTCGCTGAGCCGAATGAGCCCGTGCGCCGGGGTGTGGGACACCGTAGAATGCGGAGCGCCTTGGTCCGCGTTCCATGACAATGGGGTTGACGGGCCGCTTGCACGGCGCGCCGGTTTGGCTATAGTCGCGGCTCTGCTCACAGGACAGGCCGCTCAGACCCCGTGACGGGTCGCCTGATCCGTAAGGAAGGAAAGAGCCACAGATGGCACACGCAGCGAAGAAGGTCGAGTCCCTCGACAGGGTCGTCATCCGCTTTGCCGGCGACTCCGGCGACGGCATGCAGCTCACTGGCAGCCAGTTCACCACCGCGTCGGCCATCGCCGGCAACGACCTGGCGACCCTCCCGGACTACCCGGCCGAGATCCGGGCCCCGGCGGGGTCTCTGGCGGGCGTGTCGGGCTTCCAGATCCAGTTCTCCAGCCAGAACGTGCTGACGCCCGGCGACTCGCCGGACGTGCTCGTGGCGATGAACCCCGCCGCCCTCCAGCGCAACTACAGAGATGTGCGGCGCGGGGGGACCATCATCATCGACAGCGGCGAGTTCGAGCCGCGGGCGCTGAAGCAGGCGGGCTTCACGAGCGACCCGCGCACGGACGGGACCCTGGACGGCTGGAGCGTGCAGGAGGTGCCCCTGACGAAGTTGACCCTGGAGGCCCTCGCCCACCTGGACCTGGGCCAGAAGGAGTCGAAGCGCAGCAAGAACCTCTTCGCCCTGGGCCTGATGTACTGGATGTACGGCCGCCCCATGGACGCGACCGTCGACTACCTGCACCGCAAGTTCGCGCGGCGGAGCGACGTGCTGGAGGCGAACCTCATCGCGCTGAAGGCGGGGTGGGCCTTCGGCGAGACCACGGAGGCCTTCGCCACCAGCTACGAGGTCCCGAAGGCGAGCATCGAGCCCGGCTTCTACCGCAACATCGCCGGAAACGAGGCCGTCGCCCTGGGGCTGGTCGCCGCGACCCACAAGGCGGGGCTGCGGCTGTTCCTGGGCAGCTACCCGATCACGCCCGCCTCGACCATCCTGCACGAGCTCAGCAAGTTCAAGGAGTTCGGGGTGGTCACGTTCCAGGCGGAGGACGAGATCGCCGCGGTGACCTCCGCCATCGGCGCGTCCTTCGGCGGGGCGCTGGGCATGACCACGTCCAGCGGACCGGGCATCGCGCTGAAGACCGAGGGCATCGGCCTCGCGGTCATGACCGAGCTGCCGCTGGTCATCGTCAACGTGCAGCGCGGCGGCCCCAGCACGGGCCTGCCCACCAAGACCGAGCAGGCGGACCTGCTCCAGGCCGTGTGGGGGCGCAACGGGGAGTGCCCCGTTCCCGTGATCTCCGCGAGCACCCCGTCGGACTGCTTCGACGTGGCCTTCGAGGCGGTGCGCATCGCCACCAAGTACATGACCCCCGTGTTCCTGCTGAGCGACGGCTACATCGCCAATGGCGCCGAGCCTTGGAAGGTGCCCGACCCTGACGCCCTGCCGACGGTGGAGGTCGCCTTCCGCACCGAGGTCGAGGGCTTCCAGCCCTACGCGAGGGACGAGAACCTGGCGCGGCCATGGGTGAAGCCCGGCACCCCCGGGCTGGAGCACCGCATCGGCGGCCTCGAGAAGGAGCACATCACGGGCGACGTGTGCTACACGGGCTCCAACCACGAGCTCATGGTGCACATGCGTGCGAACAAGGTGGCCGGCATCGCGCGGGAGTACCCGCCGACGACCGTCACCGGCCCCGACGCCGGGGATCTGGTCGTCGTGGGCTGGGGCTCCACCTACGGCGCCATTCGTGTGGCCGTCCTGCGGGCGCAGGCCGCAGGCAAGTCGGTGGCGCACCTGCACCTGCGCTACATCAACCCGCTCCCCTCGGACCTGGGTGACGTGCTGCGCCGCTACGGCCGGGTGCTGATGCCCGAGATGAACCTGGGCCAGCTCTCCCGCATCCTGCGGTCCGAGTATCTGGTCGACGCCCAGTCCCTGTGCAAGGTGCAGGGGCAGCCCTTCATGGTGGAAGAGATCGAGGACGCCATCGACCAGCAGCTCGCGCTGCTCCATGGAGCAACCCATGTCTGAGGCCAAGAAGCTCACCAGGAAGGACTTCGTCAGCGACCAGGAGGTGCGCTGGTGCCCCGGCTGCGGGGACTACGCCATCCTGGCCGCCGTGCAGAAGGTGATGCCGACGCTGGGGATCCCCAGGGAGAACATCGTCTTCGTGAGCGGCATCGGGTGCTCGAGCCGCTTCCCGTACTACATGGAGACCTACGGGTTCCACACCATCCACGGGCGGGCGCCGGCCATCGCTACGGGTCTGAAGCTCGCGAACCCGGAGCTGTCCGTCTGGGTGGTGACCGGGGACGGAGACGGGCTCTCCATCGGGGCGTCGCACCTGCTGCACGCCCTGCGGCGCAACGTCGACGTGAAGATCCTGCTGTTCAACAACCGGATCTACGGGCTGACCAAGGGCCAGTTCTCGCCGACCTCCGAGCTGGGCAAGCGCACCGCGTCCACGCCCTACGGGTCGGTGGACTACCCCTTCGATCCGCTGAGCGTGGCCATCGGCGTGGAGGCGTCCTTCGTGGCGCGGGCCACGGACGTGGACATCAAGCTCCTCGGCGACGTCCTGACGCGCGCGGCGGCGCACAAGGGGTCGGCCTTCGTCGAGATCTACCAGAACTGCAACATCTTCAACGACGGCGCCTTCGACAGCATCCGCGGGAAGGACGTCAAGGCGGACGCGCAGCTCGAGCTGGAGCACGGCAAGCCGCTGATCTTCGGGGCCGATCGGGACAAGGGGATCCGCCTGAACGCCCAGGGAGCGCCCGAGGTCGTGCGGCTCGGCGACGGCATCACCGAGGCGGACCTCCTCGTGCACGACGAGGCGTTCTCCAACCCGGCCTACGCCTTCACCCTGTCCCGCATGGGCCGCGAGGACGGCCTGCCCACTCCGGTGGGCGTGCTCCGCGCCGTGTCGCGTCCGAGCTACGCCGCGTCCATGTATGCGCAGCTCGAGACTGTGGCGGCGCAGCGAGGGAAGGCGGACCTCGGGAAGCTGCTGCGCTCCGGCCAGACCTGGACGCAGGCCTGAGTCCGTGGGCGCAGGAGAGGTCCAGCGGGTCAAGCCCCCGTGGCTCAAGGTGCGAGCGCCCGGGGGGGAGACCTACACGGCCATCAAGCAGCGGCTCCGGGCGCTGTCCCTGCACACAGTCTGCGAGGAGGCGCGCTGCCCCAACATGGGGGAGTGCTGGGGCGGTGGCACTGCGACCCTCATGCTCATGGGCGACGTGTGCACCCGCGGCTGCCGCTTCTGTGCGGTGACGACCGGGCGGCCGGGCGCGCTTGACCCAGGTGAGCCAGAAAAGACCGCCGACACCGTGCAGGCAATGGGCCTGGAGTACGTGGTGCTCACGTCGGTCAACCGCGACGATCTCGCGGACGGCGGCGCCGACCACTTCGCCCGGTGCGTGGAGGCCATCAAGCGGCGCACCCCGTCGGTGCTCGTGGAGTGCCTCACGCCCGACTTCGAGGGGGACGCGGCGGCCGTCGCGCGGGTGGTGGCGTCGGGCCTCGACGTGTTCGCCCACAACGTGGAGACCGTGCCCCGCATGCAGCGGCGGGTGCGGGACGTGCGCGCCACCTGGGACCAGTCCGTAGGCGTGCTGCGGGCGGCGCGGCGCGTCGCGCTCAGTGAGGGGCGCCGCCTTCTGACCAAGACATCCATCATGGTCGGCGCGGGCGAGACCGACGCCGAGCTCGACGAGGCCCTGGTGGCGCTGGCTCCCGACGTGGACGTGATCACCTTCGGGCAGTACCTGCGCCCGAGCCCGAAGCACCTGGAGGTGGACCGATACGTCCCCCCGGAGACCTTCGCGGCCCTTCATGACCGCGCCCTGTCCCTGGGCTACGCCTACTGCGCCTCGGGTCCCCTCGTGCGGTCGTCGTATCGGGCGGGGGAGCTGTACTTGAAGGCCCTCCTCCGCGGAGACGGGCCGGCCTGACCCCGGCCTCGGGGGTGTGTGGAACTTCGTGAGTCCACCTCCTGAGCGGGCTACACGCCTGCGCGCCTTTCGGGTAGAGTGCTCCCGCCAACGAACGTGCGTCGGCCTCGATGGCTCGGCCCAGGAGGAGCCCATGTCCCGTCTGATCCTCATCGCCCTGCTGCTCGCCTCCGGGTGCACCCGCAACCGCGTCACCGGCGGTGGAGGAGAGAACGGCGCCGCCTGCACCGAGGGCGGGAACTGCCAGACCGGCATCTGCGACCCGGCCACCGCCACGTGCGCCACCTGCTCCAGCGACGCCCACTGCGGGGTCGGCTCCTTCTGCAAGGGCCAGGGGTGCTCGCCGCTCGTCGCCTGCGACACGGACGAGCAGTGCACGGCCGGGGTCTGCGACACCGTCAAGTCCCGCTGCGTGGACTGCATTGACGACGAGGGGTGCGGCGACGGGACGTTCTGCCTGCGGGGTGGCTGCGTCGCCATCCCGGCGGGCGGGCTGCCTGGCGCGGACGCCGCGGGTGGGGACGGCTCGGGCGGAGACGGCAGCGGGGGCGGTGGGGGCGACGGTACAGGTGCGGACGGGGGCATGAGCGACGGCTCCGGGTGGGGCGACGGCTCCGGGTGGGGCGACGGCTCCGGTGGCGGGGATGGTTCCGGGTGGGGCGACGGCTCCGGCGGCGGGGACGGCTCCGGCGGCGGGGACGGCTCCGGTGGGGGCGACGGTACGGGCGGCCCCGACGGGGGCGGCGGATCGACGGACCCGGTCCCCTGCGCTGGTGCGGCGGACTGCAACGACGGCAACCCCTGCACGGTCGAGATCTGCCAGGATGGCTTCTGCGCCGTGGCCTCGGGGCTGCCTGGCCCCTGCGACGACGGCAACCCTTGCACCCTGTTCGACCAGTGCGAGCAGGCGAAGTGTGTGGGCATCCAGAACCCGTGCGACGACGGGAACGCGTGCACCGCGGACTCCTGCAACAAGGCCCAGGGCTGTACCCACACCCCGGTGGACGGCGTGGCCTGCCTCGACGGCAACCCCTGCACGGACGGAGACGTGTGCAAAGGCGGCAAGTGCGTCGGGTCCGGGCAGCAGTGCGACGACGGCAACCCCTGCACCGTGGACGCCTGCGACGGCAACGGCGGGTGCACCTTCGCGCCCATCGAGGACGGGCACGCCTGCACGGATGGTGACCCCTGCACGGTCTTCGACACCTGCGAGGAGGGCCACTGCGACGGGACCGACGTGGTCTGCGACGACGGGAGCCCCTGCACGGTAGACGCCTGCGACGCCAAGGGCGGCTGCGCGCTGTCACCGGCTGACGGCCCTTGCGACGACGGCAACCCCTGCACCGTGTCGGACCGGTGTGTGAGCGACAAGTGCCAGGGCGACCCAAAGCCGTGCAACGACGGCAACCCCTGCACCATCGACGCCTGCACCCCGGGCAAGGGCTGCACATACACCCCTGCGGCCAAGCCCTGCGACGACGGCAACGACTGCACCCAGAACGACACCTGCCTGAACGGGACCTGCAAGGGCGAGGGCCAGCAGTGCAACGACGGCAACCCGTGCACCATCGACTCCTGCGACGGCAAGGGCGGCTGCAAGGCGACCTTGAAGGAAGGCGAGGCCTGCGACGACGGCAACGCCTGCACCTTCGGCGACACCTGCACCGGCGGCACCTGCCAGGGCAAGGCGACCGTGTGCGACGACGGCAACGCCTGCACCAGCGACTCCTGCGCCCAGAACGGGGAGTGCGCGTACAAGCCGCTGACCGCCGGCTGCGACGATGGCAACCCCTGCACCATCAACGACACCTGCGCGACCGGCTTCTGCAAGGGCACCGTCAAGACCTGCGACGACGGCAACGCCTGCACCAAGGACGCCTGCGAGGGCGGCAAGTGCACCTTCAAGCCCACCCCGGGCGTGGCCTGCGATGACGGCAATGCCTGCACCGAGAAGGACACGTGCAGCGACATCGGCAAGTGTCTGGGGACGGGGCAGCAGTGCGACGACGGGAGCCCCTGCACCGTGGATGGCTGCGATGGCAAGGGCGGGTGCATCTTCAAGCCGCTCGACGGCACCGCCTGCGAGGACGGCGACCCCTGCACCCACCAGGACGTGTGTACGAAGGGGGTGTGCAAGGCGAAGCCGGCCATCTGCGACGACAACAGCGTCTGCACCAAGGACGCCTGCGGGGTGGACGGTACCTGCACGTACATCGCCGTCCAGGCCAAGTGCGACGACGGGGACGCCTGCACCATCGACGACGAGTGCGTCTTCGGCAAGTGCAAGGGGACGGCGAAGGTCTGCGACGACGGCAACCCGTGCACCAAGGACGCCTGCTCGGCGCAGAGCGGCGCGTGCAAGGGCGTTCCCCTCGACGCCATCGCGTGCGACGACGGCAACTCCTGCACGACGGACGACATCTGCAAGGGCGGCAAGTGCGTGGGCGCCGGCCCGAGCTGCGACGACGCCAACCCCTGCACCAAGGACGACTGCGACGGCAAGGGCGGGTGCGTCCACACGCCGCTCCAGGGCACGAAGTGCCTGGACGGGCAGCCCTGCTCCCACGGCGGCGAGTGCAAGGACGGCGCCTGCCAGGGCAAGCAGCTCGCCTGCGACGACGGCAACCCCTGCACCATCGACTCCTGCGACGGGACCGGCTGCAAGTACACGGTGAAGGACGGCGGCTTCTGCGACGACGGCAACGCCTGCACCGCGGACGACCAGTGCAAGGGCAAGGTGTGCACCGGCACGGCCAAGGGCTGCGACGACGGCAACCCCTGCACCACCGACTTCTGCGACAACCAAGGCGCCTGCGGCCACAAGAACGTCGCCGGGGCGGGCTGCGACGACGGCGACCCCTGCACGGAGGCCTCCGCGTGCCAGGACGGCAAGTGCAAGGGCAAGAGCAGCGCGGGCGTCGAGTGCGACGACGGCAATGACTGCACGGTGGACGCCTGCGACGGCAAGGGGGGCTGCAAGTACACGCCCCAGTCCCAGGTCCCCTGCGACGACCGGGAGCCCTGCACCTACAACGACACCTGCACGCAAGGGGTGTGCAAGGGCGTGGTCGACGCCTGCGACGACGGCAACCCCTGCACCAAGGACGCCTGCAACCCGCTCGGCGGCTGTGCCCACGGCATCATCCCGGGCCCCTGCGACGACGGCGACTCCTGCACCATCAAGGACTCCTGCCAGGGCGGCCAGTGCGTGGGCAAGAAGAAGGAGTGCGAGGACGGCGAGTACTGCACCTACGACATCTGCCTGAACCTGACGGGCGGGTGCGTGTCCATCCCGTTGATTCTCATACCCTGCGACGACGGCAACCCCTGCTCCGTCGCCGACACCTGCGAGTGGGGCGAGTGCATCGGCGAGGGCCCGGACTGCCGCGACGACAACCCGTGCACGGTGGACGGCTGCGACGCGGGCAAGAACTGCCTCTGGGAGAAGCTCAGCGACACGCCCTGCGACGACGGCGACCCGTGCACCTGGGAGGACACCTGCACGGACGGCGAGTGCGTGGGCGAGCCTGCGGACTGCGACGACGGCAACCCCTGCACCGAGGACTGGTGCGACGAGCACGGCGCCTGCCAGCACGAGAAGCTGGAGGGCCCCTGCGACGACGGCAACCCGTGCACCGCCAATGACACGTGCATCTACGAGGTCTGCAAGGGCAAGGCCTTCCTCTGCAACGACAACAACACCTGCACCACGGACACCTGCGACGCGGCGGCCGGCGGCTGCATCTTCACCCCGGTCAACGGCCTGACCTGCGACGACGGGGACGCCTGCACGACCAAAGACACCTGCAAGGGCGGCAAGTGCGTGGGCCTCCAGCCCAACTGCGACGACGGCAACGACTGCACCACGGACTTCTGCGACAACACGGGCAAGTGCGCCCACGGCAAGGCGAGCGGCGGCGTCGGCGATCCGCCCTGCGACGACGGCGACCCCTGCACAAAGGACGAGTACTGCGACCAGGGCGTGTGCAAGGGCGCGCCGCTCGACTGCCCCCAGGACGACAACCCTTGCACCGAGAACGCCTGCGACAAGGCCCAGGGCAAGTGCGTGGTCACGACCAAGGGCGGCTTCTGCGACGACGGCGAGGACTGCACCCAGTTCGAGCAGTGCAAGGACCAGGGCGGCGGGGCCTTCGCCTGCGTGGGGCAGATCAAGCCGGACAACACGGCCTGCAAGCTGTCCGGCGGCGGGTTCGGGAAGTGCTCTGGGGGGAAGTGCCAGTAGCGCCGCGCCTCGCAGGGCGGGACGACGCACCCGCTCCTGAAGGCGCTCGCGGAGTCGCATGAAGCTCGCGAGGCACAGCCATGGACCGTATCACCCGACTGCGAATCAAGAACGTCCGGGCCATCGAGTCTGCCGAGGTAGAGCTGGGCCACCCGCTGACCGCGTTGATCGGCGAGAACGGCGCGGGGAAGAGCACCGTGCTCGAGTGCCTCGAGCTCCTGCGCAAGGCCGCTGAGCCCACCTTCATGGGCCAGCTCCACGCCGTCCACAGAGGGATGCCGGGGCTGCTGCGCGTGGGCGCGCCGGGGATGGAGCTGGGCATTGACATCAGCGACGACGAGGGGAACGAGCCGCCGCTGCGATACTCCATCGGCCTCGTCCCGCAAGGAGCCGGTACGGTGGTCCACAGCGAGCGCCTGGCGGTGGGACCTGTCGGGACGGCTGCACGGCCCTTGATGGCTCTTCAGCGGTCGCTGGTGCGCGCCGAGATGTTCGACCAGTCCCGCGGTAAGCTCGTGGACGTCCCTGCTCAGGTGGCCCGACCGGACCAGCTCGTCATCGGGAGCTTCGGGAGCCTCCCACCCCAGCGCGCCATCGAGCGGCTTCTGGCAGTGCTGCGGGCAATCGAGGTGCACCTGCCGTGGGACACGATGCCCATGTGGGCTGTACGGACCTACCAGTTCAGCCAGACCGCCCGGACGAGCACGTTCCTGCAGCCCGCCGACAGGCTCTCCCTGCTCGGGTTCAATCTGCCCAACGCCTGGAATGAGCTGAAGAACCGGGATTCCGAGAGCTGGGACCACACCATGGGCCTCGTCCGGCTCGGGATCGGCGACTGGGTGGACAACGTCGTGCTGCTGACAGACGCAGGGGGCGGAAACGTGTCTCTGGCGGTGACGGTCCGCAACCCGAGCGGCGGCGACATCCCTTGGAATGGGACCCGGAGTGGCACCATTGCCGCCGCCAACCTTTCGGACGGACAGCTCGCCTGGCTCGGCTTCGTCGCACTGACGCAGCTCAACCCGTCACGCTCCCTGCTGGCACTGGACGAGCCGGAGTCGCACCTGCACCCGTCGCTGCTCGGCCGGCTATTCTCCCTGCTCGCCAACCTCCCGGGGGGGGCTCCGGTGATCGTCAGCACGCACTCCGACCGGGTCCTCGAGCTTCTCGGCGACCCGGCCGACGCCCTGCGCGTCTGCTGTCTGGAGACAGGCCGCGCCACCATCTCCCGCATGGACCGCGAGGAGCTTGCCCGATGGCTCGATGAGTTCGGCGACGTCGGTCAGATTCGCGCCAGCGGCTATCTCCACAGGGTGGTGGCGCCACCGGCGGAGCCAGAGACGGAGTCTGGGGAGGGCGAGTCGTGAGCCTCGTCGCGACGGTCCTCTATGAGGACCAGATGCAGCCGGGGAGCGAGGGCGCGTTCCCGGCGCACGATCTGCTGCTGGCCATGGTGGGCGACGACATGGGCATGGCGGTGTGGGAGCTTCGCAAGCGCATCAGGGGAAACCCGCGCAAGGGCATCGACAAGCTCATCGCCGACGTGGCCCGCACCCAGCTTCTGGCCGGTCCGGGTCTGCTCTGCCTCGTGGTGGACAAGGACCGGATCGCCCCGCACCTCGGACTGCCCCACAACGCCTCCGAGGTTCAGGTCACGGCCGAAATCGCGAAGAGGAGCAACGCGCCGAGCAAGCTGCGCGTACACTTCCTGGTCCCGAACATGGAGGGGCTCCTGCGCTCCATCGCGGACTATGACGGGGGCACGAGGGCACCGCACGGGAAGAACCACAACGAGCGGGATCTGTTCCTGAAGAAGGCCGCCTTCGCGCCGCAGCGCGCCCTTCGAGATTGCGTGCGAGAGAAGCAGCCGAGCCTGGAGAAGCTGGCAGGCATCCTGGCCGGGAGCGTTTGAGAGCAACGACCCGCTATCTGACCGGATGGGACTCGGCCCCCGTGCCCATGTCCCGTGCTCGCTTCCGCGTTGCGTGCCCACGTCCGGAGGTCACCTGCCAGGCTTCGTCAGCATGGCCACGAGCCGCACGAGTAGTTCCTTCGCCCGAGCGTGCTTCTCGAGTTGGACGACCCGCTATCCGACCGGATGGGATCCAGCGCCCGTGCCCGTGCCAGTGCCCGTACGCGACACGGGCACGGCTCCGGGCCCCGTCCGGGCGGATAGCGGGTCGTTGAAGTAGAAGGCTCCCTGCGACGGGTCCAGGCTCGCCGCGGCCGGCAGGGCGATGATCGGGCCGCATCCGAAGCAACTGAACGAAGGCTTGGTGCGGAGGTGACGGCGTGGACATGCGATGAGGGCACCGTCGATGCCCCCTTGCAGCAAGCTCGCGCCCGTGGACGCGGAGCCTCAGCGTTCGGGACGTGGACCCTCCGTGTCTCGGACCCGAGACTTCAGCACTCGTGAGGCAGAGGATCCACGTCCGCGACCCGCCGGCTTCGGCGTTCGTGAGGGAGGTGGCCCGCGTCCGGGACCCGGAGGCCAGCCGTCCGTGAGGCGGAGGGTCCGGGCCTGCGACCCGCTGGGCTCGCTGTCCGTGAGGCGGAGGGTCCACGTCCGCGACCCGGAGCGTCGGCGGTCGTTATACGGACGGTCCACGTCCGCGAGGCCACTGCAGCGCGTCAGTGGCCCACTCCGGCGAGCCGAAGGCACGGTGTGGAGACCTACGCCTCCGCGGGCTTGCGCGACGGCCGGTCGAGATGCTCGATCAGGGGAGCCATCTGGCCCTCGAGCCCCGGCGCGTTGGACTTCACCACCTGGGCGATGCCGTAGAGCTTGAGCGCCCCGCGGTAGGCGTCGGAGCCACCGGCGGCGATCAGATCCTCGACGACCTGGAGGAGCCCCACGAGCGAGTCACGAACGGGGAGCAGACTCGCAGCCAGGTCGGCGTCGCGAACGACCTCGGCCGGGTCGGCCACGGCGACGGGAAAGAGCGCCGCGTGCTGCTGGGCGGCCAGGGCCATGGAGCGACTCGCGTTGAGCCCCTTGGCGCCGGGAAACACGAGACTGCTCCGCGTCTCCTTCGAGAGAGGGACCATCTCCGGGAGCTTCGCCTTCCACTGCTGGACCGTGGCGTGAATCTCCTCGACAAACTCTGCACTCACCGCGCCGCTGACCAGATTGTACTTGTCCATGAATCCGCTCCCCGTGCAAGGCAGACGACGGCGGCCGCAACCGCGTCCCGTCTCCGTCTGGAATTCGTGGGCCGACGGTAGCCCACTCCGAGAGTCAGGTCAACCGCAATCTGCCGCGTCGGTACATGGTGGGGGCGCCGGGCGGTCCGTGGGGTGAACAGAGTCGGCCCTTGAATAGATGAGATGTGAGCAGGCTTGAGCCCCTTCCCCCGAGAGGCCCCCTGGCCCAGACCACTGGTCTTCCCACACAGCGGACGCGGGACGGCGAAGCGACGCCGCACCCTTGGCGTGAACTGCCTCGATTGGCGCCTCCGCGTCACGGCATGCGGATGCAGTCGTCGGTGAGCCAGCGCGCCGGGTCGCCGAGGTCCGGAGGGAGGCCGGGGCCCCTGACGGGGGCGCCGCTCCTCTCGTGCTCGGCGAGGAGCAGGTTCAGGTCGAGCAGGTGGCGGAGGGGGTCTGCCTTCGGGTCCATGCCGTAGGCGGCCATCACCGCGCGGTCGAGCGCCGCGTGGGCCTCCTTCAGCGGGTTCCTCCCCGCCTGCTCCGCGGTCCGGTACAGCTCGCGCAGGCCCCAGCCGTGCGCCTGCTGGAGCCTCGCGCGGACCGCGCGCAGGGCCCGCGCCGCGTCCGCGACGGCGTCGACCTGCCGCGCCGTCGGAGACTGGGGCCACGGGAAGGAGTCGAAGACCGTGTTGGAGGTGTAGCGCGGGTCGCCCTTCAGGGTCGAGCACCGGACCGTGAACCACGCCCAGTGGAGCGAGGACTGGAGGACGCCGAAGGACCAGTCGTCGGCGAGGGGGAAGACCTGGACGGCGTCGTTCGGTCGGATCGACGAGGCGACGAACGCGAAGATCGGCCGCTTCGTGACGCGGCCGCATGCAACGTACCGCGGGACTGTCTCGAGCTTCGCCTTCAGCTCGGCCCGCGGCCACGAGATCTGCCACCAGCGGCTCAGGAAGCGGGCGTGGTGCCGATTCACCTTGGCGGTCGGGCTCTCGGCGAGCGCGGCGCGGTTCTTCCGCTCCTCGTCTGCGGCGGCCTGCTCCCTCGTGGGCAGCACGAGCTCCCGCACCGTCCGGAAGACCGGCCCGAACGCCTGCGCCTCGAAGAGGTCGCGCGGGTGGAGGTCGATCACGTAGCGGCTCGGGAGGCCCCGCGCGTCGGTGAGCAGCTCGTCGGCCGTGAGGAACGGCCGCAGCACCGCCCGAAGCGCCGGCGTCGCCCGCAGCAGCTCCTCGGCCTCCGCCCGCGGCACGAGGAACCCCTCGTGCCCGTGCGTCTGCCCCTGGTAGCACGTCCCCGACCCGGCGTTCGCCCGCAGCGCGACGGCCGCCGTCACGTCGAGGTCCGCCGACAGCGACGCGGGGATCGCGTCCACCTCGCGGACCTCCCACGAGCCGTCCTCCCGCTGCCACCCGAGCTTGAAGGGCCCCGCCGCCGGGCCCTTGACCCAGTTGACGATCGACACGTGGACGGCGGCCTCCCCCGACCAGTCCTGGGTCGCCACCGCGTCCACGATGGTGCCGCCGGTGGCGACGACGTGGTCGAGGCCGCCCTCCCGGGAGTAGTTCTGGCGGATCGTGTTCGTGCCGACCATGCCGGCGCGCCCCCCCTCCGCGAGGTGGTCGTGGGCCCTCCGGAGGAAGTAGACGCAGTAGTCGGCGCGGCCCGGCACATCCGGGAAGGCGGCCCGGAGCGCGTCGAGGGCGGGCCGGCCGAGCTCCTTCTGCATCTTGTTCTTCGACTGGAACGGGGGGTTGCCGATGATCGCGTCCGCCCGGGGCCACGGCGTGTGCAGTGCGTCCGCCAGGCGGATGTTCCCGTCCAGGTTGTCGAGCGGCAGGGCCGGGTCCAGGTCGAAGGGGAGCTGGCCGTCCTTGCGCAGGAGCGTGGTCTTCGTCTCGATGAGCGCGAGCTCCTTCGCGAGCAGCAGCGTCACCTTCGCGAGCTCCACGGCGAAGGGGAGCACGTCGAAGCCGTGGAGCTGCGTGACCTTGACGCCAGAGAAGAAGTCGACGCGCTGGGACGGGAAGCGCTCCCGGATCCGCTCGATGATCACCAGCTCGATCCGCTTGAGCTCCCGGTAGGCGATGTAGAGGAAGTTGCCGCTCCCGCAGGCCGGGTCGAGCACCTGGTACGCGACCAGCTCCTTGCGCAGCGCCAGGAGCTCCTTCAGGGTGGCGGCCCCGTCGACCCGCGCCATCCAGGGGCGGACGATCGTCGGCATCACGACCCGCTGGATGTCCGCCTCGCTCGTGTAGTGCGCGCCGCGCCGGTGCCGCTCGTCGCGGTCCAGGCTCGCCTGGTAGATGCTCCCGAAGATCGCCGGCTCGATGCGGCTCCAGTCCTGCTTCGAGGCCCGGGCGAGGTGCCCGAGCTCTGCGGCCGCCAGCTCGATGGGGTCCACGGACGCGAAGAGCCCGCCGTTGAAGTACGGCACCTTCACGTAGCGCCCGCCGCGGGCCGGCGCCGGGTCGTTCATCTGCCGGAAGAGGCTGCCGAGCAGGTCGTACGAGCTGTGCCCGCCGCCGCAGTCCTGGACGAGGCGGCTGAACAGCCCCTCGGGCAGCAGGCCCACGTCCTCGGCGAACAGCGCCACGACGCACTGGAGCACGAACCGCTGCGCACGCCCGGCGTCCTCGCCCCGCGCGACGAGGGCCGTGAACAGGTCCGCCATCCCGCGGGCAGCGGCGTCCGTGACCTCCACGCGATTGTTCGAGAACAGGGGCGTCGCCGGGGTCGGGAGCATGAAGCTCAGGGCGGAGACGCGGCGGGCGATGTCGGGGATCCGGACGCGGTCCAGGGGCTCCCGCACCTGGAGGTCGAAGTCGTAGATCCACACCTCGTCGAAGTTGCAGAGCAGGACGTAGCGCGGCCGGTGCGGCACGAGCTCCACCCAGTAGTCGAAGGCCTGCTGCCAGTGGCGGTCGAGCGCCTCGCCCCGCTTCTTCATCTCGACGAGGACGCGCCGGGCGGGCCACACGAGGTCAGCGAACCTGGTCTTTCCCCCCTGCCGCACGCGTCCCTCGAGCTCCGCGCCGGCCTCCTTGTACCCGGGCCACCCGAGCCCCTGGAACAGGCGGTCGAGGAAGACCTGGGCCTCGCCCTTCTCGTCGCCCCTCAGGCGCCCGCAGTACTCGACGAAGGCGTCGAGGCTCCGGCCGAGCTCCTCCATGTTCGCGTCCTCCCTCGTGGTCGTCGGTTCTCGCGCCGCCCCGCCGGCGGCACCGCCGAGCATCGGCGACATACGGGCGTCGGTCAACCCCGAGCCGGCACCGGCACGGGGGGGGGCCGCGGGGCGGCGGATCGACCGCCGTAGAGCGCCTGCCGCAGGTCGTCCGCCGCGGGCTCCTCGACGCCGACTCCGGAGACGAGGCACCGCCTGACGCGCAGCTCCTGCTGCAGTGCGGCGCCGCGGGACGGGAGCACGTGACGCGAATGGTGCAGCGCGACCGGCCGGGCACGGAACGTGGCCAGGCCGGCGTCCGCGACCCGCTCAGGCGCGCCCCCTGGCTGCGCGGCGCCCTTGCGGCGGCTCCCCACCCCGAAGCGCTTTTTCAGGGTCTGCTTGCACAGCTCGTCCAGGGCGAGGGCGATCAGGGCCGCGAGATCGCCGGCCGCGCCCGCCCGTCCCCGGGGCCTGCATCGCGCCGGTCACGCCCATCGAGAAGACCCTCGCCGCCATCGTCGACGCGGTGGTCTCGGAGTCGCACGGCGCCATCCTGGGCTGCCTCGACTGCCACGCCTTCGGGGGCCCCGCGGCCGCCCTGCACACGGCCCACGTCGCCGTCATCGCCGATCACATGGAGGACAACGACGTGGACATGGCCGCCATGGGGGCGGGCCCGTGCGGCTATTGCCACACGGAGCTCGAGCCCTCGCCACGGTCAAGCGCCGCCTGCTACAACTGCCACCTGAGCGGCCACCAGCCGATGAACGCGAAGGGACAGGCCCACTTCTGGCCGACCGGGCCCTGACTGCGGGGGTGCGGGCTCGGGTCCGTCCCGCTCGTGGGAGCCCCTCCGAGTCGCGTCGAGGCGGACTCCTGCCTGCGTCTACGTCAGACAGCACGCGGTAGGCGGTGCAAGGGGCGCCGGCAACCACCGGGTCAGCAGCAGGTTGCGGCCCCCCCCTCTTGGCCGCCATCGGATGGCTCGGTGGGTGCTGGTGGGCCCTGCGCGCCCTACACGTCGGCCATGGCGCCCGTGTAGAAGGAGTCGAGGAGGTCCTTGTACCGGGTCTCCACCGTCTTGCGCTTGACCTTGAGGCTCGGGGTGAGCTCGCCGTTCTCGATGCTGAAGTCCTCGGGGAGGACCGCAAACTTCTTGATGGTCTCGAACTTCGCGAGGCCCGCATTGAGCTGGTCCACGTAGCCCTGGAAGAGCGCGTTGACCTTGTCGCTCTTCGCGAGCTGGGGGTACGGCGTGCCGTCGAGGCCGTTCTCTTTGGCCCACGCGCCGATGGCCTCGGGCTCCATCGTGATGAGCGCGCTGCAGAAGTTGCGGGCGTTGCCGTGCACCACCACCTGGCTCAGGTACGGGCAGATCGCCTTGAGCTGGCCCTCCAGCGCCTGGGGCGCCACGTACTTGCCGCCCGAGGTCTTGATGAGGTCCTTCTTGCGGTCGGTGATCTTGATGTGGCCGTCCGCGTCCACCTCGCCGATGTCGCCGGTGCGGAGCCAGCGCCCATCCAGGGTCTCCGCCGTCACGTCCGGCAGGTTGTGGTAGCCGCGCATGATGCCGCGGCTGGTCATGAGGATCTCGCCGTCCGGGGCGATCTTCACCTGGGTACCCGGAAGCGGCTGCCCCACTGTGCCGAACTTGTTGCTGGTCGGGCGGTTCACCACGGAGGCTGCGCTGGACTCGGTCAGACCGTAGCCCTCGAGGATCACGAGGCCCGCCGCGTGGAAGAACTCGGCGATGTCGCGATTCAGCGGCGCGGAGCCGGAGATGAAGAAGCGCACCCGCCCGCCGAAGCGCGCCCGCAGCTTGGAGAACACGAGCTTGTCCGCGATGCCGTACTTGAACCCGAGCCAGCCGCTCGGCGTGCGCCCCGCCTGGAGCTCTTTCGAGGCCGCGCGGCCGACCCCCAGCGCCCACTTGAAGATCTTGAGCTTGGCGCCACCGGCCTGCTGCGCGCCGCTGACCACTTTGTTGTAGACCTTCTCGAAGATGCGCGGGGCCGCGGCCATGAAGGTGGGCTGCACGACGGCCAGGTTGTCCACGATCTTGTCGAGGCGCCCGTCCACCGCCGTGGGAATGCCGATGGCGATGACGATGGTCTCGAGCATCTTCCCGAAGGAGTGGGACAGGGGCAGCCACAGGAACTGCTTGTCATCCGAGGTGAGGATCTTCACCTCGTCCAGGGCCTCGCCCGTGTAGAGCCAGCAGTCGTGGGTCAGCTCGACGCCCTTCGGCTTGCCGGTGGTGCCCGACGTGTAGATCAGGGTCGCCAGGCGGTCCGGCGTGATGCGGTCGATGATCGCGTCGTACTGCCCGGGGTTGGCAGCGTCCCAGGCCGTGCCGCGCTTCTCCAGCTCGGCCCAGGAGATGGCCCACCCGTCGTCGGTGCCCGCGCCGTCCATGACGATGACGTTGCGCACCGTCGGGATCGCGCTGCGCACGCCCTGGAGCTTCTTGAGCTGGCCCGCGTCCTCGGCAAAGCAGAGCACGGAGCCGGAGTCCGCGAGGATGTACGCGCTGTCGTCCGGGGTGCTCGACGGGTAGATGGTCGTGGTCGCGCCGCCGGCGCAGTTGATGGCGATGTCCGCATACAGCCAGTCGACGCGGGTGCCGCACACGATGCCCACCCGGTCGTCGTCCTCGATGCCCAGGGCCCGCAGCCCGCAGGCGACCGTCCGGACCTTGTCGCCGAGCTGCTTCCAGGTCAGCGCCTCCCACCCGTCCCCCTTGGGGTACGAGAAGGACTCCAGGTTGGCGCTGGCGCCCACGCGGTGCCGGAACATGTGTGCGACGCTCTGATGCTTTGCCATGGCGCTCCCTCGTTTCGGCGCGTCGTCGCGCGCGTCGGATGTGGTCAGGGTCAAGCTCGACGCGACGATTGCTACCCCACAAGTGGAAATCGGGCAAGCGCAATCGACCGGGCGGCCCCTCCGCGGCGTCAATCCGCGCGTCCCCCCAAAGGAGCGGGCTCCCTCCCGTGGGTTGTGGTAAACCGGAGGGCATGGACACCACCGACCTGTTCCTGGCGCTGACGCCCGAGAGGATCCTCGACGCCGTCGAGGCCGCCGGGCTGCGCTGCAGCCCCGTGGCCTTCCCGCTCAACTCCTACGAGAACCGGGTCTACGACGTCCAGCTCGAGGACCGGACGCACATCGTCGCCAAGTTCTACCGGCCCAAGCGGTGGAGCGAGGCGCAGATCCGCGAGGAGCACCGGTTCCTCGCCGAGCTCCACGAGGCCGAGGTGCCGGTGTGCGCCGCGCGCTCCTTCCCGGGTGGAGACACGCTGCGGTGCATCGACGGCATCTGGTACGCCATCTACGACCGCCAAGGGGGGCGGGCGCCGGAGGAGGTGGACGAGGAGCTCGCGGAGCGCCTCGGGATGCTCGTCGCGCGCATCCACGCCGTGGGTGCGGCCGGAGAGGCGCCTTCGCGGGCGACGATGGGCGCCGACGTGTGGATCCGCGACTCGCTGCGCCTCTTGAGAGGTCTCGTTCCCCCCGCGATGTGGGGACGATACGAGGCAGCCGCCTCGGCGCTCGCGGCCATGGCCGACGACCGGCTGCGGGGCGTCGCCATGCACCGGGTCCACGGCGACTTCCACCTGGGCAACCTGCTGCTGCGGGGCGGTGTGCTGCACGTGCTCGACTTCGACGACCTGGTGACGGGGCCCGCCGCCCAGGACCTGTGGATGGCGCTGTCCGGCGCGGGCACCTACGTGGTCGAGGCGTTCATCGAGGGCTACGAGCGGTTCCGGGCCTTCGACCGGCGGCAGCTCGCGCTCTTCACGCCGCTGCGGGCCATGCGCCGCGTGTCCTATGCCGCGTGGCTGGCCCGGCGGTGGCACGACCCCATCTTCCCCGCGACCTGGCCCCACTTCGGCACCCAGGCCTACTGGGAGGCGGAGACCGCCGACCTGGAGGACCTGCTCCGGGAGGAGGACGCACCGAGCGCGGCCGCGGTTGCGGTCCCAGAGGAGCTCACCAACGCGGACCTCTTCTGGGACTGGGAGGAACCGAAGGGCTGACCCCTGCGGGCGCCCCGTGGGAGGAGACCGACATTTTCCCGTTGCCGCACGTGGGGGTTGCGGTCCTGATCCGCCGGCTCGGGTGCGCCCGGGTTGCCCTGGGGCCGGAGCCGGGATAGACGCAGCTCAGGTCCCTCCGCAGGAGCGCCCATGGACGACCTCGTGCTGCACCGGCTCCAGTTCGCGTTCACCATCACCTACCACTACCTGTTCCCGCAGCTCACCATGGGGCTCGGGCTGCTGATCGTCATCCTGAAGACCCTGGCGCTGCGGCGCGGTGACGAGCGCCTGAACGAATCCGCCCGCTTCTGGGCGCGCATCTTCGCCGTCAACTTCGCCATGGGCGTCGTGACCGGCATCCCCATGGAGTTCCAGTTCGGCACCAACTGGTCGCGCTTCTCCGAGGCGGCGGGCGGCGTCATCGGTCAGACCCTCGCCATGGAGGGCGTGTTCGCGTTCTTCTTGGAGTCGGCGTTCCTGGGGCTCTTCCTCTTCGGAGAGAGGCGCCTGGGGCCCCGGCTCCACTGGGTGGCCGCCTTTGCCGTGTTCCTCGGGAGCTGGGTCTCGGGCTTCTTCATCATCGCGACCAACGCCTGGATGCAGAACCCCGTCGGCCACACCGTGGAGGACGGCGTCATCCAACTGGAGAGCGTCTCCGCGCTGTTCACCAACCCGTGGCTGCCCATCATGTACGCCCACACGATGATCGGGTCCGTGGTCACGGCCTCCTTCGTCATGGCGGGCACGGGGGCGTACTATCTGCTCTCTGGCGCCCACGAGCCGTATGGTCGCATCTTCGTGCGCACGGGCGTCATCGCTGGCCTGATCGCGTCGTTCCTCATGGCCATGCCCACGGGGGACCTGCACGCAAAGAAGGTGGCCGAGGACCACCCCGTGTCCTTCGCCGCCATGGAGGGCCTGTTCGAGACGGAACAGGGCGCAGGGTTGGTGCTCATCGGCCAGCCGGACATGGAGAAGCGGCGCCTGGACAACCCCATCGAGCTGCCGAACGTCCTGTCCTTCCTGACCTTTCGGAGTTGGGACGCGGAGGTGAAGGGCCTCGCTGAGTTCCCCGAGGAGGACTGGCCCGACAACATCCCGCTGCTCTACTACAGCTACCACATCATGGTGGGGCTCGGGACGCTGTTCATCGCGCTGATGGCGATGGCCGCCCTCCTGCTCTGGCGCAAGCGGCTGTTCACCACGAGGGCCGCCCTGTGGGCGCTGATGCTGGCGACGCCGTTCCCGTACGTGGCCAACACCTTCGGGTGGATGACGACGGAGCTCGGGCGCCAGCCGTGGCTCATCTGGGGTCTCATGCGCACGTCCGAGGGGACGAGCCCGTCCGTCGCGTCTGGGAGCGTCATGTTCACGCTCCTCGGGTTCATGGGCATGTACGCGCTCTTGTCGATCCTCTTCTTGTTCCTGGTGGGGCGCGAGATCAGCCACGGCCCTGGCGGATCCCACGGTCACGGACAGGAGGGCTGACCCATGGAGACCGCTTGGTTCTGCCTGCTGGCGTTCATGTTGGTCACCTACGTGGTGCTCGACGGCTTCGACCTCGGGGCCGGGGCCGTGCACCTGCTGGCGCGGGGCGAGGAGGAGCGCCGCACCGTGCTGCGCACCATCGGGCCCGTCTGGGACGGCAACGAGGTGTGGTTGGTCGCCGCCGGTGGCACGCTGTTCTTCGCGTTCCCCAAGCTCTACGCCGTCAGCTTCAGCGGCTTCTACCTGCCGCTCATCCTGGTGCTGTGGCTCATCATGCTGCGGGGGCTGGCCATCGAGCTGCGGGGGCACGTGGACAGCGCGCTCTGGCGGCGTGCCTGGGACACGACCTTCGCCTTCGCGAGCCTCGCGCTGGCGCTGGTGCTGGGGGTCGCGCTGGGCAACGTCGTGCGGGGAGTGCCCATCGGGGAGGACGGCACCTTCTTCGCAGCGCTGTGGACGGACTTCTCCGTGGGACCGGAGCCGGGGGTGCTGGACTGGTACACCCTGCTCGTCGGGGCGCTCGCGCTGGTCACGCTCTCGGTACATGGAGGCCTGTGGGTAGCGCACAAGACGGAGGGGCCGCTCCAAGGGCGCGCGCGCCGGTTGGCGAGGTTGGGGGCGTGGACGGTAGGGGCGCTGGTCGTCGGAGTGTCCGGCGCCACATTCGCCATCCAGCCGCTGGTTCCCCGGGCCTTTGCGGAGCGGCCTTGGGGGGTCGTGCTCCCCCTGGGGGCCGCCGTGGCGCTGGGGACGGTGATCCGGAACGTTCGGCGGGGCCAGGATGGACGCGCGTTCCTGGCCAGCGCGGCCTTCATCGCGCTGCTGCTCGCCAGCGCCGCCTTCGGGCTGTTTCCCGCGGTCCTTCCGGCCCTGGACCCGAGCCGCACCCTGACCGTGACCAACGCCGCGACCAGCCGGTACGGACTCGGCGTTGGCCTCGCGTGGTGGATCCCGGGCATGGCCCTGGCAGTCGGGTACTTCGCGTTCCTCTACAGGCGCTTTGCGGGGAAGGTCACGGGGGAGGAGGGGTACTGAGGAGGCGCCGGCCCCGGGAGGGGACCGGCGCCGTGGAAGCCGGGGGGCGCTGGCCCACGAGTGAGCCTACTGGGAGCAGTACGCGTCGCAGTCGCTCTCGGTGGCGCACTTGCCGTTGTCCATGCACCACGAGACGCCCGACTTGCCGCACTGCGGGCAGTCGAAGGACTCGGTGCAGTCGAGGACCCAGCCGCAGGACTGGCCGCCACCGCCGCCGCCGCCGCCACCGCCGCCGCCGCCGCCGCCACCGCCGCCGCCGCCTCCGTCGCCGCCGCCTCCGTCGCCGCCGCCTCCGTCGCCGCCGTCGCCGCCGCCGTCGCCGCCGCCGTCGCCGCCGCCGCCGCCGCCGCCGCCGCCGGTGTCACTGCCGCCCACGAAGCAGAACTTGCCGCTGTAGCTGCCGCCGGTCATGGAGCACGCATCCTTGCAGGTATCCTCCGCGGACTGGCAGGTGCCGGTGCAGCCGCCGGCTTCGACCGTGCCGCTGCCGCAGTCACAGCTCACCTTGCAGGGGCCGGTGGACGAGCAGCTCTTGCCCCCCGGGTCGGTCTGGTCACAGGAGCCGCCGCCGCCGCCGCCGCCGCCGCCGCCGCCGCCGCCACTCCCATCGCCCCCCGAGCTCTGGGGGAGGACGCAAGTGCCGGGCTTCGACGAGCCACCACCGCTGCCTCCTGCGCCCGAGCCGCCGGCTCCGCCCGACCCGTCGCCGGGGTCGCCGAAGTCGCCCGGGTCGACTCCGCCGGAACCCCCGCCACCGCCACTACCGCCATCACCGCCATCACCGCCATCGCCGCCGCCGCCGCCGCCGCCGCCGCCGCCGCCACCGCCGCTGGAGCACTGCGACTCACAGGCCATGTCGCACATGTCCCCGCCGCCCTGGCTCTGGCACTCGTCGATACAGTCGTCCACGCAGTCCTGGTCAGCGAGGCCGCCCTGCGCGGTCCCCTGCGACATCACACACTCCTCGCCCTGATCGCAGTCGGACTTGGTGGAGCAGGCTTTGCCCGAGCCGGAGCTGCCGCCCGAGCCGCTCTTGTCGTCGCATGCGAAGATCGCCAGCGCTCCACTGAGGAGCGCGATCCCTGCGAGCCGGATTCTCATCGTTGAACCTGCCTGTGTGTTGGCCGGACACGGCGTGTCCGTGTGTTGTTGGGGAAACGTGGGTCGCCGAAACGGTAGGTAGACCGGACTTGTTCATTCAACGGAACAACCGTTCCGCGCTTTTGGAACCATGGAGACCTGCGCTCCCTTGGGGGAGTGGGTGCCTCGCCTGCCGCAAAGGCCGCTCCTCGAACCCGTGTCGTTGCATCCACGGCCTCAACCTCTAAGATGACGGGTCCTCAGGGGCTCGACTGGCCCTCAGAGACGTCACCGCCGCCGAAGGAGCCCCGCATGCGCATCCCCGAGACTGGAGTCGACAAGGACACCCTGCTCACCAGCCTCGGGGAGCTCCGCGGCGCCGACCTGGACTGGCGCAGCGGCCGGACCTTCGGCTACATCTACGACGCCGGCCGGGAGGTGGAGGCCGTCGGCAAAGCGGCTTACGCGGCCTTCCTCACCGAGAACGCCCTCGACCCCACGGCCTTCCCGAGCCTTCTGCGCCTGGAGCGCGAGGTCGTCCGCATGGCGGCCACCCACCTGCGCGGCGGCGACGAGGTGGTCGGGAACTTCACGAGCGGTGGCACGGAGAGCATCATGCTCGCCGTCAAGACCGCTCGGGAGTGGGCGCGAGCGGCGCGTCCCGGCGTCACCGCGCCCGAGATCGTCGTCCCGGAGACCGCGCACGCCGCCTTTCACAAGGCCGCGCACTACCTGGGCGTCCGCGTGGTGCCCACGCCGGTGGACCCGGTGACCTTCCGGGCCGACCCGGACGCCGTGCGCGCCGCCATCACCCAGAGCACCATCCAGCTCGTCGGCTCCGCCGCCAGCTACGCCCACGGCGTCGTCGACCCCATCGAGGAGCTGGGGGCAGTCGCCCTGGAGCACGGCCTGCTCTTCCACGTGGACGGCTGCATCGGCGGGTTCCTGCTCCCTTACTTGAGGCGTCTCGGTGCGCCAGTGCCCCGCTTCGAGCTGGACGTCCCCGGCGTCACCAGCATCTCCATGGACCTGCACAAGTACGCCTACGCACCGAAGGGCGCCTCCATCGTCCTGCACCGCGACAAGGCGCTGCGACGACACCAGATCTACTCCTGTGCCCGCTGGAGCGGCTACGGCGTGGTGAATCCGACGGTCCAGAGCACCAAATCCGGCGGCCCCCTCGCCGCCGCCTGGGCCGTGCTCCACCACGTGGGAGACGACGGCTACCTGGCGCTGGCGCGGCGCCTGCGCGACGCCACGGCGCAGATCCTCGAAGGGGTGCGCTCCATCCCTGGTCTCCGGGTCCTCGGCGAGCCGCTGATGAGCCTCGTGGCGTTCACGTCGGACACGGCGTCCGTGTTCCACGTCGCCGACGAGATGAAGGAGCGGGGCTTCTACATCCAGGCGCAGCACCGCTTCGGGTGCAGCCCGGCGAACCTGCACCTGACCATCGGCCCCGAGAACGACCGCCACGTCCCCGCCATGCTCGACGCGCTGCGGGAGTCGGTCGCGGCCGCGGCGAAGCTGCCCAGCGGCCACATCGGGAAGATGGTGGCCGGCGCCTTGCCCTCCCTGGACCTGAACGGCGACGGCCTCCAGAAGCTCATGGGGATGCTCGGGGTGGGCGCCGAGCTGCCGAAGCGCATGGCGCCGATCAACGAGGTGCTCGACGCGCTGCCCCCCGAAGCGCGCGAGGCCATGCTCGCGGCCTTCGTCAACGAGATGTTCGTGTAGCGCGGAGGCGCACGGAATTTGCCCCCGAGACCGCGGGCGCCTATGCTTGGTGCGGTCGCACCTCCTGCGGAGGCACCCGGATGGTGAGCAAGGAGCGGCGGGGGAAACAGGCGAAGGGCGCCCCGCCGGGCGCCGATACCCCCGCGACGTCCTCTCCCCTCCGCGGCCTCTCCTACGCTGGCGCCCGCGAGCGCCTCGCTCCCGCAACCGCAGCCTCCGACCCCGAGGCGGAGGCTTCCTGGGCGGAGGTGCTCGCAGGCAGCCTGGTGCTGGAGCAGGGCCAGAGCGGCCCGGCCGTCCGCCTCCTGCAGCAGAAGCTCGCCACCACCGGCCACGACATCCGCCCCTCCGGCGTCTTCGGCCCCACCACCGCCGCGCTGATCGCCGCCTTCCAGGGCGCGCACGGCCTGGAGCCGAGCGGGCGCGTGGACGCCGCGACCGCCATCGCCCTCGGCTGACCCCCAGGCTTCTTGCGTATCGCGCTCGCCCTCTGAGCGTACCTGCGGGTGTGTCCAACCTTTGGTGCCCCGGAGGAGCTCCCCATGAAGCAGTGGTTCGTGGTGTTCGCGGCTTTCGCCCTGCTCGCAGGCTGTGCTGACGACCCCTCGTGCGGAAACGGATCGGCGGAGGGCGATGAGCAGTGCGACGACGGCAACGCCGAGGACGGCGATGGCTGCACCAGCGCCTGCACGCTGCCGCGGGTCGGCGACGGCGTCGTCCAGGCAGGCGAGGAGTGCGACGACGGCAACGCCATCGACTACGACGGGTGCACCAACGCCGGGCGCCTGCCGCGCTGCGGCGACGGGATCCTTCAAGGGGACGAGGGCTGCGACGACGGCAACCTGGACCCCTCCGACGGCTGCACGAACGCGTGCGCGCCGGCCACCTGCGGCGACGGGGTGGTCCGGCTCGGCGTCGAGGAGTGCGATGACGGCAACGCCGAGGACACCGACGGTTGCACCAGCGCCTGTCGGTTCGCGCAGTGCGGGGACGGCTTCGTGCAGCCCGGGGAGGAGTGCGATGACGGCAACGCGAGCAACACGGACGCCTGCCTCCTCACGTGCGTGGCCGCGCGCTGCGGCGACGCCTTCGTCCAGGCCGGTGAGGAGTGCGACGATGGCAACGGCAGCGATGACGACGCCTGCCTGCCCACCTGCAAGGCGGCGCGCTGCGGCGACGGCGCCGTCCGGGCTGGAGTCGAGGCCTGTGACCCCGGCGCCGACACCACCGGGAAGGTCTGCACCACCGGCTGCGCCCTGCCCTCCTGCGGCGACGGCGTCGTCCAGGACGGCGAGGCCTGCGACGACGCAAACCTGAGCGACGCCGACGGCTGCCTGAGCACCTGCGTGGCGGCCTCCTGCGGCGACGGCCACGCACAGCCCGGCGAGGAGTGCGACGACGGCAACGCCGACGACCACGACGCCTGCCTGTCGTGCAAGAAGGCGAGGTGCGGCGACGGGGTCGTCCGGCACGGCGTCGAGGCGTGCGACGATGGCAACGACGCGGACACCGACGGCTGCACCACCGCGTGCGCGCTGCCGACCTGCGGCGACGGCATCACCCAGCCCGGCGAGGAGTGCGACGACGGCAACGTCAGCGACACCGACGTGTGCACGACGGCGTGCCTGCTGGCCCGCTGCGGTGACGGCTTCGTGCAGGTGGGGGTCGAGGAGTGCGACGACGGAGACGCCGACGACCACGACGCCTGCCTCTCCACCTGCAAGGCGGCCACCTGCGGGGACGGCAAGACGCTGCTCGGCGTGGAGGAGTGCGACGACGGCAACGACGACGACACGGACGGCTGCACCACGTCATGCAGGAGCGCCCGGTGCGGCGACGGCCTCGTCCAGGCGGGCGAGGCCTGCGACGACGGCAACGGGAGCAACGACGACGCGTGCCTGGTGACCTGCGTGGCGGCCTCCTGCGGCGACGGCTTCACCCAGACGGGCGCCGAGGAGTGCGACGACGGGAACGACGACGACCACGACGCGTGCCTGGCGTGCACGAAGGCGACCTGCGGCGACGGCGTCGTGCGGGTCAGCGTCGAGGCGTGCGACGACGGCAACGACGACGACACGGACGCCTGCACGACGTCCTGCGCGCTGGCGACCTGCGGCGACGGCATCGTCCAGGGCGGCGAGGAGTGCGACGACGGCAACCTGGACGACGGGGACTCCTGCCTGAGCACGTGCGTCGGAGCCCGGTGCGGGGACGGCTTCGTGCTGGTTGGGGTCGAGGAGTGCGACGACGGAAACACCAACGACAACGACGCGTGTCCGTCCACCTGCGAGGCGGCGCGCTGCGGCGATGGCTTCGTGCGGCTCGGCGTCGAGGGCTGCGACGACGGCAACGACGACGACACGGACGCCTGCCTCTCGACGTGCAAGGCGGCCTCGTGCGGGGACAGCCACGTGCAGGCGGGGATCGAGGCCTGCGACGACGGCAACGGCAACAACGCGGACGGCTGCCTGAGCTCGTGCGCCCTGGCGAGCTGCGGCGACGGCTTCACCCAGGTGGGGGTGGAGACCTGCGACGACGGGAACCTGGCCGGCGGGGACTGGTGCAGCGCGGACTGCCAGCGCGAGTGCCTGGTCGGCGACGACAACGCGTTGATCGGAGACACCTGCTGGTCGCGCTTCGACACGCCGGCGGTCTGGGCCGACGCCCGCGCCTTCTGCGAGGTCCTGGGCGCCCACCTGGCGACGGTGGCCGGCGCCTCCGACAACCAGGCAGTCGCGGACCTGGCCGGCGCCGCCTGGATCGGCCTGACGGACCAGCTCACCCCGGGGACCTGGCTCTGGGTGGAGGGGCCGGCCAAGCTCACCGTGCCCATCTATGAGAGCTGGGCGCCCGGTCAGCCGGGCTCGGGGCACTGCGCATCGACGTCCACGGACGGGCTCTGGACGTCCCACGCCTGCTCCGAGGGGCGCCCCTTCGTCTGCGAGCGGAGCTTCTAGCGGTGTGCCACCGAGCCCCCGCCCGCCGGCGTCACTGTGACCGGACGCGGCTCCTGTGGGCGCTCGCGGCCCTGCTCCTCGGGGCCTGCGGAGACGACCCGGTCTGCGGCAACGGGGCCGTCGAGGCCGGCGAGCAGTGCGACGAGCCGGGCGAGGGCTGCGTGGCCTGCCGGCTCGCCCGCTGCGGGGACGGCGTCCAGCAGCCGGGCGAGGAGTGCGACGACGGCAACCCCGTGGACCACGACGGCTGCCGCAACGACTGCCGGCTTCCCCGGTGCGGAGACGGCGTGCTCCAAGGTGACGAGGAGTGCGACGACGGCAACACCGACCCGACGGACGCATGCACGGCCACTTGCACCGTCGCGCGGTGCGGCGACGGTGTCGTTCGGGCGGGCCTGGAGGAGTGCGACGACGACTCGGACGCCTGCGTCGCGTGCGCGGCGGCCCGCTGCGGCGACGGCGTGCGGCAGGGCGCCGAGGAGTGCGACGACGGCAACGCGAGCCCGTGGGACGCATGCACGCCGGACTGTGTGGCGGCGCGCTGCGGCGACGGCTTCGTGCAGCCCGGTGAGGAGTGCGACGACGGCAACGGCGACGAAACGGACGGCTGCCGCTCCTGCCAGCGCGCGCGGTGCGGCGACGGCGCGGTCCACGCAGGGGTGGAGGCGTGCGACGGGGGCGACCGCTGCGGCCCCTCCTGTGCGCTCCTGACCTGCGGCGACGGCGTGGTGGACCCGGGCGAGGAGTGCGACGACGGAGACGCGGATCCCACGGACGCCTGCCTGCCGACCTGCCTGCTCGCCCGCTGCGGCGATGGCTACAGGGGTCCCGGTGAGGAGTGCGACGACGGCAACGCAGATGACCGCGACGCCTGCACCGGCTGCGCGGTGGCCCGCTGCGGCGACGGCGTCGTGGGGCCGGGCGAGGCGTGCGACGCGCCCGCCGGCTGCACCTCCGCCTGTGCCCTCCCCACGTGCGGCGACGGGATCGTGCAGGGCGGCGAGGAGTGCGACGACGGCAACGGGAGCCCCCACGACGCGTGCCTGCCCACGTGCCTGCTCGCGCGGTGCGGCGACGGCTTCGTCCAGCCCGGCGAGGAGTGCGACGACGGCAACGGCGCCCCCCACGACGCCTGCACACCGGCGTGCACCAAGGCCCGGTGCGGGGACGGCTGGGTGCGCGCCGGCGTCGAGGCCTGCGACCCGGGCGGGGACGACGACACCTGCACGGGCTGTGCGCTGCCCACCTGCGGCGACGGTGTCACGCAGGGCGCAGAGCAGTGCGACGACGGCAACGCCGACCCGACGGACGGCTGCCTCCCCACCTGCGTGCTCCCGTCCTGCGGCGACGGCTTCGTGCAGGCCGAGGAGTGCGACGACGGCAATGCAGACGACCACGATGCGTGCGTGGCCTGCGTGAAGGCGCGCTGCGGCGACGGCATCGTCTTCGCGGGGGTCGAGGCGTGCGACGACGGCAACGACGAGGACGGCGACGGGTGCTCGGCGTGCGTGCCGACCGGGTGCGGTGATGGGCTCGTACAACCCGACGAGGCGTGCGACGACGGGGACCTGGACCCCACCGACGGCTGCCTGCCGACCTGCGTCCTGGCGCGCTGCGGCGACGGCTTCACCTGGGCCGGCGTCGAGGCCTGCGACGACGGCAACGCCGACTCCATGGACGGCTGCACCACGGACTGCGCCCTGCCCTCCTGCGGCGACGGCGTCACCCAGGAAGGAGAGGCCTGCGACGACGGCAACGGGAGCAACACGGACGCCTGCACGGCGGTCTGCCTCCTGCCGGCGTGCGGGGACGGCTTCGTGCAGGCCGGAGAGGAGTGCGACGACGGCAACGCCAACCCGGCGGACGCCTGCGTGGGCTGCAAGAAGGCGCGGTGCGGAGATGGCCACCTGCAGGTCGGCGTCGAGGGGTGCGACGACGGCAACGACAGCGACGAGGACGGCTGCGTAGGCTGCGCGCTTGCGCACTGCGGAGACGGCCACACATGGAGCGGCGTCGAAGCCTGCGACGACGGCAACCTGGAGCCCACGGACGGCTGCCTGCCGAGCTGCGCTGCCTTCGACTTCTGCGAGGGGACGGCGGTGACCGCCGTCCTCCCGCCCGTGATCTGCGCCGGGCATGAGCCCCCCGAGGCCGTCCTGAGCGCGTCGGGGCGCGGCTTCCTGCGCGTCGGGGGCGTCGGCCCCGCCGTCACGCTCGACGGCGCCGCCGCGCCCTTCACGCTCGAGGGGTGCGCCCCGATCCACGGCGTGTTCGTGGCCGCCGAGGGGTGCACGACGCTCCGGCTGACGCTCCCGGGCACCCTCCCGGTGGGGGACCACCCCATCGAGGTCACGCACCCCACCGCCGCGCCGTGCCCGCTGGCGGCGGTCCTCAGCGTCGGCGAGCCGCCGATCGTAAGCGCGGTGGAGCCACCCCGGGTGTGCGAGGGCCCCGGGATCGTGGCCGTCCTGGGCTCCGGCTTCGTGGCGGGCTCCCAGGTGGCGGTCGAGGCACACGCGTCCACGTCCGACACCCTCTCGCCCTCGGAGCTCCTGGTGTCGCTCGGAGCGCTCACTCCCGGCACCTGGGACGTGACCGTGAGCAACGGCCCCGACTGCGAGGACACGCTGCCCGGCGCCCTGGAGGTGCTCCCGAACCCCATCGTGTTCTTCGTGGACCCGCCCGTGGTCTACAACGGCATCGACCTTCAGGCCACCATCTACGTGAGCGGTATCAACGACGGGGCGGTGAGCGCCGTGCAGATCCGCCCGACGGGCACCACGCAGCCCTGGCTGCCCCTGGACTTCGCGCCCGGCGGGGCGCTGACCGTGCGGGCGACCATCCCGGCGGATCTGGTCCCGCCCGGCGAGAGCCAGACGTGGGACGTGCTGGTCACGGACGCCGCTGGCTGCAAGGGGACGCTGGCGGGGAGCCTGGTGCTCACGCAGCGCCTGACGCTGGAGCTCGCCAGCGTGACGCCGCCCTTCGGGTGGACCGCGAGCCCGACCGCGGTCTCCGTGCGCGCGGTGACGCCCCCGGCGCCAGGCAACGCCGCCTTCGTGCCCCTGCCGCGGGTGTACCTGAACCCGGTGAGCGGCGGCGAGGCGACACCCATCCAGGCCGTGGCCCTCGTGGACGCCGGCCGCCTGACGGCGTTGGTGCCCGACGGCCTGACGCCCGGGGACTACGACCTCATCGCCGTCAACCCCACCGGGGAGGTCGGCGTCCTGGAGGGGGGCTTCCGCGTGACGGCCGCGCCACCACCCCTGGTGGACGTGGTGGCGCCAGGCTCCATCCCCACCGGCTCGCCTGCCTCGATTCGGGTGCGCGGATCGTTCTTCTCTGCCCCCGCTGTGACGGCGACCTGCCTGGAGCCCGGTGGAGTCCTCGCAGGGTACGCCGCAACGTTGGCCACGGTGTCGCCCACGCTCATCGAGGCGACCCTGCCCGGCGCCCAGATGACCCAGGGGTCCGTGTGCGTGATCCGTGTGACCAACGGCGACGGGAGCTTCGCCGACTGGTCCGCCGTCGCCGTGACCAACCCGGCCGAGAACATCGGAGACTCGGTGGCGGGGCCGCCGATGAGTACGGCCCGCCGCGCCCCGGGGCTGGTCATCGGGCGCGCGACCCGCGCGTCCGCCTTCGTGTACGCCATCGGGGGCGACGGTGGGAGCGAGGCCCTCGCCACCATCGAAGCCGCGCCGCTCGACGAGTTCGGCGTCCTCGGCGCGTTCTCGACGCTCGACCCGCTGCCAGCCCCGAGGACGCTGGCGGGCGCCGCCACCGTGGGGCGCTTCCTCTACGTGGTCGGTGGAGACGAAGGGGGCGGCGCAGTGGCCTCGGTGCTGCGCGCCGAGGTGCTGCGGCCCGAGGACGCGCCGCGCGTGACGGACGTAGCCATCGCCTTGTCGCCGGACGGCCTCGGGCCGGGCCTCTGGTACTACCGCGTGGCGGCCGTCATGGGGGCCGGCGACGCGGACAACCCGGGCGGCGAGACCCTGCCGTCGGATCCGCTGCCCATCCAGGTGCCCCCCGGCCTGCCGCTGACGCTGCGCCCGACGCTCACGTGGAGCGCCGTCCCTGGCGCCGCGAGCTACCGGGTCTACCGCAGCGCCGCTCCCGGTGCCTCGGCCAGCGCGCTGGGGCTCCTGGCCGAGACGGGGAGCACGGGCCTGACGGATCCTGGCGGCCCGACGACCCCCGCCACCATGCGAGCCGTGGGAGACCTCGGGGTCTGGCACTCCGCGCCCTCGCTCCAGACGGCGCGGTCCTCCCACGGGGTCGCCGTCGCCCGCGACCCGGCCGACGCAGCGACGCTCCACATCTACGCGGTGGGCGGGCTCGGGCCGTCCGGGGCGCTGGCATCGGTCGAGCGCCTGACTGTAACCATGGACGCGGACGGCGGGCAGACGATGGGCGCATGGGTCCCCAGCCCGTCCCTGACTGCGGCCCGCTCCGCCCTGGCCGCGGCGACCGTGGACGAGTCGGCCACGGTGCGCGTTACGGAAGAAGAATCATGGATTTACGCGGGAAGTGGCGAGGACGGGGGGGTGGTCTCCACCCTGGAGTCGGCGCAGGTGCTCCCCGGGGGCGCGCTCACCTCGTGGTCCTCGGCGCTCAAGGGCGGCTCCGGTCCCAAGCGAACCGGTTACGCGCTGATGGCCGCATCCAATCAGGTCTTCCTCTTCGGCGGGGCGGGCGGGGCCCCTTCCGGTAACAGCGAGTCGGGGCAGCTCTGCGGACCGGGCTACTCCAAGTGCACCGAGTCCGGTACGCTGAGCAACCTGAACGCGACGGGCGCATCCATGGCCGTCGCGCGCCGCCTGTTCGGCTCCACGCTGGGGAGCGGGCGGTTCTTCTTCGCTGGCGGCCAGACTCCGGGAGGGGTGACCGCCGCGGTCGAGAGCACGATCTGGTAGTTCAGGTCCACCCCGAGGTCACCATGATGCACCGAACGTCGCGCCTGGCGCTGTCCCTGCTCGTCCTGACCCTGGCCGGCTGCCCCGATGACGACGGCGGCGAGCCCGGGCTGGGGCTCTACGACGTGATCTCCCTCGCCGACGCAGGCATCGGCTCCCCCGACGGCAGCGGAGTCACCGACACCGGCGGGGGGCAGCCCGACGCCCTCGACGCGGCGGATGGCCAGGACGCGGCCGAGCCCGTTGGCCAGTTCGGAGACCCGTGCAAGGGCAACGCGGACTGCCTCTCCGGCTGGTGCGTGGCCTCGGACGAAGGCGCCGTCTGCACCAAGCTGTGCATCGACGACTGCCCGGAGGGTTGGGGCTGCGTCGGTGTGACCAACACGGGCGCCGACGTGACCTTCATCTGCCTGCCGACGGACACGCACCTGTGCGAGCCGTGCGTCGTGGACCAGCAGTGCGGCGAGGGGCTCTGCGTGGAGCTGTCCGACGGCCGCGCGTGCAGCCGCCCGTGCGACGACGACACCTGCCCGGCGGGCTTCGCGTGCGTCGACCCTCCAGCGGGGGCCCCCGAGGGAGCGCGACGCCAGTGCGTCCCGGAGAGCGGGAGCTGCTCCTGCAATGAGAAGACCGTCGGTGCGGTGCGGCCCTGCTCCCGCTCGAGCGAGCTGGGCACCTGCTGGGGCACGGAGACGTGCGGCGACGCCGGCTGGAGCGCGTGCAGCGCGACCGTCCCGGCGCCGGAGGACTGCAACGGCAAGGACGACGACTGTGACGGGCTGGCGGACGAGGACCTCACGGCGCCCGCCGAGCCGTGCCAGCACACCAACGATGCCGGCACCTGCGCCGGGGTGTGGACCTGCGGGAGCCTCGCGGGGTGGGTGTGCAACGCGGCGACGCCGGCCCCGGAGACGTGCAACTACGCGGACGACGACTGCGACGGCCAGGTGGACGAGGACTTCCGGGACGCCTCCGGGGCATACTCCGGGGACCTCCACTGCGGCGCCTGCGGCCAGGAGTGCGCGAGCCTGTTCCCCGGAGCGACCGCGGGCTGCGTGAGCGGCGACGTGGGCCCGAAGTGCGCGATCACCGCCTGCCCCGACGGCTTCTTCAAGGCCAACGACGTCACGTGCCTCCCCATCCAGAGCAGCCTGTGCCTGCCGTGCAAGATCGACGCGAACTGCGCCGTGCCCGGCGACCTGTGCCTCGAGATCGGGGGCGGAACGTATTGCGGCCGGAGCTGCGGCGCCGAGTCTCCGCACGGCCCCGAGTGCCCCGAGGGCTACGCGTGCGAGGCGGTCCAGGGTGCCTCGCAGTGCGTCCCCGTGAACGGGACCTGCGACTGCCTGCCGCAGAACGCGGGCATGACCCGGAGCTGCAAGGCGGAGGGGCCGCTGGGCGCCTGCTACGGCAGCCAGACCTGTGACCCGGCCGCGGGGTGGGGGCCGTGCAGCGCCGCTCCCCCCGCCGCCGAGGAGTGCAACGGCCTGGACGACGACTGCGACGGCCTGGTCGATGACGGCCTCTCGCCCCCGAGCCAGGAGTGCGAGTCGGCGAGCGAGCTCGGGGTCTGCACGGGCGCCTGGCAGTGTGCCGGCGCGGCCGGGTGGCTCTGCGGAGCGCCGCCGCCCACGGTTGAAGCCTGCAACTACAAGGACGACGACTGCGACGGCCAGGTCGACGAGGACTTCCGGGACGGCGCGGGCGCCTACGTCGACCCGGGCCACTGCGGCCAGTGTGAGGTCTCCTGCGCAGCGTTCGTGCCCAACGGGACGGGCGGCTGCGTCGCGGACGGAGAGACCGCGTCCTGCGTCGTGACCGGGTGCAACCCGGGTTACTACCCGGCAGGCGGGATCGTCTGCCTGCCCGTTGCGGACACGAGCTGCCAGCCCTGCGCGGGCGACGCGTCCTGCCTCGTTCCGGGCAACCGCTGCCTGTCCCTGGACGGCGGCAGCTTCTGCGGGCGGGACTGCGGCCCCGGCAACGCCTACGGATCACCCGCCGGCGTGTGCCCGGCGGGCTTCACCTGCACCGACCCGGACGGGCTCGGGGCCCAGTGCGTGCCGGACACGGGCTCGTGTACGTGCCGCCTGCCGGGCCACCTCGGCTCGACCCGGACCTGCGTCGAGACGAGCGAGGCCGGGATCTGTCTCGGCACCCAGGCGTGCGCCGCCGACGGCTGGCAGAGCTGCAAGGCGCCCACGCCCACACCGGAGGTCTGCAACGGCAAGGACGACGACTGCGACGGCTCGGTGGACGAGGGGGTCGTCGAGCCCGAGGAGCAGTGCCAGACGACGTGGGTGGACCCGCTGAGCGGAGAGTCCACGTGCAGCGGGCAGTGGGCCTGCCTCGCGGACCTGCTCGACACCCAGTGGCGCTGCCTCGCGCCCATCGCCGGCCCCGAGGTCTGCAACTACGCGGACGACGACTGTGACGGCCTCGTGGACGAGGACTTCAGGGACTCGGCCACCGGCACCTACGCCCACGACGGCCACTGCGGCCTGTGCGGCTTCGCGTGCGCGGGGGCGCTCCCCCACGCCACGGCGGCCTGCGTCCTGAACGGAGGGGCGGCCTCGTGCGCAGTCGTGGCGTGCGAGCCGGGATACTACCAGGCCGGGGCCAGCGCATGCCTTCCGGTGAAGGAGACCGCGTGCCAGCCCTGCGCGTCGGACACCGCGTGCGTCGTCCCCGGAAACCGCTGCCTGGCCCTGGACGGTGGCAGCTACTGCGGCCGTGACTGCGGGCCGGGCAACGCCTATGGGACCCCGGCCGGGGTCTGCCCGGACGGGTACGAGTGCGTGGGCCAGAGCGAGCCGCAGTGCGTCCCCAGCACGGGGTCATGTACGTGCCACGACGCCTCCCAGGAGGGCGCGGCCCGCTCCTGCGTCGCCTCCAACGCCTTCGGTCAGTGCCTCGGGGCCCAGACGTGCGGCGAGGCGGGCTGGTCCCCGTGCAGCGCCCCCACGCCCGCCGCGGAGGAGTGCAACGGCAAGGACGACGACTGCGACGGGCAGGTGGACGAGGGGGTGACCGAGCCCTCCGCACCCTGCGAGCAGTCCAACGCCGACGGGACCTGCGTGGCGACCTGGATCTGCACCGGCGCGGGCTGGCAGTGCCCTGCGGCCACCCCAACGGCGGAGGCGTGCAACTACGGCGACGACGACTGCGACGGCGTCGTGGACGACGGCTTCCGCGACCCGGCGACCGGCGCCTACGTCAACGACGACCACTGCGGGGTCTGCGGCAACTCCTGCGACGGAAGCATCGCCTACGCGGTGTCGACTGCCTGCTCGCTCATCGGCAACAAGGCGACCTGCGTGGCAACGGCCTGCGACGTCGGCTACTTCCTGCCCGTGGGCGGCCCGCAGATCTGCGTCCCCCTGAGCGGCGGCTTCGAGTGCTCGCCGTGCGTGGGTGACGGCAACTGCACGGACGTCCCCGGTGGCGCCTGCACCAAGCTGGACGGCGGTGGCTACTGCACCCGCTCCTGCGACGGCCCCGCAGACTGCTCGGCGGGGTACGCGTGCACGGACGGGCGGTGCATCCCCACTACCTTGTCCTGCACCTGCATGCCGGACAACACCGGGGCCACCCGCACCTGCTACGCAGACAACGCCTACGGGGTCTGCTTCGGGATCCAGACCTGCCACCCGGCAGAGGCGCCCGGCTGGTCTCCCTGCACGACGGCAGTGCCGATGGAGGAGACCTGCAACGGCAAGGACGACAACTGCAATGGGCTCGTCGACGAGGCGGTGCTCCACGACCCCAAGACCTGCGCGGTCACCAACGGGTTCGGATCGTGCGGTGGCGCCTGGGTGTGCGGTGGGGTGGCCGGCTGGACCTGCATGGCCCCGACGCCGGCCGCGGAGACCTGCAACTACCAGGACGACGACTGCGATGGCCTCGTCGACGAGCCGTTCCGTGTTGGGGGGACGGGCGCCTACGTCGGCGACGACCACTGCGGGACGTGCGGGGTGAGCTGCGACGGGGCGATCCCGTCGGCCACCGCCACCTGCGCGGCCAACGGCGGCAAGCCCCGCTGCGAGGTGGCCTCGTGCGATGTGGGGACCTACCAGGTCGGCGCCCTGACGTGCCTGCCCGCAGAGGCGGCCGTGTGCCTCCCGTGCCTGACGGACGCCAACTGCCCCACCCCGGGCGACGCGTGCGTCCCGTTCGAGGACGGAGGCTTCTGCGGGCGGGACTGCGGGCCCGGCAACCTGTACGGGACGCCCGAGGGGCAGTGCCCGGCGGGGACCGCGTGCCAGGCCGTCGGAGCGACGAAGCAGTGCGTGCCGACGACCGGCTCCTGCACCTGCCTCCCCGGCCAGGGCGGGGCGACGCGCACCTGCTTCGCGCAAGGGGCGGAGGGGACGTGCTTCGGACAGCAGACGTGCGGGGCCGGTGGGTGGGGCGTCTGCTCGGCCGCCACACCGACGGTCGAGGTCTGCAACGGCATCGACGACGACTGCGACGGGCTGGTCGACGACGTGGCGGGGCGGGGGGCGCCGTGCAGCGTCACCAACGAGCACGGCACCTGCGGGGGCGTCAACGACTGCGCCCCGGGCAACGCGGCGCTGACCTGCGTGGGCCCGGCGCCGGCAGCCGAGACGTGCAACGGCAAGGACGACGACTGCGACGGGGTGATCGACGAGCCCTTCCTGGTCGGCGGCAAGCTCGCCACCTTCGAGCACTGCGGGGCCTGCGGGAGCTCCTGCGCGAGCGCCATCCCCAACGCGACCGCCACGTGTGACGCGAGCGGGACCATCCCCACCTGCGTGGTCGCGTCCTGCGCGCCCGGCTTCGTCAAGCTGGGCCCGACCCAGTGCGTGCCCGCGGAGCTGGGCCTGTGCGAGCCGTGCGCGTCGGATGCGAGCTGCATCGTCCCCGACGCACGGTGCCTGCCCCTCGACGACGGCACCTTCTGCGCCAACCCCTGCCCCGAGGGGGCGTGCCCGAGCGGCTACTCCTGCACGGCCCTCACCGGGGGCAGCTTCTGCGTCCCCAACACCCAGGCCTGCACCTGCAAGGGCACGAACCTGCTGCTCCAGAAGGGCTGCTTCGTGACCTACGACCCGCCCGACGCCCCCGCCTACCCGTGCCTGGGCACCCAGAGCTGCACCGTGACCGGGTGGTCCCAGTGCGTGCCCGGCGGCGAGCAGTGCAACCTGCTCGACGACGACTGCGACGGCATGACGGACGAGGACTTCCTGAGCGCGAACGGCGCCTACGACACGGACCAGAACTGCGGCGCCTGTGGCAACAACTGCACGCTCCTGACCTTCCCCGGCGGCGGCGGCGTCTGCAACACCTTCGTCGACCCGCCCGTGTGCAGCCTGGGCTGCACGGGGAGCTGCTTCGACGTCAACGCCAACCCGACGGACGGGTGCGAGTGCTGCGACCCGGAGCCGGTGGACTTGCCCGACGAGCAGGGCGTGGACTCCAACTGCGACGGCATCGACGGCGAGCGGGACAACGGGATCTTCGTGTCCAAGGAGGGCGACGACCTGCTCAACGACGGCTCCATCGGGGCGCCCAAGCGCACGATCCAGGCGGGCATCGACGCCGCAGTTGCACAAGGGAAGCGGGATGTCTACGTAGCGACGGGGGTCTACGTGGAGGCGGTGCTGCTGGCGCCTGGCATCGGCGTCTACGGCGGCTACAGCGCGGACTTCGTGCAGCGCAACCGCCACCTGTACGAGGCCGCGATCCTCGCGCCGCTGCCGACCCCGTCCCTGCCGGGCGGCGTCAACGCCGTGGGCATCACGGCCCAAGGGGCGGTCTTCGACGGCTTCACGGTGTTCGGGGCTCACGTCAAGGCGCCGGGGGCCTCGTCCTACGCGGTCGTCGTGCAGGACTGCGACGCGGCGCTGCGCATCTCCAACACGGTCGTCGTCGCGGGGAGCGGCGGCAAGGGCCAGCGAGGCACGGACGGTGTGTCCGGGTCGCCCGGCGCAGGCGGAGGGGCCGGCAAGGCCGCCCTCGACCTGTACTTCGCCTACGGGGTCAGCGACCACAACTGCACGGCGGCCCACCACTCCGCGGGCGGGGTCCCGGGCACCGGGTCGTGTGGCGCGACGACGGTGTCCGGGGGCGCGGGCGGCATCCGGGTCTGCCCGGCCCTCGATCCGGTGTCCGGTGCGCCCATGGCGCCGGTGCCGTCGGAGAACGGCGCGACCGGGTCGGGAGGTGCCCTCGGTGGGCCGGCGGGCCAGGACACCTACCACCAGGCCTACCAGTGCGACGGCTACTCCACCTTCGGCGTGGTGGAGGGCGGCAACGGCGCGGACGGCGCGGGCGGGACGCTGGGCGCCTCCGGCGCGGGCTGCACGGACACGGACGGCAGCGTGGTGGGGGGCCTCTTCCTGCCGGCGGCCGCAGGCAACGGCACCGGAGGGAGCGCGGGCGGAGGCGGAGGCGGTGGTGGCTCCGGTGGCGGAGCGTGGGTCCACAACTCGTGCTTCTCCAAGGGCTTCGGCTGGGACAACCTGGGCGGTACGGGCGGTGGCGGCGGCGCTGGAGGCTGTGGCGGCACCCACGGCACCGCGGGCACCAGCGGCGGCGGCGCCTTCGGGATCTTCGTCACGTGGAGCGCCCCGCTCGGGTCGGCCCCGATCCTCTCGGGCAACACCCTGTTCGGGGGAGTGGGCGGCGACGGTGGCGACGGCGGCAACGGGGGCACCGGTGGCGCAGGAGGAGGCGGCGGCGCGGGCGGCGCGGGCGGCGGCACCTTCAACCCCGTGGACCCCACCTACCCCGCCTTCGAGGGCGGAAAGGGCGGAAAGGGCGGAAACGGAGGCCACGGCGGCGGTGGTGGCGGAGGGTGCGGCGGCCCCGCCTTCGGCATCTTCACCGCGGGGCTGGGCGGCGATCTCGGCGCGTGGAAGACGGCCAACTCCTTCGCCACGGCTGGGGTCGGCGGCGATGGCGGCCGCGGCGGCTTCTCCCTCGGTGAGCCGGGCGGCGACGGGTCGGGCGGCGCGGCGAGCGCGACGAGCTTCTGAGGGACGGCGCGCGCTGGGGCGGTCCCCCCTCCGCACCACGGCTCCAGCTCGGCGGCGTTCGGACTTGCGAGGCCCCCCCCGGGCGTGGTAGGGCGTGGCCCATCGACGGCGCGGCGCGCCAGGGAGGACCCGATGCGGTGGATGGGTGTGTGGTGCTTCGTAGCGCTCCTGGCGTGCGAGACCGACAAGGGCGTGGGGGGCGGCTTTGACGGGAGCGAGACCCCCGGGGAGGACGGCAGCCCCGGCGCGAAGGACGACGTGGCCGAGGGTCTGGACATGCACGGGGGAGGCGACTCCCAGGGCGAGGGCGACTCAGGCGTGTCGCCGGACGTCGGGAGTCCCGGGGACGCGGTGGCAGACGCGGGTGGGCTCGACAGCGGCGGCGCCGACGCAGTGAGTGACGGAGGGGCCACGGACGCGGGCGCTCCGAGTGACTCCGGGGCGGGAGGCGGGGGTGACCCGGACACGGGGGCGCAAGACGCGATCAGCGACGCGGGCGGCCCGCAGGACGCCGGACCCATCGACGCGGGCGGCCCGCAGGACGCCGGCCCCACGGACGCGGGAGGGCCGCAGGACGCGGGACCCTTCGACGCGGGGGGCCCGGTGGATGCAGGTCCGGCAGACACCGGACCACCACCCGCCGATCCCTGGGGCCTGCGCATCACCGAGATCATGTACGACCCCGCGGCGGTCAACGACGACGGCGGCGAGTGGTTCGAGGTGCTCAACACGGGCACGAAGGCCGTGGACCTGGTCGGCGTGACCATCGGCGACAACGCGACCAAGCACCTGGTTGCAGCACCGTCACCCCTCATGGTGGCGCCGGGAGCCCACGTCGTCATCGGGCGCTCCGCGGACCCTGCGAAGAACGGGGGCATCAGCCCCCTCTACGTGCAGACGGCGTTCAGCCTGACCAACACGGCGGACAGCGTGGTGCTCTCCTACGGAGGCGTCGAGATCGACCGCGTGGACTACGACGAGGCGGCCGGGTGGCCCAACGCCGCGGGCTTCAGCGTCCAGCTCGACCCGGACAAGGCGGACACCTGGTGCGGGAGCACCAAGCCCTTCGGCGCGGGCGATCTCGGGACACCGGGCGCGAAGAACCACGCCTGCGGAGCGCCGCCCGTCACGGGCGACCCCTTCAAGCTCGTCATCACGGAGATCATGTACGACCCGGCGGCGGTGGGCGACACCGCCGGCGAGTGGGTGGAGCTCACGAACACGGGCGCGAAGGAGGTGGACCTCCGAGGGCTCACGTTCTCCGACGCGGGAGCCTCGGCGCTCATCGACGCCCCGTCGCCGCTGCTGGTGCCGGCAGGCGGCCGCGCCCTGCTCGGCCGCAGCAAGGACCCGGCGGTCAACGGCGGCGTCACGGTGCTCTGGACCTTCGGCTTCAGCCTCAACAACGACAAGGACAGCGTGGTGCTGGCCAAGGACGGCGTAGAGATCGACCGGGTGGACTACGACGAGGGCGCGGGCTGGCCGGCCGCGGTCGGCGCCTCGCTCCAGCTCGACGCCGCGCTGGACCCCGCCACCGCCAACAACGCGCTCCCGGCCGCCTGGTGCCTCTCGACCGCGGCGGCTCCGTCGGGGGATCTGGGGACGCCGGGCGCCGCCAACACGGCGTGCGGCGCTCCGGGCGGGCCCTGCGTGGGCCACTGCGACGGCGAGGTGGCCGCCCTCGGCTGCTGGTGCGACGCCGCGTGCGTCTCGAGCGGCGACTGCTGCGCGGACGCCTGCGAGACCTGCGGGTACTGCGGAGGCACCGGCGCTTGCACCGGTTCCTGCGGCGGGCAGTCCCCGCAGGGGTGCTGGTGCGATTCCTTCTGCGTGGCGAATGGAGACTGCTGCGCCGACGCCTGCGCCACGTGCGGGGTCTGCCCGTAGCGCGTAGGGCCCGGGAGACTCCCGTCCCCCCCGGCTCCTCGGTGGCCGCGGCCCGGCAGCGGCGCTCCGAGAGCCGCGGACGCCTCTGCTCCCCGGCGGCGCTCGTCACCTCAGCGTCACACTGGCGCTCCCGACACGTCGCTTGCCCTCGCCCGCCCGATGGGGATGATCCACGAGAACCCCGGAGGCGCGCGTGTCCAAGCCCACCCACCCCGTCACGGCGCGCCTCGCCGCCACGAGCCCTGCCCTGTTCGCCGCCTGGGCGGTGCTCGCGGCCTTCTCCACCTACTTCTGCATGTACGCCTTCCGCAAGCCCTTCGCGGTCGGCACCTTTGCGGGGACCGTGGACCTGCCGCTGCTGCCGCCCATGGACTACAAGGTGGCGCTGATCATCGCGCAGGTGCTCGGGTACTGCATCTCCAAGTTCATCGGCATCAAGGTGGTCTCCGAGATGTCGCCGGGCCGCCGCGCCGCCGCCGTCCTGGTGGTCATCGGGGTCGCTTGGGCAGCCCTCCTGCTCTTCGCGATCACGCCGGCTCCCTGGAGCGTCGTGTTCCTCTTCCTCAACGGCATCCCCCTCGGCATGGTGTGGGGCCTGGTGTTCGGCTTCCTGGAGGGGCGCCGCGTCAGCGACGTGCTGGGCGCCGGGCTCTCCGCCAGCTACATCGTCGCGTCGGGGGCCGTGAAGTCCGTGGGCAAGCTGCTGCTGGACGCGGGCGTCCCCGAGGCGTGGATGCCCTTCTGCGTGGGCGCCGTCTTCGCGCTGCCCATGGCCGGCTTCGTCTGGATGCTCGCGCGGCTCCCCCCGCCGAGCCCCGAGGACGAGGCCCGGCGCTGCGTCCGCGCCCCCATGGACGGCCAAGCCCGCAAGTCCTTCCTGCTGCGGTTCGCCCCGTCGGTCCTGCCCCTGACCCTGCTCTACGTGCTGCTGACCGCCTACCGCGACTTCCGAGACAACTTCTCCCGCGAGCTCTACGACGCGCTCGGCGCCGGCAGCAGCGCCGGCATCTTCGCCGTGGCCGAGATCCCCATCGCGCTGGGCGTGCTCGTCGTCCTGGCGCTGCTCACCCTGGTCCAGGACAACCGCAAGGCGGTGCTGGTCGTACACGCGGTCATGGGGGCAGGGACGGCCCTCATCGGCGTGGCGACGCTCCTCTGGTCCGCGGGCATCCTCGGCTCCGTCCCGTGGATGATCGCCGTGGGCCTCGGGCTCTACATCGCCTACGTCCCCTACGGCTGCGTCCTCTTCGACCGCCTGCTGGCCGCCGTCGGCTCCGTGGGAACCGCCGCGTTCCTCATCTACCTCACCGACGCCTTCGGCTACCTGGGCAGCGTGCTGCTCCTGCTGGTCAAGACCTTCTGGAGCCCGGACCTGTCCTGGCTCGACTTCTTCGTCGCCTTCAGCCACGTCACCGCCGTCGCGTGTACGGCGCTGTTCGCCGTGTCCTTCGTATGGCTGGCGACGTGGGGGCGGCGAGAGCGCACGGCGGGAGCGGCCCAGGCGTAGCGGATCGCGGTGTCAGTCCTTGTAGGGGTCGTAGCTCCCCACGGGGAAGTAGCACCAACGGAGGGAGAGCCCGCTGTCGTCGATCACGACCCGAGGATCCTCGTACCGTGTCATGGCCGTTCAACCTCCGGGTCCCGGCCGTCCTTTGACGAAGGCGTGCGTCGAGGCTGGGCTGGGGCGCGCCTATCGGGCGCGCATCCGGTTGCCCTTGGGGTTGTGCTCCAGCTCGACCAGGCCCAGCGCCTCCATCAGCGGGGGCACGTAGACGCCGAAGCGGCCCCGAAGCCCCTTCTTCAGCCCGTACCAGCCACCGATGGGGTTGTCGGGCGACCGACCCCATGCCTCCACGGTGCCCTCCTTCGCGGGCTTCTGCTCGTCCGCCCCCCCGAGCTCCATCCAGTCCCCGTGGGCCCTCAGCATGGCGTGCAGGTCGTCGATGCAGCGCGCGTCATAGTGCAGCACGGTCTTGCCGACGGTGCAGACCAGGACCGTCGTCCCGTCCTTGTCGGCGACGTGCATGGTGTAGTCCGACGTGCCCGGCGGCGTCTTCAGCGCCCAGGGGTCGTCCTTCGTGCGGTCCAGCGTGGCCATGGGTCTCCTTGGGCGGGCCGCAGCCCGCGTGCGGTGGTATCGAGGAATGAGCGGCGAGCATGCCACAGCCGGCGCGGCCGGGCCAGATGCGTTGCGCGCACAGTCGCCTTCGGAGGCCCACGTGGCCCGCATCACCGTGCGGCGACCGCGACGGCGACCAGACCCGGAAGGCCCTGCCCGGCACACCGTAGTGGACGCCTGGGCAGAGCCCGGGGGCTGATGGTTTCGGGGGAGGAGACTGCTTGAGTAGCAAGTCGGCACAACCTACCATGCGCTCATGGACGCGCTCACGGTCAGCAGCAAGGGACAGATCACGGTGCCCAAGCACCTGCGGGAGCTGCTGAAGCTCTACCCGGGCGCCCGACTCCAGGCCACCGTCGACCCGGACGGGCGCCTCGTCCTCACGCCGGCGCTGCACACGGCCGAGGCGCTGTTCGGGACACGGCCCCGCATCGAGCGCTCCTTGACGGTCGAGCAGTTGGACGAGGTGATCCGCGCCCACCATGGAGACCGCGGGTGATCGCGTTCGACACCAACGTCCTCGTGCGCACCCTGCTGGGCGATGACCCCGCCCAGACGCCCATCGCGGAGCGCCACTTCCTCGACTGCACACGGGGCCGCGGCGTCCTGGTGGGTCATGTCGTCCAGGGAGAGCTGGCGTGGGTCATGGAGCGCGCTCGGCACAGCGGCGGGCGTGCGGTCCACCCACCTCCGTGACCTGCGCCCTCCCCGGGTGACGCCCCCTTGGGCGCCCTATGGATCCAGCCAGCGCGCCGATTGACGCCGCGCCACGTCCGGGGTAGACCAACGGCCGGTGGCGCGGAGCCGCCCGCGAGGAGGCCGCATGGAGAGGCGCACCCGGATCATGGCGACCAGCGGACCGGCCTCGGGGAGCGCCGATGTCCTGCGGGCCTTGATCGACGCTGGCGTCGACTCCTTCCGGGTCAACGTGGCCGCTGCCGCTCCCGCCGATCACCTGGGGCGCATCCGGGCCATCCGCGAGGCGGAGCAGGCCGCGGGGCGACGGGTGGAGATCCTCGTCGATCTGGGTGGCCGGAAGGTGCGGCTCGTGGGGGTGCCGCCCGAGGGGCTGACCCTCACGACGGGCACCGAGCTGCTCCTCGGCGCCGAAGCCCCATGCACCCCGGGCCGCCTCGCCGTGGACGCGCCAGAGCTGCTCGCCGCCGCCCGCCCTGGCGCGACCATCCTGCTCGCCGACGGGGCCGTCGCCTTGACCGTGCTGCCTGGCAGACTCCACGCCACCGTCACCCGGGGAGGCACGCTGCGCCCCAGGGCCGGCGTGGCCATCCCTGGCGCCGATCTGGACCTGCCGGCGCTGTCCGAGGACGACCTGGCGGCGCTGGACGCCCTGGATCTCGCGCTGGTGGACGAGGTCGCCCTCTCCTACGTGGGGTCGGCGGCGGACGTGGAGTCCCTGCGCGCCGCCCTGCGAGCCCGCGGCGCCGCGTGCCGCGTGGTGGCCAAGATCGAGCGCGCCCAGGCCCTGCGGGACCTGCCCGCCATCTGCGCCGCCGCCGACGCGGTGCTCGTGGCGCGGGGGGACCTGGGGGTCGAGCTCGGGCCGTGGGCGGTGCCGGCAGCCCAGAAAGACATCACGGCGGCCGCGAGGGAGGCCGGGCGGCCGGTCATCCTGGCGACGCACATCCTCGAGTCCATGGTCCGCGGGTCCCACCCCACCCGCGCCGAGGTCAACGACATCGCCAACGCCGTGTGGGAGGGGGTGACCACCCTCTGCGTCACGGCGGAGACCGCCATCGGGCACGCCCCCGTGGACGTGGTGCGCGCCCTGGACGCCGCCATCCGCGGGGCAGAGGCCCGCGCCACACCAGAGGGGAGACCATGACGACCCGGGAGCGCATCGAGGAGCTGCGGGCGCGGCGCACGGCGGCCTGGCAGGGGGGCGGACCCAAGCGCCTCGAGCGCCAGCACGCCGCGGGCAAGCTGTCGGCGCGGGAGCGCCTCGGGCTGCTGGTCGACGCGGACACGTTCCAGGAGTCCCACCTCTTCGTGGAGCACCGGTGCCACCACTTCGGCATGGAGACGCAGCACCTGCCAGGAGACGGCGTCGTGACGGGGGCGGGGCTCGTGGACGGGCGGCCGGTCTACGTGGCGAGCCAGGACTTCACGGTGGCGGGCGGCTCCGTCGGCGAGGGCACGGCACAGAAGATCGTCGGCGTCATGGCCGACGCCCTCAAGACCGGCGACCCCTTCGTGTTCATCAACGACGGCGGCGGCGCCCGCATCCAGGAGGGGGTCGACGCCCTGGCCGGCTACGGGCGCATCTTCCACCACAACATCCTGCTGTCGGGCGTCGTGCCCCAGATCAGCGTCATCGCGGGCCCCTGCGCCGGCGGGGCGGCCTACTCCCCGGCGCTCACGGACTTCATCATCCAGGTGCGCAACGTCGGGCAGCTCTACGTCACTGGCCCCCGCGTCATCCAGCAGGTGACGGGAGAGACGGTCACCGCGGAGCAGCTCGGCGGCGTCGAGAGCCACGCCCACTACTCGGGCGTGGTCCACCTGGTCGCCGAGGACGACGCCCACGCCATGGAGCTGACGCGGCGACTCTTGTCCTTCCTGCCGAGCAACAACACGGAGGACCCGCCCCTCGTGCCGTCTCTGCGCGCAGACACCGTGGCGCCCGACGAGACTCTCAACGCCGTCGTGCCCGACGACTCGTCGGACCCCTACGATATGCACGCGATCATCGCCGCTGTCGTGGATCGCGCAGACTTCCTGGAGATTCAGCCGGAGTATGCGGCGAGCATCCTCATCGGCTTCGGTCGCCTGAACGGCCGCACCATCGGGGTCGTGGCCAACCAGCCGTCGGTGCGGGCGGGCGTGCTCGACATCGACTCCTCCGACAAGGCCGCGCGGTTCATCCGCTTCTGCAACGCCTTCAACATCCCCCTCGTCACCTTCGTGGACGTGCCGGGCTTCCTGCCCGGGGTCCAGCAGGAGTATGGCGGGATCATCCGCCACGGCGCGAAGATGCTCTTCGCCTACGGCGCCTCGACGGTGCCCAAGCTGACGGTCATCGTGCGGAAGGCCTATGGAGGGGCGTATCTGGCCATGTGCGGCCGCGACATGGGCGCAGATCGCGTGTGCGCCTGGCCCACCGCGGAGATCGCCGTCATGGGCGCCGAGGGCGCGGCGAACATCCTCTATCGCCAGGAGATCGAGGCGGCCGCCGACCCCGTCGAGACGCGGCGAGAGCTGGTCGCCCGCTACCGAGACACCTTCTCGACCCCGTATGTGGCGGCGGCGCGCGGACTCATCGACGACGTCATCGAGCCGGCGGAGACCCGGGGCTGGCTGATCGCGGCCCTGGAGATCCTCAAGGCCAAGCGTGAGCTGCGCCCCCAGAAGAAGCACGGCCTGATCCCCCTGTGAGGACGAGCGATGACCACGAGTGACGCGCTGACCTTCTCGGCCCTTGGGATGCTGATCGTCTTCGCTGTTCTCGCAGCGCTCGCCGTCTTCATCGGGCTCCTGCGGCGCCTGGACGCCCGCTGGCAGGCGGCGCCCACCGAGCCAACGCAGACCATCGACGACACGACCCTCGTGATCATCGCCGCCACCGTCGCCACTCTCCTTGGCGGGAGAGGGCGCGTCCGCAGCATCCGCCGGGTGCTCCCGTCGGACGGGCCGGCCAGCGTCTGGTCCATGCAGGGGCGCGCCTCCCTCCAGGGCTCCCACGTCATCACCCGCAGAGGCAGAGGATGAAGCTCAGAATCACGGTGCACGGTGTGGCCTACGACGTGGACGTGGAGATCCTGGACCCGGGGGAGGGATTCCCCGGCGCGACGGGTGTGACGGGGCCCCTCCCCCACCGTGCGGCTCCAGTCGCGCCCAGTCCCTCTCCCCAGGCTCCCCAGGCTCCCCAGGCTCCGCAGGCACCCGCTCGCCAGACCGGCGGCGTGGCGTCTCCCATCGCGGGCACGGTCCTCGAGATCCGCTGCAAGGTGGGCGACGAGGTGCCCGGGGGCCAGGTCGTGGCCGTCCTCGAGGCCATGAAGATGAAGACGAACATCACGGCGCCGGCGGGCGGCAAGGTGAAGGCCATCCCCGTCGCCGTGGGAGACTCGGTGCGAGAGGGGCAGCTCCTCGTCGAGCTGGGCTGAGATGGACACCGTCCTCGAGTTTCTGCGTGCCGGCGCCTTCGGCAACTTCACTCTCGGCAACCTGGCGATGCTGGTCGTCGGGTGCGCGTTCCTGTGGCTGGCCATCAAGAAGGACTACGAGCCCCTGCTGCTCGTGCCCATCGGCTTCGGGATCCTGGTCGGGAACATCCCCATGAAGGTGGGGATGAACATCGGCATCTACGAGGACGGCAGCGTCCTGTCCTTCCTCTACCAGGGCGTCACCAAGGGCTGGTATCCGCCGCTCATCTTCTTGGGCATCGGGGCCATGACCGACTTCTCGGCCATGCTGTCCCAGCCGCGGCTCATCCTCCTCGGCGCCGCGGCACAGATCGGCATCTTCGGGACGTTTCTCGGGGCGCTCGCCCTCGGGTTCGACGCGAAGCACGCCGCGGCCATCGGCATCATCGGTGGGGCGGACGGGCCCACCGCCATCTTCCTGTCCTCGAAGATGGCCCCAGACTACCTCGGGGCAATCGCCATCGCGGCATACTCGTACATGGCGCTCGTACCGGTGATTCAGCCGCCGATCATCCGGCTGCTGACTACCCGCAAGGAGCGCCTGATCCGCATGGCGCCATCCCGCCCGGTGAGCAAACGGACCCGCGTGCTGTTCCCCATCGTCGGCTTCCTGATCACCACGATGGTCGCACCGGGCGCCGTGACCCTGCTCGGCATGCTGTTCTTCGGCAACCTCTTGAAGGAGAGCGGCGTCACGGAGCGTCTCGCCGCCACCGCGCGCACCTCCTTCGTCGACGCCATCACCATCCTGCTGGGCCTGACGGTGGGCGCGTCCACGGACGCCTCCCGGTTCCTCACCCCGGACTCCCTCAAGATCTTCGCGCTCGGAGCGGCGTCCTTCTGCGTGGCGACGGCGGGCGGGGTGCTGTTCGCCAAGGTGATCAACCTGTTCTCCAAGGACAAGATCAACCCGATCATCGGCGCGGCGGGGGTCTCGGCGGTGCCCGACTCGGCGCGGGTGTGCCAGATGGTGGGCGCCGAGGAGGACCCGAGCAACTTCCTGATCATGCACGCCATGGCGCCCAACGTGGCCGGCGTCATCGGCTCGGCGGTGGCGGCGGGCGTGTTCCTGGCGAGCCGGATATAGCGTCAGGGGGCCGGAGCCTCCAGATCGGGCGTGGGCACGGGGGACAGGGCCGGAGGCTCCGCCTGCTTCGCTCCGCCCCCCGCCCCGAGTCCCGGTGCGGTGCCCGTGGCGGGAGGCGCGGTCCCCACCCCGTACCCCGGCGCCGCCCCTGCGGGTGGAGGCACGGTCACGATGCGCCGCGGCTTCCCCTCCGGCGGCGCGGCCTTGTCTCCCTGCGGCATGGCTGCCCTCTTCGCCTTCAGCCGAGCGCGCTCCAGGTCCATGATGCGCTCCGTGCACGCCCGCCAGGCCCGCATGTCCTGCGCCTGCTCCAGACAGGTCGCGTGCTCCGGCGGCCACCCCTTGCACTGGATCATCAGGTCGGGGAGGTCGAGATCGACCGCGTTCTTGCCCTGCGACGCGTTCAGGCGCTCTACATTGGCCAGGGCGCGGCCGCACGGGGAGTCGTCGAGCAGCGGCGCCTGGGCGACGCAGCGCCCCGCCTCGCAGCTCTGTCGCGCCGGACAGTCGGCGCTCTTCACGCACTCGGGCTTGCTCGCGGCCGGCTCCGGGCTCCGCTTGCATCCGACCAACGCCACCAGGACCAACCACGCTGCTCTGTTCACGCTCTACCCTCCGTCTGGACAGCGGGAGCCTACCGCCCACGGGGGTCCGCGGCAAGCTGGCGCGCACGTCGCGGTGTGGTAGCCTTGCGCCCCACGAGGAGGCGCACCATGGGCCAACGACGGCTCCCGATGATCAAGGAGGTCTCCTGGGCGGCCGTCGGCCCCCAGCTCGTGCTGCTCGCCGTGCTGGTCGCCGCCGGCCACGCGGTGATCGGCCCCCGCTTCGGCGTCACGGCCGGGGCCCTCGTCTGGCTCGCCTGGCGCATGGGCGGTCACCAGGTCGTCGCGCGCCACCACCGGGCGGGCATCCGCCTTCTTCGGGCGCGCCGCCCCGAGCAGGCCATCGGCGCCTTCGAGCGGAGCATCGCCTTCTTCGAGCGTCACCCCTGGGTCGACCGCCACCGGGCCCTGGTGCTGCTGTCCCCGAGCCGCATGTGCTACCGGGAGATGGCCCTGGTCAATATCGCCTTCGCGTGGGGGCAGCTCGGCGACGGGGTCCGCATGAAGCAGACCTACGAGCGGGCCCTCGCGGAGTACCCCGACAACCCCATCGCTGCTGCGGCGCTTCAGCAGATCGCCGCCATCGCGGGACGCGCCAGTTGACTGGGGGCCTCGAGGGGCAGAGAGGCGCTGCCTCTTGCCGGCGGCCGGCAAGCAGGGTTAGGGTAGGCGGCGGGGGCGAGAGGGGTTCGTGCTCGAGCGGTCTCGACGCCAGGTCCACGCAGGAGCCCCGCGCCCCACAGGCAGGAGGTGACGCATGACTCCCACGGTGGCCGCATCGCCGGTCGCGGCTCCCTCCGCGGGGAGCGACGGCACGGGCGACCCGCCGCAACATGACGGGCCGGGATCACCCGCCGCCTGCCCGGCTCCCAGCCCGCTCAGCGAGCAGCTCGACCAGATGCGCGCACAGATGGACACCCTGACCCGCGAGCTGCGCAAGGCCCGGCGCCTGGAGGCCATCGGCCGCCTCTCGTCGGGCATCGCCCACGAGATCAACTCGCCGCTCCAGTACATCACGTCGAACCTGCACTTCGCCCGCACGTCGGTGGAGGACCTCCTCGCCCTCGTCGACACCTACCGCGACGCTGCGCGGGTCGATGGCGAGGTGCCCGAGGCGCTGCGGCAAGCGGAGGCCGAGCGGGGCCTCGACTTCCTGCTGGAGCAGCTCGGCCCGGCGATCGACCAGACCTTCGACGGGCTGGAGCGCGTCTCGAAGATCGTGCGCACCATGCGGGAGTTCGGCGTGGAGCGCACCGGCGACCGCAAGGAGCCCGCCGACCTGAACCGGGCGCTGCGGAGCGCGCTCGTCGTAGCCCACAACGAGCTGAAGTACGTTGCCACGGTCCAGACGGACCTGCAGCCCATCCCGCACGTCACCTGCTTCGAGGGAGACCTGAACCTGGTCTTCCTGAACCTGCTGACGAACGCAGCCCACGGGGTGGCCGCCGCGGTGGAGGGGACCCATGCGCAGGGCACGATCACCGTCTGCTCTCGCGACGCGGGCGACGACGTCGTGGAGATCGCGGTATCCGACACGGGGTGCGGGATCCCCCCAGACGATCTCGAGCGCCTGCTCGGGGCTCCGCCTCATGAGACCGGAGCGAGCCCCTGGGGCGGCCTCGCTGTCGCCCGCGCGGTGATCGTCGACGAGCACGCGGGCACCCTGACCATCGACAGCGAGCAGGGACGAGGCACCACCGTCACGATCCGCCTCCCCGTCGAGCCGCCGGGGGACATCGCTGAGACGTGCTGAACCCGCCACGAGCCCTGCGCCGGCAGGCCCGCAGCCCGAGATCCAGGAGGAATGATGACGCTCCCCCGTGTCCTGTGTGTCGATGACGAACCGAACGTGGTCGCGGGCCTCAGCCTGCACCTGCGCCGGCACTACGAGGTGCTCACGGCCACCAGCGGGGCGCAGGGGCTGGAGCTCCTCCGGGAGCAGGGCCCCATCGCCGTCGTGCTCTCCGACATGCGCATGCCGGGCATGGACGGGGCGACCTTCCTGGGGCTCGTGCGCGAGCGCTCCCCGGCCACGGTGCGCATTCTCTTGACGGGCCACGCGGATCTGAACTCCGCCGTCGCCGCCGTCAACCGCGGGCAGATCTTCCGGTTCCTGACCAAGCCGTGCCCACCGGACGAGCTGCTGGGCGCTTTCCGGGCCGCCGCGGAGCAGCACCGCCTCATCGAGGCGGAGCGTGTGCTGCTGGAGCAGACCCTCATGGGCAGCATCAAGGCGATGGTCGACGTGCTCGCCCTGACCAACCCAGTGGCCTTCGGCCGTGCCAGCCGAATCAAGCGCCACGCGATGCAGGTCGCCCAGAAGCTCGACGTGCCCGACCCGTGGCAGATCGAGGTGGCCGCCATGCTGTCGCAGATCGGGTGCATCACGCTGCCCCCAGACACCTCGGAGAGGCTGTTCCACGGCCACCCGCTGGACCCCGAGGAGCAGGAGATGGTCGCCCGCGTGCCCGCGACCACCCGCCAGCTCCTGGGGAACATCCCGCGCCTGGAGCCCGTGCTCGAGATCCTGAGCGGTGAGCGGATCGCGTGGCGGAAGGTGAACCCCCAGACCGGCCGCCCGGCGCCTGTCGGCTCCCGCATCCTGCGGGTCGCCGCCGACTACGACACGCTGACGGCCCGCGGCCACACGCCGGACGTGGTGTTCGGGACGCTGCGGGCCGTGCGCGACACCTACGACCCCGCCGTGCTGGAGGCCTTCGACGCCCTCCACGAGGAGGCCGGGATCGCGAGCCGGGTGCTCGAGATCCCCATCCGCGCGGTCCAGGTGGGCATGGTCATGATCGAGGACGTGCTGATGACCAGCGGGACCGTCTTCGCCGCCCGGGGCTACGAGGCGACCGAGAGCTTCGTCATGCGCGCCGGGAACCTCCCCGACGGAGCCGTGCGGGAGCCCGTGGGGGTCCTCGTCCCTGCGCCCGCCTGAGCCGCTCCCCTCTTGGTCCCCCTGGCGCCGTCACCCACCTTCTCTCGCAACGCCCTCTCCCGAAGGCCGAGTCGCGCCGGCCGCGGCGGTTCGCGGCGATGTCCCTTGTAAGTCGGAGGCGGCAGTGATACCAGCCGCCGAGGAGGTGCGCCATGAGGTGGTTGGTGGCTCTGTTCCTGGTAGGGTGCGCAGGTTCCGTGGAGAAGGGGGCGCCCGCGCTGCCTGCGCTTGGGGCCAAGCAGGACGGCCCGGCGGTCCCCGTGCTCGGCACGCTGGCCTGGGGAGAGGCGATGAGCGGGACCCTCACGCCGGGGGAGTTCCAGGGGTGGCTCCTCCCGGCGCTCGCTGGCGACCTCGTGACGGTGGAGGTGACACAGAAGGGGTCGAGCGCCGGCCTGGACGCGACCCTGTTCGTCTATGCTCCGGACGGCGGGGGCTTCGCGTCGGACCCCGCCGCCATGGACGACGACTCCGGGTGGGGTCGCCTGCCCCGCCTGACCCACACCTTCAGCGTCGGAGGCTCGTACCTCGTGGTGGTCGGCGCCTTCGACAAAGTGGGCAAAGGCGCCTACCGCCTGCTCGCCACCTGCACCGGCGTCTGCGAGGTGGCGAGCTGCGACCCCCGCCTTCTCGCCGGCATGAAGGCGTGTGTCCAGGATTGGCGCTACGGCGCGGATCCGGACGCGCAGCGCCCACCGACCACCGGGGAGCTGGTGGAGGGCTGCACCGACGCCGAGCCAGTGGCCCCGGTGCGTGACGCCATCTGCGCCGAGGACGACTCGCCCTTCTGCGCTCTGGACTACGAGCAGTTCGTCTACCAGGCCATCCCGCCGTGCCGCGCGCCCCTCGAGACGTGGGTGGAGGAGACGGCCTGCGCCCTCGGCTATACGTGGCAGCCCATCGCCCAGGGGGCGGCCTGGGGCATCCTGGAGCTCGGCCGCACCACGGTGACGACGGCCGAGGGGCTCAGCGATGTCGAGGCGGAGCGCATCGTGGCGGCGCTCCACGCCTCCGCCCACACGGACGTCACGACCGCCGCGGAGGCCATTCTGCGCACCGACGACAAGGCCCTGCTGCGCCTCTCGCTCTGGGACGTCACCAACGGCAGAGCCTATGACGCCTGGACCTTCCACGCAGGTGACAACCTCTTCGGGGCCGTCTTCGGCGATGGGAGTGGGGGTCCGGTGGCCCACATCAACGACGGAGACATCGTGGAGTGTCAGGTGACACCGGGGCCGGTGCTTCACCCCTGCGCGACGGACGGAGACTGCGGCGGCCTCACCTGCATCGGCGCCAGCCCGCAGACCTTCGACGGCCGCTGTGTCCCGCCGGGAGCGGCAGGCGCAGAGACGTGCTCGGCGGAGGCGCAGTGTGCGGCGGGCTTCGTGTGCAACGGTGGAGAGGCGGGCACCTGCGCCCCCGCCTGGACCCGCGCCACCTTCCGCGACGTGGCGTGGGCGCCCATCCCGGAGGGCGTCGGCGCCCCGCTGGAGCGAACAATCCAGGCGTCGGGCCTGCTCCCGGAGGCGACGGACGCCCGCCTGCGGATCACCGTGGCCCACCCGGCGCCATCACAGCTCCGCGTGCTGCTCTTGACGCCGGCGGGAGGCGAGCACGTGGTCTACGAGGGCACGCAGCAGGGCCCGGACCTGACGCTGGACCTGGCGGTCCCCGTTGACGGCGGCACCCCGGCCAACGGGACGTGGACCCTCCGCGTCACCGACACGCTCAAGGGGAAGGCGGGGACGCTCACCGAGTGGTCGCTGGGGTTGGGGAGCCGCTGAGGCGCACCGCGGCCCTGTCGCGACGGGCGTCGTGAACGGTGTACACCGCACTGCGCCAGATCCCCTGAGACCCGCTCGGTCAGAACGCCTCCACTCGCCAGCACAGGTACGCGAGGAGCGCATCGCTCACGAAGCCGATCACTTCATGCCAGAGGAAAGTCTTGCTCGGATTGTGCTTGCGGTCTCGCACCCCCGTGAGCTACCCTCGTCCAGTCCGTGACCCGGAGAGGTCGACTCGGCATACTCTCGAGGGGAGTTTGTCGCGATGGGAATTCGACGATGCAGCTTCTGCAAGAAGCCCCGCGGCGCAGAGCTCGCCAAGATCTGCACATCCTGCGCCCAGGGCCGCACAGCAGACTCCTGGTGTGACTTCTGTAACAAGACGACCAACGGCGCGCCGGCCTGGATATGCTCCACGTGTGCCAAGGGACGCACCGGCGACAACTGGTGCGACTTCTGCAACAAGACCACGAATACGGTCGTTGCTCGTATTTGCGCTCGCTGCGCCGCATGACCGCGAGTCGAGAGAGGAGATGATCGATGTTGTCTGTCGACCAGCTTCGGCGACTGGAGTCCACCCGGGCCCTCCTGCCCAATTCGCTCGCAACCAGCCTGACCGGCGCACTCCTCGAGCGGGATCCTCGCTCGAAACTACGTGAAATTCTGCGGTTCTGCGAGTCATTGGCACGCTACCTGTGCGACCTGCTCAACTCGGCGTACACGATGCGCAAGGACACGGACCCGTCCATCGAAAGGGAGCTGCGCGCCAAGTCGAAGAAGGAGAAGACAGCGGGTCTGTCCTTCGGGGACCTCGTTGCATCACTGGCGGTGTTCAGAGGACGAATGACGGAGGAGATGGCGCTTCCTCAGATCAAGGTGATCCTCTCGGAACAGCTTCCTGGCGAGTGTCTCACGGCCATCAGGACCATCGAGATCATCATGGAAGCGACGGGCGATTTCGAGGTCCCCCCACACAAGGTAGCCGCCTATGTCAAGAGACGGCTGGCCGAACGTGGGGCCGTCGGAAAGAAGAACATCACGGACCTCCTGTGGATGCTCGCAAGAGTCCGCAATGCCTTTCACCACCCGTCGGACGCGGGGGCCCGCGCTGCGGACTCGAGAGTCGACGCTCGTCAGGAGGCCGAGGCGCCCTCACCGGCGACCGGGAAACAGTGGTGGTCGGAGGCCATTGAGTTCTACGTCGCGCTAGTGGAGACGCTGCACCCGGCACTCGTGGATCTGCTCCTCTGGTCGCCCCTCGTCGCGCTGGTAGAGCAGTACGAGCTCGTCGAGACCTTGTCGCCATCCGTGTCGGTGGACGACGGGTTTCTCTCGACCGTAAGACGTAACAGCCCAAGTGCCGAGCTGCTGCTCGTGCCAAGCCAGATCCGAACGGACTCGCCGTTGGAATCCGGACAGCTCTGCGTCGCTGCTCGGACGGCCGATCCATCTCGACTCGAGCTTTGTGTCCGCGGACTTCGGTATCCTGCGAGCCGGCTGGCGCGCACGGAACACCTCGCCATGTATCGCAAGGCATTCGTACGAGCGATCCTGGGCGACGCGGTCGTCGATGCCGCCGATGAGTCAGCACTGGAGGAGATTCGGGCTCAGGGCGACCTCACAGACGGTGAGGTAGCGGAGTGTCGTTCATCGGTTCTCCAACGCTGGCTCGCAGCATGTCCGACCTCGGAGCCGATCCAGAGCCTGGGCACAGACATCACACCGAGACCGAGCGACGCTCTGGAGCATTGGCTCTCAAGGGATACACCGGCAAAGTCCGAGAGTCCGGCAGCCCCTGGTGACGTAGTTGCGCAGGCAGCATCTCTCATGGGCCACGTCTGTGGTCTGGTATTGCGGTCCCTTCAGGACAACGGCGCCATGGGGCTCGAGGCTCTCGTTCGGAGCACGTCTGTCGAGGCCCTCGCGTTGGCCCGTGCTCTGCAGTGGCTCGTGGACCGTAAGCGGGTGACGAGCGCAGGCAGCACGCAACAGGGAAATGCGGCACGCACATACCAGCTCTTGGACCAGGCACACATCGACACATTCCGGTCCGTCCTCGTCGAGGTTGGACACGAGATTGACTCAGGGAAGGTGATCAGCGGCCAGGTCTGGCGTCTCATCAAGTTGACGGACTCACTCCTGAGAGATCTCGGACACACCGAGGATTTCGCCGAGCGATGGCGAGAGCTGGAGGAGCGCGCACTGTCTCAAACGGATCTGGAGGTTTCTGACACTACCGATGTAGACGAAGAGGCTGATCGCCTGGACCTCATGATCGAGGGTACCGACGTCAGCGCAAAGCGCTTGACACATCTGGTGCGGCGGGCTTGGGAGCTCGTGTGCAACGACGACAGGATGGTAAGACAGGTGACATCCCCAGGCAGCGCCATACCGTTCAAGGTCGGTCGCAGCCGCTATTTCGCTCACAGTGCACCAGAGCACTCCAACGGCACCGCGTTTGCTTTGCCCGTCGAGTGTCTCTGCGGCGACACGGCGGTCTACTTCGAGTGCAACTGGAGTCGTCGCGAAGGTGTCTTCCACCTCATCGGATTTCTGGGGAGGTGCGGATTCCGCGCCGAGTCCGCCTCCGTTGGAGAGCAGGTCGTGCAGGTTGAACAGGCCGCGCCGGAGCCAGGCGACGAGTCCACGCGGTCACGGCCCGGCGGTGTGCAGCAAGCCCTTGGCGACGGCGATGGTCGGGGAGTTGCGATTCTGCTGACGGACGGTGAGGAGCTCGATATTCGCGGCCGCAACGTTCCGCGCTTTCTGGGCTCGCTTCTGCGCTGGCTCGTGGACAATGATCTGATTCATGAGCAGGTGCATGGTGAGCCACTGCTTCCGTTTCAAAGCGGCAGAGTGCGAAACTTCGTCGCGCTTGCGCCGTTTCACCAGGACGAGACGCCATTCCAACGCCCGGTGGAGTACCAGGGACTCTACATGGAGGCGTCTCAATCATGGGAATCGGCGCTGGAGTACTCGAAGCGCCTGCTCGACAGACTCAGGCTCGACTGTCGTGTCCTGGTGGATGATTCGCGACTGCCGCTCATGGTCCGTGTGCGCGATGGCGCGCCCATCGAAGGGGAGAACGTTCGCGATTTGTTCGTTGCGGCATGCCAGTATCTGGTCGAGTCCCAGAATGCATCCCGAGTACCCGTTCCACTTGCGAGCGGCACGAAGCGGTACATCATGTCCGAAACTCCGGTTCATCCAGCCGGCAACGCATTCAGCAGTCCGGTCCAGATTGATCTCAACGGGCGTCTCGTATACTGCGAAGCCAACGTAAGCAGAGCGAGCGCGCTGTCCTATGTCGTCAAGCTTTTGGAGTCCACTGGCACCATCATCGTCGATGCCCAGGGCCACAATGCGCTACAGGAAGCACTGGGCGCTGCGTCCTCGGGCGAGGGGCCCGACGTCCATAGCAGTGCATTGGACAGTCTGGGAGACGCAATCAGCGAGGCTGGAGCGACTCTCTGAGGCGAGCGGGCTCGGACCCGTGCGAGGGTCTCTGTGTTGTGACGTCTCGTCAGGCGAGGAGCGCGCAATCGGTGGCGTAGACGCGCTGTGGCGTTGGGTGCCCCCTGACCCGCCGCGGTCCTCGTGGGCCGGGATCACGACGCCTTGGCATGCCACGGATCAGAGCGTCTCCTCCCGCCCGAACAGCGGCGCCAGGAGCACCACGCCGGCGCAGCCGACCACGTTGTACCAGAGGAAGCCGACGTCGCTCAGGAAGAACATCGCCAGCACGAGGGCCTCGGAGAGGACCGCCGCCCAGAAGACGCCGGCGGCGCGGACCCGCTTGAGGAAGAAGGCGGCGAGGAAGATGCCGAGGATGGTGCCGTAGAAGAGGGAGCCGAGGATGTTGACGGCCTGGATGAGGTTGTCGATGAGCGAGGCGAAGGTCGCAAACGCGATGGCGAGGAGCCCCCACCCCACGATGAAGACCTTGGAGACGCGCAGCGTGTGGGCCTCGTCGGCGTCTGGCCGGAAGGAGCGCTTGTAGAAGTCGATGGCGGTGGTGGTGCCCAGCGCCGACAGCTCGCTCGCCGTCGACGACATGGCCGCCGACAGGATCACCGCGACCAGCAGCCCCACCACCCCGATGGGGAGGAACTTCATCACGAAGCTCAGGAAGACGTAGTCCGTGTCCTTGGTCTCGGCCCCGGGCACCGCGCGGGCGATGATCGCCCTCGCCTTGGCGCGCAGCTCCACGTCCTGCGCGGAGAGCTCCCGCATGGACGCCTTCGCCGTCGCCGCCGCCTCCTCGTCACCCGCCCTGCGCGCGCCGAGCCAGGTGTCCACCGCCGCGCGCTTGACCTGGAAGATGCGCGCGTGGGCGGCCTCCACCTCCGCCAGCTCCGGCCCATGAGAGGTCGCCGCCGCCTGGGCCCGCGCGGCCTCGTTGAAGAACACCGGCGGCTCCACGAACTGGTAGAACACGAACACCATGACCCCGATGAACAGGATGAGGAACTGCATGGGGATCTTGAGCAGCCCGTTGAACAGGAGCCCGAGGCGCGCCTGGGCGATGGAGCGCCCGGACAGGTAGCGCTGCACCTGGCTCTGGTCGGTCCCGAAGTAGGCGAGCGCGAGGAAGAGCCCCCCTGTGATCCCCGACCAGAAGGTGTAGCGGCTGTCGAGGTCCAGGCTGAAGTCGATGGCGTTCATGCGGCCGAAGGCCCCCGCCACCTGGACCGCCTCGCCGAAGGAGACGTGCTCCGGCAGGTGGAGCACCACCATGACCAGCGCCGCCACCATGCCGCCGAGCATCACCACCATCTGGTGCTTCTGGGTCTGGCTCACCGCCTTGGTGCCGCCGGTCACCGTGTAGACGACGACCACGAGGCCGATGGCCACGTTGGTCACGTCCAGGGGCCAGCCGAGGATGGTGGAGAGGATGATCGCCGGCGCGTAGATGGTGATTCCCGCGGCCAGGCCTCGTTGAATCAGGAAGAGAAACGCAGCGAGCTGGCGGGTGCGCTTGTCGAAGCGGCTCTCCAGGAACTCGTAGGCCGTGTAGACCCGCAGCCGGAAGTAGCGGGGCACCACCACCGCGGACAGGATCACCATGGCGATGGGCAGCCCGAGGTAGAACTGGACGAAGCGCATGCCGTCGTCGTAGCCCTGCCCCGGGGTGGACAGGAAGGTGATGGCGCTCGCCTGGGTCGCCATGACGCTCAGGCCGACGGTGTACCAGGGCAGCTCGTTGTCGCCGCGCAGGTAGCCCTGCACCGTCGCCACACGGCGCGTCTTCCAGGCCCCGTAGGCGACGATGCCGAAGACCGTGCCCAGCATCACCGCCCAGTCGAGGGCGCTCACCCGAGCACCTCCGTCAGGACGGTGAACGCGACGACGAGCGCGGCGAGGGTGCCCAGCACGACGAGGTAGATGGCGCGCCAGCTCCCGAGGACCGGGGGGGCGTCGTCCAGGTCCCGGTCTCCCGTCGGGTCAGTTCGCATGGTCGATCAGGTTGGCCATGAGCCGGAAGGCGCCCGGCACCCCCGCGGGGAGCTGGCGGAAGAAGGACAGCCCGGTGTAGACGATGCGGCCCTTGCCATGGGGCATGACCAGCAGGGAGCCCAGCTGAGGGTCCTCCCCCGGGTCCGCCATGGAGAGGACGGGGGTCCAGGCCGGGTCCCACGAGTCGGCGAAGTAGAGGCCGCGCTCCTGCACCCAGCCATCGAAGTCGGCGGCGGTGATCGCGTTCGGGCGCGTCAGGATGGGGTGATCACCCAGGAAGGTCACCGCCGCTCCCTCGTCCGTGACGCGGCCGCGCCCGACGGAGATTGGTTTGGGCCCGATGGGGGCCAGCAGATCACTCAGGTGGTTTCGCGTCGCGTACTGGACTACCAGCGTGCCGCCGCGGCTCGCCCACTCGTGGAGGCGCGGGGCCCACACCTTGATCCGCGGCGTGCTGCTGAAGGCGCGGACCCCCACCACGATGCTGCGCCACTGGCTCAGGTCGCCGGCCGTGAGCTGCGCGTCCGTCAGCTCGTCCACGGCGTAGCCCGCGTCCCGCAGCGCGTCGGCCACCTTGTCGCCGGGGCCGGGCACGTAGCCGACGCGGTCCGTGACGCGTGCCAGCGGAACCGAGACGAGCGGCACCGACGCCTCCCGGTGGATGGTCTGGATGGGGATGTGCGGGTAGTCGATGCGCGCCACCGAGACGGAGACCGGTCCGTCACCGGCATCGACGACGGCGCGAGCGCGGCCGCTCCCCTCTCCCCGCAGCGTGAACGTGACGGCCGCCTCGTCCCCCACCGCGTCCAGTGAGACGGCGTGGGACCGCGGCTCCACCGAGAACCCGGCGGGCAGCTCCAGGCGCACGGTGGCGCGCAGGCCGGGCACCGACGCCCGCACCAGGAGCCGGACGAGGCGGGGCGCGCCACTCGGCACCACCAGGGCCTCCCGGTCGAAGGCGACCGTCGCGGGCGGCGCCACCTCCAAGGCTCGGGTCCGCTCCCCCTCCACCGGATCCACCCACGAGTACGCCAGGTCCCGGGTGAAGTGCAGGGTCTGGTCGCCCGCCCGCACGGCGAACACCACCGGCAGGGCGGGCGGCCCCACCGGCAGGCCGAGGAGCGCCGGAGGGACGCGGAACAGCGCGCCGTCCGGGGGCTCCCGCAGCCAGTAGGGCGCCGTGTAGGGGGCGCCCGGGGGAACGACGGTCTCCTCCACCAGGGTCATGGGGAGGTTGTCCGGGAGGGGACGGTCCACCTCCACCACGCGCCCATCTGGCAGCATCGCGGAGAGCAGACGCAGCTCGACGGGCGAGCGGTTGGTGGCCTCGATGCGAACCGTGAGCGGGGCCCCCGGGACGCCCTCCACCCGGTCGGCCAGCGCCGCCAGGTAGAGGCCGCTCAGGTGGGCGATCAGCGAATCCAGGCGCGCGAGGGTCCGCTCCTTCCACGGGCCGTCGGGGAGCAGAGTGGCAGCCGCGCGGGCCGCCAGGAGCGCCGGCACCGCCCGGTGGGGCGCCCGAGGGTCGAAGGCGGCGCGAGCGTCCTCGACGGCCTTGCCCACCGCCGCCCCCCCGGCCAGCCGCCCCCACGTCAGGTCCAGCCCCTCCAGGATGTCTCCAGTCGGGCGCGTCCCCGCCAGCGGCTCGAAGTACTCGATGATCGCCCCCCGCTGCTGCGCCGCCCCGAAGCCCTGGCTCTTGTGCATGCTGCGGCTCCGCCCGGCCAGCTCCCCCCACGAGGTCCCGAGCAGGGGGCTGTAGCCGCCCACGTCGACGGAGAGCCACCGGGACTTGTCCGTCTCGGGCGTGATGGTCCAGTGGGAGACGTTGTACAGGAGCCGGTCCGCCTGCCACGGGGCCACCTGCGAAAGCTGCTCGGGGAAGCGCGCGGGATCGGCCGCCGCCGTGAACGCCTCCGCGCCCAGGATCGCCGACGCCGTGTGGTGCCCGTGGTTCGGTGACCCACCCGTCGCGAACCGCACGATGATGGCGTCGGGCTGCACGAGGCGCACGGCCCACACCACGTCGGCGAGGACCTCCTCGTGCCCCCAGAGCGCCAGGGTCTCCTCCGCGGTCTTCGAGTAGCCGAAGTCCACGGCGCGGGTGAAGAGCTGCTCGGCGCCGTCCAGGCGGCGCGCGGCCATCAGCTCCTGCGTGCGGATCAGCCCGAACAGCGAGTCCTGCTCCTCGCCGATGAGGTTCTGCCCGCCATCGCCCCGGGTCAGGGACAGGTAGACGGTCCGCACCTTGCGCTCGTTGGCCAGGTAGGAGAGGAGCCGCGTGTTCTCGTCGTCCGGGTGGGCAGCGATGTAGAGCACCGTGCCGACGGTGCCGAGCTTGTCCAGCTCGTGCTGGAGCCGCGCCGCGTCGGGCTGCGCCTGCGCGGCGAGGGCGACGAGGAGGGTTGCGCCGGTGAGGGCGCCTCGGAGTGCGATCATCATCCACCTTTCTGCCGGGAGCATTCCCATGGTCACGCGAGCCCCTCCGAACACACGAGGGACGCTGTAGCATCCCGCCATCTGGTGCCCGGAGCGACCTTTTGCCTGGAGTGCGCTTGCGGTATGTTCGCCGTCGAGCGTCCGGTCCCGTTCCGGACGTGGGTCGACTACCTACCCCGGGAGACCATCGATGAAGCGAACAATCGCGCTCGTCAGCCTGGCCCTCATGCTGACTGCGTGCGACGGGACCGAGGCGAGCGGCCCAGGTGACGCGCTGGGGGCCGATACCACGGCGGGTGACGCCGACGGGGCCGGCGCGGACACCCCCGACGGGACGCCGCACGATGCCACAGGCGCCATGGCCTGCGGCCCGACCACCACCTGTGTACCTCCCCAGGCCTGCGAGGCGCTGGGGCAGGGCACCTGCGGCGGTCCCGCCCCCGGCCCGGACGGCAAGTGCGCACCGGGCTGCTCCCCCATGGAGTGCGGCGGGGGCACGCATTGCCTGTGCGGCACCTACAAGTGCATCGACCTGCCCCCCGGGTGCACCGGCTGCGACTGCACGTGGACGGACTGGCACCAGTCCTGTATCTGCGACGACTCGACCGGCCTGGTCGTGCTCCAGTGCCCGGGCGCGTGACTCTGACTCCAGGTCGCGGACGGACCTCCTTCGTCGCCGTGAAAGCCGCCAACAGGGCTGAGCCGAGGGAAACCTCAGAGAGCCGCGCGGTCGAACCTGCCCGATCTGGCGTGCACCCTACGTGCCCCGGGGCACTCGCGCTTCTGGTTTTCATCAGATAACTGTATTGCAGTGCCCGATCTGGCGTGCACCCTACGTGCCCCGGGGCACCCCGGGCTCATGGCACGAGCCACGCTTCGAGCTGCTCCCAGGTCCACCCGGTCCCCTGCACGAACATGGCCCGCGCCATGCCCGCATGGACGAAGCGCTCGTCGCCGAGATCGAAGAGATCCTCCAGGATCGGCAGGAGGCGCCCCCGCAGCTCGGGGTCCGCCAGGCCCAGCCCCAGCACCTCGTTGAGCTGTGCCAGCTTGCGCTCCACCCGGGCTGCCTTCTCCAGGCGGGAGGCCACGACGCTCGGCCGGTCCAGGCCGCAGACGCGAATGGTCTCCGCCCCATGCTCGCTGCCCGCCAGCGGGCGGACCGCGCCGCCTCCAAGAAACTCGAGGTGCTGCGCCGGATCGTGCCGCCCGAACGGGTCGAGGAGCAGCGGGTCCTCCACGGCCTCGTCGCCGGGTGCCGGCCGGGCGGCGCGCCCACCCGCCACCGGGAAGAGGGCATTCTTCCACGACTGGTTGCACAGACCGCACGACACCAGGTAGTTGTCCCAGGAGTAGGCGAGCCACCAGTATCCGCTGTCCCAGGTCCCGACCTTGGGCGGCTTGCCGAACGACCGCCCCGCCGTGTTGTTGAGGCTCTGACGCTCTCTCCCCGGCTTGAGCAGCGTGAAGATGGCGGTCTTCGGGCGGTAGTGCTCCACGTCCCCGTGGTCCGTCAGGAGCCGCTCGCAGTAGCCGCACTTGCGGTGCTGCCGCTCGGCGAAGTGCTCCTTGACCCCTTCCCCCCACGCCGCGTTGGCCTTCAGGAAGTCGGCCACGCCCTTCCAGTCCCCGACGGTCCCCAGCGCCTCCGCCGCCTCCCGCAGCGTCTTCACCCGCAGCTCGAAGTCCGCCCTCCCCCCGGTGGGTCGCGCGCTGAACCGCAGCATGGTCAGGGCTCTCCGAGCAGGGAGCGCATGCGCCGCTTCAGGTCCGCACGGTCCTCCTTGGCGAGGGGCAGCTCGCTGCTGGTCTCCGCCACGAGGCGCAGGGCCAGCCTCTCCTCCGCCGTGTCACCGAAGCTCCCCAGGCGCTGGCGCAGCTCGACCTCCACGTCCCGGAGCTCAGCGCGGGTCGCGCCGCCCGCGGCCGCCTTCTGGTACTCCTCCAGACGGCGCACGGTGTCGGCGTCGAGCGTCGACGCGAGGCCGAACCAGGGTCCGGTCAGGACCGCGTCGGCCCGGGAGCCAGGCGGAACGTCCTGCTGGCGCGCATGGATGCCGTCCGACTCCCGCGTCAGCACATGGATCTCCCGAGGGCGCGCCCCGAGCAGGGTGAGCGGGTTGTGGGTGGTCACGACGAAGGAGAGACACGGAAAGGCCGCGCGCAGATCCTCGATGACGCGGACCTGCCACCGGGGGTGCAGATGGAGGTCCAGCTCGTCCACCAGGACGAGCCCGGTCATCTGCTCGCGGAAGTCCCGGTCCAGGTTCACGGCCGACTGAGTGGCTTGCGTCCTGGAGCGTGACGGCCCCCGCCTCGCGTGGGCCCAGCGCGCGATGAGGTCGCAGGTCCACCCGATGGTGGTGGCAAAGCCGTCGCTGAGGCCGTCGAACGTGGTGCGCCCGACGGCCGGCCCCTCGACGTACACGGCGTCCGACTCGGGCTCGATGCGGTCCACCCCCGGCAGGAGTCCGACCAGGGTGGCGCACACCGACTCGAAGAAGCCCTCGTCCCCCCCGCCCTTGCTTCGCAGGGCACCAAACGCGAGGTTCCGGAGCCATGTCTCGGCGTGAATCAGCCCCGGCGGCTGGTTGAACAGAGTCCCCACGGCCCCGAGAGGGTGCTCCAGGTCCACGCTGCGGCTCGGCCCCCCGAGGGCGCTCCCCCGTGCGGCCCCGTAGGCGAAGACGAGGGGAGTGAAGCCGAAGGTGCGGGTGGCGGCGCCCAACTCCAGCTCCAGATCGCCGGCCGAGGTCTGAAGTGCGACCCTCCCCGGTGGAGCCCCGAGCCGCTGGAGCCGCCCCTCCGGGTAGCGCGTCAGGTCGCTGAGCGGACTCAGCGCCACGGCCAGCGCCTTCAGGATGGTCGACTTGCCCACCCCGTTGTCGCCGAGCAGCACCGTCCACTGCCCCCGGCTCCGGGGCCGGGAGGCAAAGCGCAGGTCGAGCTGGTCGAAGCAGCGGACATTGTCGAGGTGCAGGTGCTTGAGAACCACGGGCGGTGATGCTTCCATGGAGCGGCAGTATAGCGGGCTTGGCGGCACGGGTCACCCGCGCACGGGGACCTCACTCCGTGGGGACAGCGGGCCGTGGAGGTCGGCTCCTCGGTCGCCGTGGAGACCTGGCCACGCCCGATGGGTTCCGAGGCCACCGGGCGAAGCCCCCCGCCCCCGGAATGCCACCCACCGGGTACCTGTTTGCGCTGCCACGACCCACGGAGGTTCCCCAAAGTGAGCTTCGCCCATGCGTTTCTGGCCGGTGACCCCGCGGCCACCGCCCTGCTGCCCGACGGCTTCCGGCGCCCCGCAGACCGGGCCGCCGCGGTGGTGGCGGCGCGACGGCCTGTCTCTGCGGCCCTCATCCGGGCGCTCGAGGGGCAGATGGACGCCTGGGGGGCTCGCCCGGCCCAGCGCAACGCCTTGCGCGCCCTGGAGGGCGGGGCCGTCGCCGTCGTGACCGGGCAGCAGGTGGGGCTCCACCTCGGGCCCCTCTACACGATTCACAAGGCGGCAGCGGCGGTGGTGACCGCCCGTGCGCTCGCGGAGGAGACAGGACAGCCCTGCGTGGCCGTGTTCTGGCTCCAGACGGAGGACCACGACCTGGCGGAGATCCGCGGGGTGGGCCTGCCCGGCGCTACACTGAGCGTCGCCGACGACGGGCGGGACGGCGTCTCCGTGTGGCACCGCGTGCTGGGCCCCGACGTGGAGACCCTCCCGCTCGCCGAGCACCTCGGGCACGCGCCCCACGCCGCCGAGGTCGTCGCCTGGCTCGGGCGCCACTACCGTGCCGGAAGGGCCTGGCACACGGCGTTCGCAGGGGCGCTGTGCGAGCTGCTGGGCGACGCGGGGCTCCTGTTGCTCGACCCCCGGGATCCGGCCATCGCGGCGCTGAGTGCTCCGATCCTGCGGGCGTCCCTCACCGCGGATCTCGGCGCCCTCGCCGAGCGGGGGGAAGCGCTACGGGCGGCTGGCTTCTCGGAGCAGGTGCACGTGCGGCAAGGCTCTCCGCTGGCGTTCTTCCACCCCCACGGCGCGGATGGGCCGCGCGCGCGCCTCGCACCGCACGGCGACGGCTGGCGGGTCGCGGGCACCGGACAGACGGTGTCCACCGCCGCGATCCTGCACGCGGCCGATCGGGATCCCCGCGTGCTGAGCACCTCCGCGCTGCTGCGCCCCCTGGTGCAGGACACGCTCCTGCCGACCGCCATGACCCTCGGGGGGCCCGGTGAGATCGCGTACATGGCGCAGCTCCCGCCACTCTACGAGCGCCTCGGCCTGCCCATGCCGCTGATTGGGCCCCGCGCCAGCCTGCGACTCGTGGATGCGCGGTCCCGGTCGCGCCTCGACGCGCTGGAGCTGTCCATCGCGGACCTGGCGCGCCCCCGGGAGGCGCTCCTCGCCACCCTCGCCGAGCGCCGGGGGGCGCCGCACATCCCGGACCTGCACGCCGCGCTGCGCACGGACGTCGATGCTCTGCTCACGCGCTTCGCCAGCCAGGCGGCGCCCCCAGCCGACGCCCTGGACAAGACCCGCCGCTCGGTGCACCACGCCCTGCTGCGCCTCGTGGAGCGCACCGCCTCGGCGCTGGCCACCCGCGACGCCGTGACCGCGGGGCGCCTCGACAGGCTGCTTGGGGTGATGCACCCTGGGGGCGCGCCCCAGGAGCGGACCCTCGGCGTGGCGTGGGCGGCGGCGCGGGTGGGCCTCGCTGCGCTCGCGTCGAAGATCCTGGCCGCCTGCGTCCCCTTCGAGGGCGCCACCCGCGACGTGGAGCTGGAGCGCTGACCCCTGCCGTTGGAGTCCCCCGCATGACCCGCCCCCTGAACATCGGCGTGACCTGCTACCCCACGTTCGGGGGCAGCGGGATCATCGCCACCGAGATCGCCGCCGAGCTGGCGCGCCGCGGCCACCGCGTGCACGTGATCAGCTACGACCTGCCCGTCCGCCTGGACCGGACGGCGGACAACGTGTTCTTCCACGAGGTGGAGGTCCGCGAGTACCCGCTGTTCCAGCACACCCCCTACGTCATCGCGCTGGCGTCGCGCCTCGTGGACGTCACCCGCTGGGAGCGCCTCGACCTGCTCCACGTCCACTACGCCGTCCCCCACGCGACCAGCGCGTTCCTGGCGCAGCAGGTGCTCGGCGACGAGGCGCCGAAGCTCGTGACCACGCTGCACGGCACGGACATCACCCTGGTCGGCGGCGACCCGAGCTACCTGCCCATCACCCGGTTCTCCGTGATGCGGAGCGATCTCGTCACGGCGCCGAGCGAGTTCCTCCGCGAGGCGTCCTATGAGCGGCTGGAGCTCCCGCGTTCAACCCCCATCGACGTGATCCCCAACTTCGTGGACACGGACCGCTACGCGCCCCCGGTGAGCCGTGACCCCCACCGCCTCCGCCAGCTCTTCCGGTGCAGCGCCGGCCTGGAGGGGGCCCGCGTGCTGCTGCACGTGTCCAACTTCCGCCCCGTCAAGCGGGTGCTGGACGTCGTCGCCGTCTTCGCGCAGGTGGCGCGCGCCAGGCCCTGCGTCCTCCTGCTGGTCGGCGACGGCCCGGACCGTGCCGCCGCGGAGGCCCGCGTGCGGGAGCTCGGCCTCGCGGATCGCGTCTCCTTCGTGGGCAAGCAGGAGAGCTTCGTCGCATGGATGCAGCAGTCCGACGTGTTCCTGCTGCCCAGCGAGACCGAGAGCTTCGGGCTGGCGGCCCTGGAGGCCATGTCCTGCGGCGTGCCGGTGGTGGGGAGCCACACGGGCGGCCTCACGGAGGTGGTCACGCCCGACGTAGGCTTCCTGCACCCGGTCGGGGACGTCGAGGCCATGGCGGCGAGCGTCGTCCGCCTGCTGGACGACGCGGACCTCCATGAGCGCATGGGCGGGGCAGCCCGGCGCGCCGCCGTAGCGAGGTGGCGCATGGGCCCGATGGTGGATCGCTACGAGGAGGCCTACCGGCGGCTGCTCGGCTGACTACTTCCACTCCTCCAGGGCCTTCTTCACCTGGTCCTCCCAGAAGAAGTACTCCGCCTTCTTGCCCAGGTCATAGGCCCGCTGGGCCGCAGCGAGGGCCTCCTTCTTCTGGCCCTTCTTCGCCAGGATCTGCGCGTGGATCCAGAGGCCGTACCAAGTGGGATCGACGGCGACCGACGCCGTCGAGAGCTCCAGCGCGCGGTCGAGCTCCTTGCCCCCGTCGAGGAGCCACCGGGCCGCGTTGGCCTGCGTGCGGGCCGCGTCCTTGGTCGCGGTCGCCACGCTGGCCGCGGCGTGGGCCGCGGTGTCCGCGGTGATCGGCAGGGTGACCCGCAGCGTGTCCCACTCCAGGTCGAGCGAGGTGGCGTCGTCGGTCGTGTCCGCGAAGACGAAGCTCATGCGCTCCCGCTTGGGGATCTGCGCCGTCTTGCCCGGGACCCGCGCCTGGTCCTGCGCCTTGTCGTAGCCCTGGGTGCCGCCGAGACCGACCTGCTTGCTGAGCACCCAGGTCCAGTCGGCCTTCGTCGGGACCGCGAACAGGCTGTAGCTGCCCGCTGGGACCGCCTGGCCGCCCACCTTCACGTCCTTGGAGAACGTGATCTTGGTGGCCGCGTTGGCGCCGAGGCGCCACAGCTCGTCGTAGGGGACCAGCTCCCCCCAGATGGTGCGCCCCTTCACGCCAGGGCTGCTGTACTCGACGGTGACGTCGGTGAGCCCCACCCGCTGGGTGACGCTGGCGGTAGGGCTCGGGCGGGGCAGGTCGGGCGACTGGGCGTGGGCCGTCGCGGTCCACAGCAGGGTCACCAGGGCGAGCGCACGGTGCGCGGTCTTCATCGGCAGTCTCCTCATGGGTGAGGCCACGGTCGTGGCGGTGGTGTCGGGCATACCCCAACACCCCCTTCGAAGGCAACATTCCTGGACCTCGGTGGCGCCTGGCGCCCCTGGACCTCGCCGCGCGGTTCTTCTAAAGTCCGGCCCATGCGTGACCCCGACGAGACTCCGCCCGACGGGGAGACGGCGCCCCCCGCGGGCCCCGCAGGGGAGCCGGGGGCACTCCCCGCGCGCATCGGGCGCTACCGCATCGACGGGCTGCTCGGGCGCGGCGGCATGGGGGAGGTCTTCGCCGCGTGGGACGAGCGCCTGGAGCGTCCGGTGGCGCTGAAGCGCATCCACGGGCTGCACCGGGAGAGCGCGGACGCCCGCGCCCGCTTCTGGCGGGAGGCGCGGGCCCTGGCGGCGCTCGAGCACCCCGGCGTGGTCACGGTCTACGAGCTGGGCGAGACCCCGGACGGCGACCTGTTCATGGCCATGGAGCTGGTCAAGGGGACCCCGGTCTCCGAGGCGCTCGGGGCGCGGTGGCCCATCGGCGCGGCGTGCCGCCTGGCCCGGGAGGTGGCCTCGGCCCTCGGCGCCGCCCACGCGGCGGGCATCGTCCACCGGGACATCAAGCCGTCCAACCTGATCGTCGAGGGCGACGGGAGCGTCCGCGTGCTGGACTTCGGCCTGGCGCGGCGCACCGCGGAGGGGACCGACGAGCTGACCCGCTCGGGGCTCGTCATCGGGACCCCCGCCTGGATGTCCCCCGAGCAGGTGCGCGCCCAGGCCGTCGGTCCGCAGACGGACGTCTTCGCGGTCGGCATCCTGCTGTATCGCACGCTGACCGGGACCCACCCCTTCCTGCGGGACTCGTCGCTGGCCACCGCCGTCGCCGTCGCCGAGGCGAAGTTCCGCCCCCTCGGCGAGCTGCGCCCCGACGCGCCGCGACGCCTGAGCGCCCTCGTCGAGCGGTGCCTCGCCTCCGATCCGGCGGCCCGCCCCGCCGACGGGCGCGCGCTCGCCCTGGAGCTGGACGGGGTGGAAGCCGCACCCATCGAGGCCCTCGCCCGCCTCGTCCACGACGGCCGCGGCGAGGTCGACCCGACGTCGGACACTCAGGCGGCGGCGTCCCCACCGCGGCGCCGGGTGTGGGCCCTGGGCGCGGGTACGCTGGCCCTGGCCGCCATCGCCCTCCTATGGCCGGGCGGGCAGTCTCCGCCGAACGGGCCGCCCGCCGCGCCGACCGGCAACCCCGAGCCGGGCGCCACCGAACCCGCCGCCACCGAACCGGGCGCCACAGGGCGCGGCTCCACCGAACCCGGCGCCGGCTGGGCGAGGCGCCCCCCACGCCCGGTGGTGGCGGTGCTCGGGCTCCGGCGCGCCGACACCGAGGCGGAGCGGCTCCGCGCCGAGGTGGCCGCCGACGCGCTGCGGGAGGCCCTCGACGACGCCCCCCACGAGGCGCTGGTCATGCCGTGGTCCACGCTGCTCTCCCTGGGACGCGGGGGCGCCCTGCCCCCTCTGGACACACCGCCGACGCGCCTGCTCCGGCCCGGCCGCGGCCTGGGGAGCATCGACGCGGTGGTCACCGGCGTCTTGGGAGACGACGACGCGAGGGCGCACCTCGTGGACACGTCCACGGGCACCGTCGTCGCGGAGGCCCACGCCACGGGCAGGGACCCGGTGGCGCTGGGCCGAGCCCTGGCCGTTCAGCTCCGCCCCCTGCTTGGGCTGCCGGGAGACCCGCCCCCCACTCCAACCACGTCCGCCGACGCGTGGGCGGCCTACGTGGAGGGCCGTGAGGCGGCCCACTCCGCTGACGACGGGCGCGCCCGGGAGCGGCTGACGTGGGCGCTTCAGCTCGACCCGGCGTTCTCGCTGGCCCGCGCGGGCACCCTCCAGATGCTGCGGGGGGAGCGCCGCTATGACGAGCTGGTCGCCCAGGCCGACGCCCTCCTGAACAGCGGCGCCCCACCCCGCCACCGGGCCACCGCCCTGGCGCTGCGGTCTCTGGCCCGGGGCGAGCCCCGCGCGGCGGTCCGGCAGCTCCACGATCTGTTGCGGACATGGGTCTACGACGGAGACGCCCAGCTCGACCTGCTGGTGCTTCGCTTCAACGACCCGGAGACGGCAGACCTGCGGGAGGCGGAGCGCATCGCCCGCGACACCCTCACCATCGGCCCCGGCAGCGAGGTGGCCGCGTCCCGGCTCGTCCGGGCGCTCGCCTTCCGCGGCCGCGCCGAGGAGGCGGCGGCGGCCCTGGAGCAGCTCGGCGTCCCGCGCGAGGGCAACGGCTTCAACATCGACCCCTGGGCGGAGGTGGACCTGCACCTCGGACGCACCGACGCGGCCATCGCGAGCTTCGACGCGGCTGCGAGCGCCGCGGAGCGCAGCATCTACGCGGAACATATGGGAGTCGCTGCCCGGATCCTCGCCGGCCGCTGCGAGGAGGCGGCGAGCCGCGCCCTCGACCGCATCGACGCCGCGCGTGTGGGCGGCAACCCGCAGAACCTGGACTGGACCTGGTCGCTGGCCATCCAGGCCCTGCTGTGCCAGGGGCGCTGGGAGCCGGCGCTCCAGGCCATCGAGCGCTGGGCGACGTCCAGCCCGGGTGGCGCCGCCCAGGGCCCCGTCCTCGCGCTCCGGGCACGTGCCGCCAGGGGCGACGCGGACGTAGCCGACGCGGCGCTGAAATTGCTCGACGCCCCCCGGAGTGACGCCTCCGCGCTGTGGCGCCTGATCGCTCGCGTGGGCGCGGACCCATCCTCCCTGGAGCGCCTCGCTGCCAGCGCTGGCGCCTGCGCCGTGGACATCGACCGCCCGCGCCTGGAGCAGCTCGGCTGCGCCCAGGCCGAGCGGCAGCTCAGGGCGCGGGCGCTGGAGGCGAGTGGCAGGCTGGACGAGGCCTTGGTGCAGCTCGATGCGGCCATCGGCACCTGGGACGACATCCGCTCCGAGGGCGAGCTCGCCGCCCGCGTCGAGGCCATGGCCCAGCGAGCGGAGACCCTGGAGCGGGCCGGAGACCCCAGGGCCGGCGACGCCTGGCGCCGCGTCGTCGACCTCGGCTACCCCCGCCTCTGGGCGACGGACCTCTGGGCAGTGGCCCGGCGGTCCCTGGACCGGTGACGGCGGCACAGGGGCGACGGGTCGCGCGCATCGGCGTGGCGGCCACGGACGCACGGAGCATCGCGGTGTATGCTCCACCCCGGAGGCCCGCGGTGCGGACCACGCCGCCTGGAGGAGCGGGGCATGCGCATCCTGGTCATCGAGGACGACCCGAAGATCGCGGGGTTCCTGGCCCGAGGGCTGCGGGAGGAGGGGCACCGGGTCGACGTGACGAGCGACCTTGCGGCGGCGCGACGCACCGTCGCCGAGGGCTACGACCTGCTGCTCGTCGACCGGATGCTCCCCGACGGGGACGGGCTCTCGCTGGTCCGGGAGCTGCGCCGGGGGAACGACCGCACGCCGGCGATCTGCCTGACCGCGCGCGACCGGGTCGAGGAGCGCGTCGAGGGCCTCCACGGCGGCGCCGACGACTACCTGGTCAAGCCCTTCGCCTTCGAGGAGCTGCTGGCGCGCATCGACGCCGTCACCCGGCGCCTGCCGGTCGACGAGCGCATCGAGGTCGCCGACCTGGTGATCGACGTGGCGGCGCACCGCGTCACGCGGGCCGGCGTCGAGATCCGCCTGACCGCGCAGGAGCTGACGCTGCTGCGCCTCCTCGCCGAGAACGCCGGGCGGGTGCTCTCTCGAACTCGCATCCTGGAGGCCGTGTGGGGCGTCTCCCACGACCCCCGCACCAACGTCGTCGACGTCTACGTCAGCTACCTGCGGGCCAAGGTGGACAAGGGCTTCGATCACCCGCTCATCCACACGGTCCGCGGCGCGGGCTACGTCCTCGAGGAGCGCCCGCGTTGAGCGTCTCGGTCGCGCGGCGCGTCGCCACCCGCGGGGCGGCCATCCTCGTCGTGACGCTCGTGGTCGTCGGCGCCGGGACCGCCGCCCTGCTGCACCGGCGCGAGGTGATGGCCCTCGACCGGGTCCTGCTGGCGGCCGCCCACGGGCGTGCCCACCCGGACGTCGCGGCCTCCGTCGAGGTGGAGCACAGCCGCTCGCCAGTGGACGCATGGCTGGTCGAGCCCGGGGACCCGCGGGTGCCGACGGACCTCGCGAAGCAGGCCCTCGGCCGGGAGCGCCCGCTGTACGTCGACACGGGGGACGAGCGGATCGTCCTCCTGCCGTTCGAGGTCGACGACGGGAGCCACGACCAGCTCGCCGCCGCGGCGGCGCCCCGGGTGACCATCTCTCGAAGCGTGGGACCATTCCTGGCCATCTATGCTGGCACTGGCGCCTTTGCGGCGATCTTCGCCATGTTCGTACAGGGAAGGGTCGTGCGTCGCTCGTTTGCTCCGTTGGACGCCGCCCGGGCGGAGGCGGAGCGGGTCGTCGGCCTCGGCCACGGGCACCGCCTGACGGTCGCCGGCCCCGAGGAGGTGCGAACACTGCTCGCGGCGATCAACGACCTCCTCGAGCGGCTCGACGCCGCCTACCACGCGCAGGCGCGCTTCACCGCGGAGGCCGCCCACGAGCTGCGGACCCCAGTGACGTCGATGCTCGGCGAGGTCGAGGTGGCTCTGCGCGCACCCCGGACGGCCGAGGAGTACCGAGCCACACTGACGTCCGTCCGCGAGGACGTGGAGCGCCTCCGCCGCCTCGTCGGCGCCCTCCTCGCCCTGGCCCGACTCGACGCGGGGCTGCTCGATGGGGAGCGCGAGCCGACGCGCGCCGCGGAGCTCGCCGGCGCGGCCCTGGCGGCCGAGGCGCCCCTGCTGACCGCGGCAGGGTGCCAGGCGCGCATGGACGTCGCCGCAGACCCGGAGCTGGAGGTCCACCGCACGCTGGTGGAGGTGGCGCTCGGCAACCTGCTCCGCAACGTGGCGCGCCACGCGCCGGGCGCCCCCGTGGTCCTGCGCGTCGGGCGCGAGGGGGCGATGGCGGTCTTCGACGTGGACGATGGGGGTCCCGGCATCCCTGCGGAGCGCGACGGCCTGTTCGACCGGTTCGCTCGCGGCGCCGAGGCGCGGCGCAACGACCGCGAGGGCCTCGGCCTCGGTCTCCCCCTCGCCAGGGAGGTCGCGCGCCGTCACGGAGGGGACTGCGTCCTGCTCCCGTCGCCCCTCGGTGGGCTGCGCGCGCGCCTCCTGCTGCGGTGCGAGCCCGAGGGTCCAGGGGACGTTCTACCGGACTTCTAATCTGCCTCTCATCTCCTTCCAATGTGTCGCAGGCATGATTCGGCGAGACCTGCCGGGAGCGGGGCAACCCGGGACCCGTGCATGGACCCTTTCACCACGCGAGGGAGTCATGACGCGCATCCTGATCTGGGACATCCCCACCCGCCTCTTCCACTGGCTGCTCGCCGGCTCGTTCGTCGGCGCGTTCGCCATCGCCAACCTCGTGGACGACGACAGCCGGGCCTTCCGGGTCCACATGCTGCTCGGGCTGGTCATGGCCTTCATGGTGCTGCTGCGGGTGCTGTGGGGGCTCGTCGGTACGCGTTGGGCCCGCTTCGGGGCGGCGATCTTCGGGCCCCGCGCTCTGCTCGCGTTCCTTCGGGGCGCCCTCACAGGGGGCGGCCCGCGCTACGCCGGACACAACCCGGGGGCGGCGTTCGCCCTGTTCGGCGTACTGGCGCTCGTCCTCGGCCTCGCCGTCACGGGGCTCATGATGGGCGGCGACGAGTCCGTGGAGGACCTGCACGAGGTGCTCGCCTGGTCACTGCTCGCGGTCGTCGGCGTACACCTCGCGGGCGTCGCCTGGCACAGCGTCCAGCACCGCGAGAACCTCGCCCTGAGCATGGTCGACGGGCGCAAGGAGGCCGAGCCGTCCGCCGCGATCCCGTCGTCGCGCCCGCTGGTGGGGCTCTTGTTCCTCGCGCTGACGGGGACGTGGGCGGCGGGCCTCCTGTCCGGCTACGACCCCGCGACCAGCCGCCTGACCTTGCCGCTCGTCGGCACCACCCTGCAGCTCGGCGAGGACGAGGACGAGCACGAGGGCAATCGAGACGGCGGGCGCGAACACGGGGGGGAGGACGAGGACGACGACTGAGGGTGCCCCGCCTGCACGCGACCGCCTTGTCGCCACCCCGTCCAGCGTAGTAGGGTTCGGCCCACCGTGGTCCCCGACAACTGAGAGGCTCGTCGCCGCGCGCGCCGAGTGGCCACCGGACGCGCCAGTGGAGGGCGCCCACGTCTGCATCAACGGCAACCCGCCGCAACGACCGGCAGCCCAGGAGCACGATCATGACGAGCAAAGCCACCATCTGCTTGTGGTTCGACAAGGACGCCGAGGACGCCGCGCGGTTCTACGCCGCGACCTTCCCCGACAGCTCGGTGGGCGCCATCCTCCGGGCGCCGTGCGACTATCCGGGCGGCAAAGCGGGCGATCTGCTGACGGTGGAGTTCACGGTCTGCGGCCTGCCCTTCATCGGCGTCAACGGCGGCCCCGCGTTCACGCCGAACGAGAGCTTCTCGCTGCAGATCCACACAGAGGACCAGGCCGAGACCGACCGGCTGTGGGATGCAATCATCGGGAATGGCGGTCAGGAGAGCCAGTGCGGCTGGTGCAAGGACCGCTGGGGCTACTCCTGGCAGATCACACCCCGCGCCCTGTCCGAGGCCCTCGCCGATCCCGACCCAGCCGCGGCGCGACGCGCGATGGAGGCGATGATGCACATGAAGAAGCTCGACATCGCCACGGTCGAGGCGGCGCGCAGGGGCTGAGGGGAGCGAAGGCCACGCTCGTGATCATCCGCGACCCCGCTGGGGGTGAGGGCCCCGTGGAGGTGCCTCATGCGGGTGGCGTTGGTTGTTCTCCTGGGGTTGGTGGAGTGCGCTGGGGAGCGCTCCGACTCGAGCGTCGAGGACATGGTCGCCGGCATGGACGCTGCCGTCGACGTCGCAGACATTGCCGCGGACGAGGGCGCTCCCCGCGCCCGGGCGGACGGCGCGCTGTGCAGCAAGATGTGGAGCCGCTTGGTCGACTGCGGTCATTACTACACGTTCCCGGAGTTCGAGGACCGGTGCGGCGATTGGGACGCGGGTGGCCCGGAGCGGGCGACGCTGGATGGCTGCAAGCTGAAGCCGTGCGCTACGCTCGTCTCCTGCGTGAAGAGCCTCCTCGACGGCTGACTGACCAAGGCGGGCGCGGTGCCGCAGCGACCCCGGTGTTGCTCGACGCCCCTCTCGAGGTGGCCGCTCGGGCGGGAGGGGGCCGGACGACTCCATGAGACGTGGCAGGGAGCCCAACGGCCCCGACACGGCTGGCGCCGCATCCCCGACCTGGGCTACCCTCGCCTCTGGGCGATGGATTCGTGGGCGCCGGCCCCCCGGATCCGCCGCCCGGTGAGAGCGAGGACCCGGCGCAGATGACGCACGACGAGATCACCGAGCTGCCGAAGCGGGAGCACCCCCGCGCCGCGACGCCCGACCGCCCTCGGCCGACCCTCGTGGTCGCCTGGTCACGGGAGGAGCCCGAGCGGGTGGGCGAGGTGGCCCCCGTTCCTGCTGCCGGGACGTGGACCCTGGGGCGCGGGGGCGACGGTGACGCCGGGCGGCTGGAGCTCCAGCGGCAGCGGCCCGGCGAGGCGAGCACGACCGGCGGCCTGCGCGCGCCGGCCATCTCGCGCCAGCAGCTCCGGGTCTCCGCCATGGACGACCGGCTCCTGGTCGAAGGAGTCGGGCGCCTCCCGCTCCTGCGTGCAGGGGTGCCCGTCACGCAGGCGATCATCCGGCACGGGGACGTGCTCGAGGTACAAGGGCAGCTCGTGCTGCTGTGCGTCGAGCGTGGGCCGCTGCCTCCCGCACGGTATGTGCCCCGAGACCAGTGGCCCCCCTTCGGTCGCGCCGACCGCCACGGCGTCGTGGGCGAGAGCCCCGTAGCCTGGGAGCTGCGCGACCGCATCGCCTTCGTCGCCGCGCGCAAGGGCCACGTCCTGATCCTGGGGCCGAGCGGCGCTGGGAAGGAGCTGGCCGCCCGCGCCATCCACCGCCTCTCGGAGCGCTCCGCGCGCCCGCTCGTGGCGCGCAACGCGGCGACCTTCCCGGCGGGGCTCATCGACGCGGAGCTCTTCGGCAACGTCCGCGACTTCCCGAACCCGGGCATGCGGGAGCGCCCGGGCCTGGTCGGTGAGGCGGACGGCTCGACGCTCTTCCTGGACGAGATTGGGGAGCTGCCGGCGGACCTCCAGGCCCACCTGCTTCGCGTGCTCGACGCGGACGGGGAGTACCAGCGCCTGGGCGAGCCGCGCCGCCGGACAGCGGACCTGCGGCTGGTGGCCGCGACGAATCGACCCGCGGAGACCCTGAAGGGAGACCTCGCGGCGCGCCTCCGCCACGTGATCGAGGTGCCGTCGCTGGCGCGGCGCCGCGAGGACCTCCCGCTGCTCGCCCGGGCGCTGCTGGAGCGGGCGGCGGAGGACGACCCGCACGTGGCGGAGCGCTTCTTCGACGGCGCCGTGCCGCGGGTGACCCCGGAGCTCCTGACCCTGCTGCTCAGCCAGCCCCTGGAGCTGAACCTGCGGGAGCTCGACGGCCTCCTCTGGCGCTCCATGGCCGAGAGCCGGGGCGACCGCCTGGAGGCCCCGACATTGCCCGACCGCCCGGACACCGACGGCGAGGACGCCCAGGCCGCCTCGGACGGCTTCACCGACCCCGCCTCCGTCACGCCCGAGCAGCTCCAGGAGTGCCTCGACCGGCACGGCGGCGTCCAGGGGCCCGTGTGGCGGGAGCTGGGCTTCCGCAACCGCTACGTCCTGCAGCGGCTCATCCGCAAATACGACCTGCGCACGGTGGAGTGAGCCCCGCTACATCGGGTGGGCGATGAAGAACTCCATGAGCGCCTCGCCCCACGTGAAGGCGTTGGTCCCCAGGCAACCGTAGCCGAAGAGCTGGCCCGGGAGCCCGCCGTTGAGGTCGGCGCTGCCCGGGTAGCAGTGGCCGCCGAGGATCGGGGAGCCGGCCTTGTAGTCGTGCTGCACGAACTCGAACAGCGCCCCCTCGCCCTCCCAGCGGGTCCAGAGGTGGTTCGGGTCCTGGGACACGACGGCCGTCTCGGTGAGCCCCCACGCGGCGACCACCGCGTCCCGCTGCTTCTTGGCGCAGTTGAAGGCGACCAGCGCGTCCTTGGTGCCGTGCATGAACAGGGTGGGGACGCGCCGCGAGGGGACGTCGCCGCCGGTGAAGGAGCACGCGCCGAAGCCCCCGCCCGCGCAGGCGGCGGCCGGCGCCACCGAGGCGAACAGGTCGGCGTGCTTGCAGAGGAAGCGCCAGGTCATGAACCCGCCCTGGGAGAAGCCGGTCATGTGGACGCGGGCCGGGTCGATCTTGAGCGCCACGATCACGTCGAGGAGGAAGCCATGGACCAGCGGGTCGTCGGCCTCGGACCAGCTCGACGCGGGCGGGTCCGGGGTGGCGTTGGGCTGAACCACGACGTAGCCGTGCTTCTCGCCGAGGGCCCGCAGCCCGGTGTTGGCGTCCTCCTGATCTCCGCTCATGGTCATGCCGTGGACGTCGAGGACCACGCCGCAGCCGCCGGAGACGCAGGCAGTGGGGATGTGCAGCTCGTAGGAGAGCCCCGCGCAGGGGAGGTGGTGGTGGCCGGCGGACGTGGTGGTGACGCAGCCTGCGGGCGTCGCGCCGTCGGGGCCGGTGCCTGACCCCGCGTCTGCGGGAGCGGCGACATCAGCGGAGTCTGAGGCGTCCGCGGGGAGGGCCGCGCCACCGGTGTCCGCATTGGCGTCTGCCGGAGCGTGGGGCCCGGCGTCTGCCGGTCCACCGCCAGAGTCCAAGGCCACCGCGTCTCCGACGGCGTCCTTGGGCAGAGCGCTCCCGCCCGCGTCCCCCGGGGCCACGTCGGCCAGAGCGCCGCCGCCCACGTCAGCACCGGCGTGAGGAGCGGCATCGCCCGCGGTCGCCACGTCTGTCGCCACGTCCGCCACGTCCGCCGCGTGCGCCGCATCCGTCGCAGCGTCGCTCCCCTCCGCCCCGCCACCACACGCCGCCACGAGGCCGAGCACCCACCACCGTCCCATGAGCACCTCCCGATGCGGGTCATGATACTCCTGTGACCCCGCCGCGCCCAACCCTCCGCGATCTGCTATCCTCCGGCTGCCACGGAGGCGCGGTTGCCCACTCTCCGCATCGAGGACGTCCGGTATGGGAGCTTCGGCCCGGTGACCCTCACCGTCGGGCCGGCCGAGTGCGTGTGCCTCCGAGGTGCGTCGGGCAGCGGCAAGTCGCGCCTGCTGCGCGCGCTGGCGGATCTGGACCCCCACGAGGGGGCAGTGTCCCTCGACGGCGCCCTCGCCTCCGCCATGCCGCCCCCGCTCTGGCGCCGCCAGGTGGGGCTCCTCCCGGCGGACAGCCACTGGTGGAACGACACGGTGGGGGAGCACCTCCCGGACACCGCCCTGCTGCTCCAGGTGGGCTTCGGCGACGACGTGCTCTCCTGGCGCGTCGACCGCCTCTCGTCGGGCGAGAGGCAGCGCCTCGCCCTGGTCCGCCTGCTGGCCGGCCAGCCTCGCGCGCTGCTCCTCGACGAGCCGACGGCCAACCTGGACCCGGCGAGCGCCCGAGACGTGGAGGCGCTCATCGCCAGGTGGCGCCTCCAGCACGAGGCGCCTGTGCTCTGGGTCACCCACGACGACGCGCAGGCCGCTCGCGTCGCCGACCGGCGCTTCGTCTTGGAGGGTGGAGTGCTCGTGCCGGACTCCTCGTGACGGTGAGGACCCACCCAAAGCCTGCGTCCAGAGGCGCCATACGTCCAAGGAGCCGTGATTGATCACCCTCTCCACCCTCGATCTCTCCATCGCGGCCTCCCTCGTCGTCGCGCTCGCCCTCCTTGCGTCGCAGGTCCAGCGCAGCCTCGGGGTGCAGCTCGCGGTGGCCGCCGTGCGGACGACGGTGCAGCTCAGCCTCATCGGGCTGGTGCTCAAGGCGCTCTTCGCCCACGTCCATGTCGGGTGGGTGTCCCTGATGGCGCTGGTCATGCTCCTCGCGGCGGGCCGGGAGGTGTGGGCGCGGCAGCGCCGGCGCCTCGCGGGCGCCTGGGGCTACGGCGTCGGCACGGTGAGCATGTTCCTGTCGTCGTTCACGGTGACCGTGTTCGCGCTCGTGGCCGTCGTGGGGACCGACCCCTGGTACGAGCCCCAGTACGCGATCCCCCTGCTCGGCATGTTGCTCGGCAACACGATGAACGGCATCGCCATCGCCCAGGACCGGCTCAACGAGGGCGCCTGGAGGCGCCGCGGCGAGATCGAGGCGCGCCTCGTGCTCGGACACACCGCCCACGAGGCCATCGGCGACCTCCGCCGTGAGAGCGTCCGTGCGGGTCTCATCCCCATCATCAACGGCATGGCCGCGGCGGGGCTCGTCAGCCTGCCGGGCATGATGACGGGCCAGATCCTGTCCGGCTCCCCGCCCGACGAGGCCGTCAAGTACCAGATCCTCATCATGTTCCTCATCGCCGTGGGCACGGGCCTCGGCACGCTGGCCGCCGTCTCCGCGACGACCCGCCGCCTCTTCGACGAGCGCCAGCGGCTGCGCCTGGACCGCCTCGCGCCCGTGTGACTGTTGCTCCGCGCGCCGGCTGTGGCACACTGGTCCCGTCCTGCCCGCCAGGAGGAGACCGCATGAAGCTCACTACATCCATCGCCTGCCTCGCACTGCTCGCCGGGTGCCTCGATGATGCCGTGGAGCCGTCCCCCGGCGTCGCCCTGAAGAGGACCACCGCGCTTCCGGCTGCCCCGGCGGCAGCGGAGGCCCCACCGAGCGAGGAGCCCATGGAGCCCGCCCCGACAGCCCCGGCGCCCCAGCCTCCCCCCGGCTTCTCGTGGGTCGAAGACGGCGTGATCGCAGGCCTCGCCCACCCGGGCGCCGGCCCCCTCGGCGAGGCGCGCCTCGCCTGGCTCTCCGCTCAGGGCGTCGATGTGCTGGTGTCGCTCACCGAGACTCCGGTGCCCCCTACGTCAGTGTCCGCCCACGGCATGACCCCGGCGCACATCCCCGTCGTGGACTTCACGGCGCCGACCCAGGAGCAGCTCGACCAGTTCGTCGCCCTCGCCCAGACGGCGCGGGACGCCGACCGGCCCGTCGCGGTCCACTGCGCGGGAGGCATGGGCCGCACGGGCACGTTCCTGGCCACCTGGCTCGTCGCCCAAGGCATGACCGCGGAGCAGGCCATCGTCAAGATCCGCGAGCTGCGCCCCGGCTCCATCGAGACCGCCTCCCAGGAGGCCGCCGTCGCCACGTGGGCCCAGCGCCACCCAACGAACGCCCCCTGATCCCGGAACCCGCTGCAATCTTGCGCCCTTTCCCGCCGCGCCCTTGACCCGCCCGGGCCCGACCCCACAATGAATCAGTGGGGCCGCCGCCTCCTCAACGGGAAATGCCATGAAGATCGCCGTCATCAGCGACCTGCACATCGGGGCCGGGGGCCGGGTCGACCGCTTCGGCCATGAGGAGGCGTCCTTCCTGCGCTTCCTGGACTTCCTCGCCGCCTCCTTCGAGCGAGTGGTGGTCCTCGGCGACGCCCTGGAGCTGCTGCACGGCCCTCGCCCCGGCGCCTACCGCGCCCAGGTGGAGGCGATCCGCGCCGCCCGACCGCGCCTCTTCCAGCGCCTGATGTCGCCGCCGTTCACCTACGTGCACGGCAACCACGACCTGGCGGCAGGGCGCCTGCTGAGCGCGCCCTCCGAGCTGGTCATCGAGGCCGGGGACGCCCGGGTGCTCCTGCTTCATGGCCACCAAGGAGACTTCATCGTCAGGCACGCCTACCCGGTGGCCGCCTTCCTGAGCTGGGTCGGCGGCATGGTGGAGCGGGTCGTCGGGCCGCGCCTCGCCCGGTGGCTCGACGACGTGGACCACCTGGTCACGAGCCCGAAGCGCACCGCGGACTGCCCCTTCCAGCAGTGGGCGGTCGCCCAGGCGCACCGTCACGCGGCCGACGTGGTGGTCACGGGCCACACCCACGTGCCCGTCGTCGCGGAGCACGGCGACCGCGTCTTCATGAACAGCGGCACCTGCTCCCGCGGGCGCTTCGACTTCCTGGCCATCGACACGGCGACCGGCACGTTCCAGCACCACGAGCGCTGGTAGCGCCTGGGCCCCCGTCCCCACCCGCGCGTTGCCTCGCCATCCGTGGAATACGCCATGGACCCGCGGTAGGAGCCCCCATCTGAGCCCCGCCGGGGCGATTGACAGCAGGACCTGGGTCGGCCAGCATCGCGGGCATGGTTGCACTCCTCCCCGACTCCAGCCGCATCCGCACGCGACTCGCGGCCCAGTCTCTCGATGACGTCCTGGCGGCTGCCGCGACCGTGATCGCGCCCACGGACCCTGCGCGCGCGGCAGCCGTGCTCGGCGCGCTGCGCTCCAGCACCGCCGCGCACGGCTTGGGGCTTGGCGAAGGTGTAGCGGCCCCGCACGCAGAGGTCGCGGGGCTCGACCAGGCGGTGTGCGCGCTGATCGTGACGACGAGACCGCTGGACGTGGGCGCACCGGACGCGGAGCCCGCCGACCTGTTCTTCGTCGTCGTGGCGCCGCCAGACGATCCGGGCGGGCACCTCCATGCCCTCGCACGGGTCGCCCGCCTCGCCACGAGGCCCCTCCTGCGCAGAGGCTTGCGCCAGGCTGCGACGGCGGAGGAGGCCCAGGCCCTCATCGATGCCGCGGAGGCACGTGAGGGCCGGGGGACGGCCCCGCAGCTCGCAGCCGCTGGCGACGCCCTGGCCGTGCTGACGGTCGTCGGCGAGCGCATGACCGACCGCCTTATGGTGACGCTGGTCGAGGCGGGCTTTGGCGACGCGACGGTGCTGGAGGCCCAGAGCGCGGAGGAGGCCGTCACCCAGGAGGTGCCCCTCTTCTCAAGCCTCAGGGACTTGTTCGCTGACCCGGGCGGGCGTCGCGTCGTGCTCCTGGAGGTCTCGCGCGACCGGGTCGCCGCCTTGAAGGCAGCCGTCCTCTCGTTACGGTCACCCGATGCGCGGGAGTCGGCGCGCATGTCGCTGATCCCCCTCCTCGAGGTCGTGACGGCGCCGGCCAGCGACCTGTCATGAGCGCCGGTGGCATCCTTGCCGTCCTGATCGCCCTGGTCGCCATCACGATGTGGCGGCCCCTCCGCGCAGTCCGCGCGGCGCTGGATGTGTCCCATCTGCTTGCCACCGGGCACGCCTTCCTGGTGCTCGGGGTGCTCCTGGGCCTCACCATGGACCACCCCACGGAGCGGGCCCTGACGTCGGAGTTGACTCCGCTCGTCTCCTTCGTCACGGGCTGGATCGGCTTCTCGGTCGGCGTCGGCTTCGAGCTGAAGGCGCTCCGGCGGATGCCCGGTCGCCTCCTCGCCGTAGCGTGGACACCGGCCGTGGCGGCCACCGCCGTGGTCGGAGTGAGCGCGTGGCCCATGCTCCGGGCCGCGGGCGCAACGCTGGCGGAGTCGACGGGCGCGGCGCTCGTCGTAGGTCTCGCCGCCGCCAACAGCGCCCCCACTCTGGCCGCCATGCTTCGCCGGCGACGAGCCGGGCGCCTCGCAGACGTGCGCCCGACCCTCCGAATGGTCGAGCTGTCGGCCACACTGGACGACGCCCTGGTCGTGCTGCTGACGCTCGTTGCCTTTGCGCTGCTGCGCCCACCCCAGGAGGGCACTGGCCCGCTGGAGATCATCGGGCTCAGCCTCGGCGCGGGCGTCGTGCTCGGGGTGAGCGCCATGCTCCTGCTGCGGGGCCGCGCCTCCGACGACGAGCGCCTGCTGCTGGGCTTTGCCGTCCTGACCCTGGCTGCGGGTGTCGCAGCGTGGCTTCGAGTGTCTCCCACCGCGCTGGCCGCGACCGCCGGCTTCGTCCTGGTGAACGCTGCGGGCGAACGGGCCGCATCCCTGGTGGCGGTCATCCGAAAGGCGGAGCGCCCCGCGCTGGTCGTCCTGATGACCGTCATCGGGGTCCATACGGCGCACGCAGCAAGCTGGCTGGCCCTGAGCATCCTGGGACTGATGACCATCGGGCGCGGAGCGGCCAAGCTGGCCAGCGGTCGCGCGCTCCTTCGGATACAGGTCCCCGTCGGCGGCCCGCTCGCCCGGAGCTGGGCCCTCGGCCTCGCGCCGCAGGGAGCGCTCGGCCTCCTCGTCGCGCTCACGCTGTTTCACGTGTGGCCGAGCGAGCTGGCGCGCGCCGTCCTGGGCGCAGTCGCCGTGGCGAGCCTGCTCAACGAGGCCGCCGCTCCTGCGCTTCTGGCACGCGCGGTCCGCACGGCGAGACGCGAGGCGCCCGCATGATCGTCGAGCGGCTGTTGGGCCGCATCGTCCCCCTGCTCCTGTGCACTGGCCTGGTGGTGTTGCTGCGCTTCGGCGACGTGACGGCGCCCGTGTCGGGGGCACAGGGGGCGCCGATGGCCATCGGGTACCTGCTGCTCGCCGCCTACCTCGGTGGCAAGTCCGCCAAGGCGCTGGGGCTCCCGCGCATCACGGGCTATCTGATCGTCGGCGTCCTGGTGGGTCCCTACGCGTCGGGCCTGCTCCAGCGGGACGTCCTGGCCGCTGCCCGCGTCGTCGAGGGCATCGCCGTCGCGCTGATCGCGCTGGCGGCAGGGGGCGAGCTCCGCATCGCCTGGGTGCGGCAGCACGCGCGCCGCGTCGCGGTGCTCGTTGCGCTGGCCTTGGCGACCGTGTGGATCGGGGTCGTGGCGCTGCTGCTCCTGGGACGCTCCTGGTTCCCGTTCCTGGACGGGGCGTCAGCCGTGGAGGCGGTCGCCATCGCCGTCGTGTTCGGAGCCATCGCGGTCTCGTGCTCGCCCATGGTCACGCTGGCCGTGCTCAACGAGAACCGGGCGGACGGTCCACTGTCCCGCACGACCTTGGGCGTCGTCATCCTGATGGACATCGCGGTGATCGTGCTCTTCGCCGCGTCGCTGGCCGCCGCGCGGAGCATACTCGGCGGCGAGCAGGGAGGCGCCTCCCTGGCGACGGTGCTCGCCCGAGAGCTCGGCGGGTCCATCGTCGCGGGCTTCGTCGTGGGCGTCGGAGTCATCCTGTTCCTGCGCACCATTGGCCGTGACGTGGCGGTCTTCGTGCTCGGGCTGTGCTACGGCATCTCCCAGGTCTCCGATGCCCTGCACTTGGAGCCGCTGCTGGTGGCGCTGGCCGCCGGCTTCGTCGTCGAGAACTTCTCCGGGGGCCTTGGCCACCGGCTCATTGAAGGCGTCGAGCGCATGGCGCTGCCCATCTTCGCGCTGTTCTTCGCCGTGGCCGGCGCGAAGGTCGACCTGGGCGCTCTGGCGACCGTCGGCCCGCTCGCCGTGATGGTCGCCGTGGTCCGAGCCGTCCTCATGCGCGCCGGGACGCGCCTCGGGGCGCGGCTCTCGGGCGCCGACCCGGTCGTCGCCAGGGATCTGTGGCTCGGGCTGATCAGCCAGGCCGGGGTATCCCTGGCGCTTGCGGCCACAGTTGCCCGCGCGTTCCCCGAGTGGGGCGGCTCTCTCCAGGCCATGGTGCTCGCGATGATCGCCGTGCACGAGCTGGTCGGCCCGGTGGTGTTCCAGCGCGCTCTGGCTCGCTCGGGAGAGATCGGGCGCGCTTCACACGGCTCCGCCGCCCCCCCCGCCCCTAGAGCGACCCACGCAGCCTGAGTGCGACCAAGCGTGAGTCTGCGCTTGCTTCGAGCGACCGGCTGGGACTACGATGCTCCCAACGACAACCTCAGGAGCCCGCCATGCAAGCGCTTCGCTCGCTCGCGCTCGGGATCTGCGTCTGCGCCATCTGGGGAACCGGCGCGCAGGCCGCCGATCTCTCCCGCAGCCTCGGCGTCCAGGGCCGCCTCGACACCGCCTCGGGCGCGCCCGCCTCCGGCACCTTCGACCTGACCGCGCGCCTCTTCACCGCGCCGACGGGCGGTACCAAGGTCTACGAGGAGGCGATGACCGGCGTCGTGGTCGCCGGGGGCCTCTTCGACCGGGAGCTGGGGCCCATCCCGCCTGGCGTGTTGGAGGGCGCCTCCGAGCTCTGGCTGGAGCTCCAGGTGGGCACCGACACCCTGCCCCGCCGCCCCCTGCGTGCGGTGGCCTACGCGCTGGTCGCCCAGCAGGCCAACGCGGCCCTGGTCGCCGCGGACCTCGCGTGCAGCGGCTGCGTCGAGCCGTCGGAGGTGTCGTTCCCTTACGCCGCGGCAGCCTCCAAGGGCGGGGCCGCGACGGACCTGGACTGTACCGGGTGCGTCGGCGCAAGCGAGATCGGCGCCGCCTCCATCGGGGCCACGCACATCCAGGCGGGCTCCGTCACGGCGGACAAGGCGGCCTTCCCCTGGGCAGCGGCGGCGGCGGCGGGCGGCCCGGCGACGGATCTCGCCTGCACGGGCTGCGTCAGCTCCACCGAGCTGGCCGCCAGCCTCGCGCTGTCGGGCAACGTGACCGTGGGCGGAACGCTCGCCGTCTGTACGGCGGGAGCCCCGGGCTGCTCCGTCGGCATCAAGGACACGGCGCTGACGGCGGCGGGCGATGGGTGGCTGACGGCCCGGACGCCGGCGGGTGTGCGCGTGCGCAATGCGGGCGACACGGAGTACCGCCCGCTCCTCTTCGGCGGGGGCACGGCGGTCGGCAACCTCGAGGTGACGGGGGACCTGGCCGTCGCCTCGGCGTCCGTCGCAGGCAGCCTCCAGGTCGGCGGCGACGCGGGGGCGTGTACGGGCTCGCGGGCAGGCACCGTACGCTGGTCCGGCTCGGCCCTGGAGGTGTGCGACGGCGCCGAGTGGATCGCCACCGTGGGCGCAGGCAGCGGCGGCTCAATCCAGGTGGGCAACGACACGGGCGCCTGCACCCCGTCCAAGGGCGGCACGCTGCGCTGGACCGGCTCCGTCATCGAGGTGTGCGACGGCGCCTCCTGGAAGGCGATCTACGACCCTCCAAGAGACGGCAAGAGCAAGCTCCAGGCGGCGCCGAGCTGCGTGGACATCCTGGAGACCGGGTACTCCACCGGCAGCGGCGTCTACTGGGTGGACTTCAACGGCGGCTCGACGGACGACGCCATCCAGGTCTACTGCGACATGATCACGGACGGCGGCGGCTGGACGCGGGTGCTCTGGGCCGGGGCGGACAAGGCGATCTGCGCCATCGACGACGACCTCCCCGGAAACAACAGCAACCTGATCAGCGCCTCGGGGCCCTCCTTCGGGCTGCCGTGGGAGACGGTGGACCTGCTCTTCCCCAACGGCTTCGGCGGCTACGGCGAGCTCATGGGCAAGCTCGCGTCCAACGGGGACTGGGTCATCCTGCGCAGCGACTCGGCGTCCTGGAACTGCTTCGCCAAGGGCGACTGCTTCAACTACAACCAGGCGCAGCGCAACGTGGAGTACAAGGTGAAGGGCGGCAACTGGGAGCCGGCGGCCAACTGCTGCTGTGGCCCGAGCTCCTACTGCAGCTCCCCGTCCAGCATGATCCTGGGCATCGGCGCATACCACACGGGCAACGGCACGGTGCGAAGCAACGCGAGCTGCACCCAGACCTACATGGGCTTCTACTCGGGGGGCCAGGGACCCGCCCCCAACCAGGGGCAGTGGAGCATCCAGGGCACCGCCTACGTGCGCACCCGCAAGCCGGTCACCTCGCCCCTCAACGGCCAGTCCAAGGGCCAGCCGGGCAAGTCCTGCAAGGCGCTGCTCGCCAACGGCTTCTCCGTGGGCAGCGGGCTCTACTGGATCGACCCCAACGGCGGCGCCACCACCGACGCCTTCAAGGTCTACTGCGACATGACGACGGACGGCGGCGGCTGGACCCGCGTCCTGTGGGCGGCGGCCGACGTCGCCATCTGCGCGGTGGACGGCGGCCTCCCCGGCGGGACCGCGAACGTCGCCTACGCGAAGGGAGTGTCCGCGGGCCTGCCCGCCACGACGGTCAACCTCCTGTTCGACAACGGCTTCGCGGGCAACGGGGAGCTGATGGGCGTCCTCGCCAACGGCCAGCGCGCCGCGTTCCGCAGCTCCACGGCGAGCTACGCGTGCTTCGCGACGGGCGGCTGCTTCAACTACGCGCAGGTCGCCAACAACGTCCAGTATCGGCTCAACGGCGGGAGCTGGCTCAACGCCGCCGACTGCTGCTGCGGACCGAGCTCCTACTGCAGCACCCCGTCGAGCCTGATCATCGGCATCGGGTCGTATCACACGGGGAACGGCGTCACCCGCAACAACGCGAGCTGCACGCAGACCTACATGGGGTTCTACTCGGGTGGCCAGGGGAGCAGCCAGTGGGACCAGACCGGGACGGCGTGGGTGCGGTAGGGGCGGAGGAGGCGGAGGGGCCGGAGGGGGCGGAGGAGGCGGAGGAGGCGGAGGAGGCGCTCCGGCTCCTGACCGTTCAGGGCAGCCACGGCCCCGGGTCGCACACGCCGCCTGGGGGCCCCGGGGGGTCGTAGGGCAACAGGTCCGGGGCGGGGATGAGCTTGCCGGCCACGTCGTCGATGCGGAACATCTTGGCGTCCGGCCCCACGCCGAGCTGGAGCTCCTCGAAGGCGGTCACCCAGAAGTAGCCGGTGAAGGCGGGGGTGGTCGCGCTCTTGTACTCCAGCGTCACGGTCTTGCGCCCGCCGGGCCCGGTGCCGCAGGTGATGCAGTACTTGGCGAAGGGGTCGCCGATGACCGGGCCGTCCCACCAGATGTCCTTGGCGTAGTCGGCGACGATGCGCACGAGCAGGGCACCGGGAGGGGTCGGCGTCTTGTCCACGATCTTCGTGTCCGGCGGCACCACCAGGACGAGCCGATCCGTGCCCGGGTCGCCCCAGACGGCCTCGCCGGAGCCTCCACCGCCGAAGAAGTTGGGCCCGAGGAACGCGATGGACTCCTTGCCCTCGTCCACATACCAGACCGCCGTGTCGTCGCCCATGCCGCCAAAGACCCTGAAGTCACGCATGTTCCCGCGCAGCACCACCAGGTCGTCGCCGTCGGTCGGGTCCAGCACGTCCGTCTTGCCGCCGTCCCCGTTGCCCGCGTCGATGGCCGCGCCGCCCATGTCCAGCGCGAAGATCCAGTCGGACCCGGGCCCCGTGTGGATGGTCGCCTGCTTGAACTGGTAGCCAGGCCCTGCGTCGGGGATGCACCCACCGATGACCAGGTCGTTGTCCCACTTCGAGCCCGACAGGCTGGAGCCCGTGCGGAAGTCCAGGGACCAGGACCCGTCGAAGATCAGCACGTCCGGCCCATCGCCCAGGTTGCCCGACGTGAAGCTGTGGAGCAGGCCCGAGGGCCCGAGATCCAGGACGTCGATGCCCGGGGAGCCCTCGAAGTAGGCCGCTGGCCCCGCGTAGTCGATGGCGTCCGGGTCGTTGCCCAGCAGGCGCCAGCCGTAGTGGTTTCCCTCGTCGTCGACCAGCATCTCGAACTTCCCGATGTTGCCGGCGAAGTTCTTCCAGTTGGCCATGTCGTCGTTGGCGTCGTTCCAGTCCCACTTGCCGGGCGGCAGGATGGGCGAGACCTCGCCCGTCCAGGTCTTGTGGCCGTCGAAGTACTCGTCGTCGAACAGCCCCGCCATCGGGAAGTCGGACTGCGTGGGCTCGAAGCTGCCGTCCCAGGAGTAGGGGTACTTCAGCGGAGGGCCGGCGTCGGCGCCCGGAGAGCCAGCGTCGGCGGCCGGACCCGCGTCGGGAGAGGGCGCGTCGACGGATCCGCCGGCGTCGAGGGGCCCCGTGTCCGGGGGAGCGAGCACGTCAGGGTCCGCGGGGCCAGCGTCGGCCGATGCATCGTCGAGGTCCACGTCCGACGGGGAGGCGTCGGAGGGGCCGGCATCGGAGGGACCGGCGTCCGTGGGACCGGGGTCCGTGGATCCGGCGTCCCACGGCGCGGCGCCGTCAGCGCCCGCACCGCCGATGGCGTCCTCCCAGGTGTCCTCCCCCGGTGAGGCGTCCGACGCAGCGCCGTCCTCCGACGCGCCACCCGCTGCGGCGTCGCTCACCTCGGCTTCCGCCCCGTGATCGCGCTCTGCCGCAGCCCCGGCATCCACCACGCCCCCATCGAGGTCCCGCGGAGGGAGCTGCGCGTCCAGCACCGACCCGCCACGGGAGCCGCCGTGCCCATCCGGAGGGGAGCCCAGCGCTGCGTCGTCGTCCACACCCGCCACATCCGGCGCCCCGGGCTCCGTCAGCCCCGCGTCAATGGCCACGGCCCCCACGGGCTCGGGCTGGTCTCCCGAGACGTCACAGCCACCCGACACCAGCAGGATCGACAGAGCGAGAAGAACGGCGCGCATGGCTCAACCTCTCGGCGGTCTGGTGAATGGCGCGAAGACTGTCCTCGCGAGCATATACCGACGCACCGTGAAGGGAAGGCTCACGCTGAAGATTGGCAGCCTACCTCAGCTCGTTGGTCCACACGCAGCGGTAGGGGTACTGGTAGGAGGTGCTGTTGATCTTGTACGCCCACGTCGAGTAGGTCGAGTACTGCCCCGTGAAGCTCGTGTCCACGCCGCTCCACTTGATGATGCCCGACAGGAACTGGGTGTCGTTGTACCCCTCCTGGTCGCTGGACCAGATCCAACTGTTGGACCCGTTGGGCAGGCCTTCGCGGATCAACTCCGTCAGGTCCCGCTCCGACGCCAGGTGGCCAGAGAGGTCATTGCAGGCCTTCACTGCCAGGTGGAAGCGCGTCGCTGCGCGGTCCGTGCTGTCCATCCACATCTTGACCTTGCCGCCGCCCTTGGTGGACAGGAAGCAGCCCCCGTTGCACGCCGACGGCCCCGCGTAGGCTTGGTCCACCGGGTAGTAGACGCAGCGGTAGGGCCGCCCGCTCTCCGTGCGGTAGGACCACGTCGCGTAGGTCGAGTAGTAGTCGCTGAAGCTCTTGTCCGTCCCCGACCACTTGCTGATGCCCACCAGGAACTGGGTTCCGTTCCAGCCTTGCTGGTCGCTGGTCCAGAGCCAGTTGTTGGAGCCGTTCGGGAGGCCCTCGGAGATCAGCTCGTGGAGGTCGCGGGACGTGGGCAGGTGGCCGCCGCCGTTCCAGCAGGTGCTGGTCGCCGCCTGGAGGGTCGCGCTCGCCAGGTCCGTGGTCGTGGACTTGAGCTTCGTGGTCGGGGTCACCCACTCGTTGGTGATGGTGTTGGGGTGCGTCCCCGCGTCGTAGTTGACGCCGACGCACCGGAAGCGCGCCTCGTAGCCCGTCGCCTTGTAGGCCCACGTGGCATAGGCGGAGTAGCTGTCGTCGAAGCCGGTGTTCACCCCGCTCCAGCGCACGACGCCCGTGAGGAAATTGGTGCCGTTGTAGCCCTGGCCGTCGCTGGTCCAGAGCCAGTCGTTCGACCCGTTGGGCAGCCCACGCATGATCTCCTCGGAGAGGTCCCGCTCCCACGCCAGGTGCGCGCGGTAGAAGGCACACTCGCGGACGGCCACGTTGTACGAGGTCGGGGGGCGGTCCCACAGGTCCACGTTGTAGCGGTCCCCCTCCCGCTTCGCCAACCAGCAGGGGTTGCCCGCCGGCCCGTGGCAGTTCTTGCCGGTGAAGCTCGTCGGGGCCGCCGGCGGGAAGATGCACCGGTATGCGCGCACCGTGCTGTCCGCCGAATAGGAGATGTCCCCGTTGTCGAGGCGCCCGACGATGTGTGCGCCCGCGTACTCCTCGATGATCCCCCAGAGCCAGGCCGACGTGTAGGCGGTCCCCACCTCGGCGGTGCCGGTGTAGCTGACCCGCGACAGCTCCGTGGCGGTCGGCAGCCTGCCCCCGGCCGCCTCGCACGTCGCCTTGGCGTTGGCCCAGGTGGCGGTCGGCCGCTCGTGCCCGTCCCAGGTGGCGCCCCACGAGTCGACCAGGGAGTAGCCGAGCCCCTGCGTGGTGCCGCCCGAGGCGACGACGACGCAGGCGAACGCGCTCCCGTCCCACTGGAGGGCCTTGCCCGGACCGACGCAGGACGGCGGAGTCGGCAGCCCCGCTCCCGACACACACACCCACGCGCTGCCGTTCCACTGCGGCGACTGCCCGGACGAGCAGCTCAAGGCCCCGAGCGCGTCCTTGTCGGGGCAGTTGCCCGCCGCCGTGCAGACGGTGCTGCCGCCGGCGCTCAGCGTCCCCGTGACGGTCACGTTGCCAGTGATGGTTCCCCCGGTCTTGCCGTTCACCGTGTTCAGGGCCGGCCCCACGGCCGCGACGGCCTCGGCGTCCGTGTAGCGGTCGTGGTGCAGCGGGTTGCCCGCCCCCTTCGCTCCCATCGCCGCGACCGCCTCCGCGTTGGTGTACCGGTCGTGGTGCAGCGGGTTGCCGGCGGCCTTGGCGCCCATGGCGGCGACGGCCTCCGCGTTGGTGTAGCGCGTGTGGTGGGCGCTGGCGTCGGCCGCGTGGGCGTCCAGCTCCGCCTGGGTGGCCGGGTCGAAGGCGAGCTCGCCGATGGCCACGCACCCGCTGCACGCGAGATCCCCGGCCTGGTCCGCGCTGACCGCAGAGCGCGCCCGGAACGCGAAGGCGACGGTCCGGAGCGCCGATCGCGGCAGCTCGGGCTCACCCGCGACGGACACTCCGACCCACACGTCCCCGTTGTCGCGGAACAGCGTGGCGGGGATGGGCGTGCCCTGCCCGAGCACCACGTCGAGCACCCCGCCCGAGACCTGCACCGCAGGCATGGTCTCGGTCCAGAGCACGGTGGAGCTCGACTGGGACGGGTAGAGCTTGATGGTCAGGGAGTACGTCCCGTTGAGGGGCGCCCCCCCCGCGGTCTGGAGCGCCGCCTGCAGGGCGACCGTGCTCGGCACGTCCGCGGCCCGGGCAGGTGACAAGAGAACGGAGAACGACAGGAACGCGGTGGCGATGGCCTTGCGCACGACGGTACCTCCACGAGGGGTGCCGCTTCAACCTACGGGGGTCGCGAGCCGATTTCAACTCGCCGGCGGCGGAGTCGCTGCCACGTCGGCGAGACAGGCCAGAATCGCCGCAGCGAGGGACACGTAGTCGGCAGGCTCGTTGTAGAGCTGCGCCGAGAGGCGCACCAGGCGCGCTGGCGGAGCTGGCCAGCAGGAGACGGGGATCTCGATGGAGAAGCGGTCCAGGAGGGCGTCCTGAAGCGGATCCGTGCGAAAGGGAGAGCGAGGCGCGGTGGAATCGCCAGGAGGCAGCAGAATCGAGGCCATGGAGCCGATCATCCCGTCGGGGCACGGGAGCGGAACACTCAGCGCGACGGCCACTACACGCCGCGCCTCCAGGGCCAGGGAGCGGTTGCGCTCGAGGAGGGAGGCGAGCCCCCCTGGGAGGGCCCCACGCAGGAAGGCGATGGCCGCAGGCACGGAGAGCATCGCCGTCGGATCCGCCGTCCCGGTCCAGTCGGCCTCGACGCGGAACCGGGACCGCCCCTCCAGGGGCGCATTGGCCCCGTGGCTGATGGAGAGGGGCCGGACCCCAGCCTGGCGGTCGCGCCGGACGTGCAGGAAGGCGGCCCCCTTCGGGGCGCACACCCACTTGTGGAGGTTTCCCGTGTAGTACGCGGCCCCGATGGACTGGAGATCCAGTGGGACCATCCCCGGGGCGTGGGCCCCATCGACGAGCACGTCGATGCCCCGGTCCGCAGCCGCCCGGACGATGCCCTCGATGGGGAGCACGAGAGCCGTGGGGCTGGTCACGTGATCCACGAGCACGAGGCGCGTGCGGTCCGTGAGCGCCGCCTCGATTGCGGAGGCCGCCTCGTCCGGCCCCCCAAGGGGGAACGGCACGCGCGCGACCACGACCCGAGCTCCGGCCGCGGCAGCGACCACCTCCAGGGCGTTGCGGCAGGCGTTGTACTCGTGGTCCGTAGTGACGAGCTCGTCGCCGGGCCGCAGATGCAGCGAGCGGAGCACCGTATTGACCCCGGCGGTGGCGTTGGGCACGAAGGCCAGGTCGTCCGGGTCCGCCCCGACGAGGTCCCCGAGGGTCGCGCGCGCCTCGTCGGCCAGGCGCGGCAGCTCCCGCATGAAGAAGCGCACCGGCTCCCGCTCCATGCGGCTGCGCAGCTCGGCCTGCGCGTCGAGCACGGCGCGGGGGCACGCGCCGAAGGAGCCGTGGTTCAGGTAGGTGATGTGCGGGTCCAGGGTCCAGAGGTCTCTCATCATGGGGCGCGATTGTACTCGCCCATGCCGCCCCGTCGAGGGCCCCGATCGGGCAGCGCCGTTCCGGAGGGCTCGACAGCCGCGGGGTGCTGCTGCATCCTCTGGCGCGGGGTACGTCATGACTACACGGAGGGCTTCATGAACGCGAGCAGATGGGTCGGGGCCTTGACGCTGGCCGCGCTGATCGGCGCCGGCTGCGAGACCGAGGAGACCGGGGGCACGAGCGACGCCGGGAGCGGCGCCGTGGACACGGGCAGCGGGGCGACCAGCGACGCGGCCGGCGACGCGGCGGCGGACTCGGGCGGCACCCCCGGGGCGGACACGGTGGGCTCGACCGACGTGGGGCTCACGGACACGCTGGGCGACGGGACCGCGGCCGGCCCGGACAAGAAGACCGCGCTGCTCTCCATCGCCACCATCATCGCGCCGGACCTGCCCATCCAGTTCATCTCCGTGTCCACGTACACGCCCAACGCAGACCCGACGACGGGGGGCACCATCCACTTCGAGCTCCAGCCGCTCCAGACGGCGCCGGGCAAGGCCACGCGCGAGCCCGTGGGGGACGTCATCGAGGCGGACGGCACCGTGGACGGAAAGGGGGGCCTCATCCTGGACGTGGGGACCCAGCAGGTGGTCGGCGACGCCAACCCGGTCAGCGGCAGCGACATCGAGGCGACCCTCAAGCTCATCGGCCGCGTCGTGTCGCCTGATCTGTCGTGTGGCACCATCCAGGGCAGCGTCACAAAGCCCTTCGAGGCGCCGCTCGCCGGCTCCACCTGGGCCGCGATCACCATCACCGACACCACCCCGGCGAACCTGCCGGACCCCGTCGGCAAGTGCCCCGGCGACGGGCCAGACACGGACGCCGTCTCCCACGACGTCGCCTCCCACGACGTGGTGGGGCACGACGTGGCCCCCCACGAGGCGGGCACGTGGGACGCAGGCGCCTTCGATGCCGGCGCGCCAGTGACCTTCGAGGCCGTCTGGGCGATCCTGGAGAGCTACTCCTGCACCAATGGGTACTGCCACGGCAGCGGCGCCGGCTACCTCCAGATGTCGTCACAGGAGGGCGCCTACGCGGCCCTCTACGCCGTCGACTCCTTCTGCGACGGGACGAAGCTGGTCGACCCTGGCAACGCGGCGGCCAGCCTCCTGTACTTGAAGGTCGTCCCCGGGAAGCCCTCCCCCTGCGGCGCCAAGATGCCCAAGGACGCCGGCGAGATGGACGCGGACGACGCCCTGGTGATCCGCAAGTGGATCGAGGCCGGCGCGATGCCGTGAGTGGCGTCCCTGCGGCGCGTCAGGCGGTGCCGAACCGCCGCTCCATCACGATCCCGACGCGCTGGAGCAGCGGCAGCGGGAGCTGGCCCCCCGCGAAGATCAGCACCTGGTCCGCCGGGATGGTCTGGTCACCCTCTGGGGTCGAGAGCACCGCATCCTTGGCGCCGATGGAGCGCACCTCGGTGCGCAGGGCGAGGGTCAGGCGCCCCGCCGCGGCCTCGACGGCTGCCACGTTCTTCGGCTTGGCGCGGTCGAAGACATCGCGCCGGTAGGACAGCACGACGCGGGTCCCGGGCAGCTCCGACAGCCTGACCGCGGCCTCGATGGCGCTGTCGCCGCCCCCCACCACCAGCACGGAGAGCCCCTCGAAGGCCTCCGGCTCCCGCAGGCTGTAGGCCACGTGGGGTTGGTCCTCACCGGCAACGCCGAGCTTGCGCGGGGTGCCCCGGCGCCCGATGGCCAGGATGACCCGAGCGGCGCGAAGCTCGCCCGCGCTGGTGGTCGCGACGAAGGCGTCCCCGTCGCGGCGCAGGTCGTCCAGGCGGACACCGGCGCGCAGGTCCACCTGGGCCGCGTCCGTGGCCCTCCGCCAGATGGCCAGGAGCTCCTCCTTGTGCATCTGCCGCGCCTTGACGCGCCCGTAGAACGGCAGGTCGAAGGGGGCGAGCATCACCAGCTTGCGCCGGGGGTAGGTGCCGATGGTGCCGCCGAGGGACTCCTGGTCGATGGTGATCGCGCGGAGGCCGAGCTTGCGTGCCGCCAGGGAGGCGGCCATCCCCGCGGGGCCCGCGCCCACGATGAGCAGGTCCGCCGTCTCTCCCGAGGGGCGTGGCTGGCGCGCGATGTGCTCGACGGCCTGGAGCCCCTGCGCGACGGCGTTGCGGATGAGCCCCATGCCGCCCAGCTCGCCCACGATGTAGACGCCTGGCACGTTCGTCTCGAAGTGCTGGCTGACGTGGGGGATGTCCACGCCCCGCTCGGACGTACCGAACACGAGTGAGATGGCCCCCACGGGGCACTCGGCGGCGCACCGGCCGTGCCCGATGCACGCGTTGGGCTGCACCAGCAGCGCGCGACCCCGATGAAGCGCGAGGATCTGCCCCTCCGGGCAGGCGGCGACGCACGCCGCGCTGCCGATGCACACGGTCGGGTCGATGTGCGGGTGGAGCGAGGTGGGGACCATCCGCTGGAGGTGCTCCGGTACCTCCTCCAGGTGGACCCGCCGCAGCGCGTGCCGGTGCCGCAGGAGCCACCACGCCACGAGCACACCGGCCACCGAAAGGATCCCCGCCGTCGCCCAGGTCTCGATCTCCACCCTTGTCACCTCCCTGCGCGATGTCCATGGCGCGCCTCTGGACATGGAGGCACAAAGGTGTAGCATCGAGCCAACGTCGCCGCCAGACCGAGGTGGTGGGCGGCGACGCCTCGAGGGACCCGACGGGAGACCCCGCCTCGCCCCTCCGACGGCCCCGGAGGCCGCAGGAACCGAGGAGCGGTACCGTGACGCGACGCGTTGCGTGGGCAGTCGCCCTTGCTTGGGCCTTCGCGAGTCCGGCCCGCGCGGACTGGGTCAGCCCCGGCCCGCTCGCGAGCGCCCACGCCGACCTCGACCAGAGCGACCGCTGCGACAAGTGCCACGACCCGGGAGCCGGAGTCAGCGCGCGGCGCTGCGTCGCGTGCCACGAGCACGCCGCCGGCCCGCCTGCCGCGCGCGAGACCTGGCACTTCCGGGAGCAGGTCAAGGGCTCGGGCAAGGCCTGCGCAGACTGCCACCGCGACCACAAGGGCCGCACCTACCCGCTGATCCGGTGGACGCCCCCCGCGGACTTCGATCACAAGACGACGGGCTTCGTGCTGGACGGCGCCCACCGGGGCCTCGACTGCGGCGCCTGCCACAGCCGCCAGCCCCGCTACCTGGGCCTGAAGCCGGCGTGCGTGTCCTGCCACAAGGACCCCCACGGCGGACAGCTCGGCGCCTGCACCGGCTGTCACACGACCGCGTCCTTCCTGCCGCCGGCCTTCGACCACGCCAAGGCCCGGTTCCCCCTGGAGGGGCGCCACACGTCCATCGCGTGCGCCTCCTGCCACCGGGCGCGACCGGACGGCAAGCCCCACTACAAGCCCATCGCCCACGGCCGCTGCGCCGACTGCCACAAGGACCCGCACCAGGGGCGGACCTTCCTGTCGGACTGCTCGTCCTGCCACGAGGTCGGGGGCTGGCAGAAGACCCGCGGCCTGCCCCCGGCCCACGAGCCCTCCGGGTGGCCGCTGGTCGGCAAGCACGCGCCCGTCGCCTGCGCGGACTGCCACGGCACGGACCTCGGGCGCCGCGTGGAGACCGCGTGCGCGAGCTGCCACGCGGACCCGCACGCGGGGCGCTTCGGCGGCGACTGCGCCCGGTGCCACGACGAGCGCGGGTGGAAGCAGCAGAAGCCCGGCAGCTTCGATCACGGGCTGACCCGCTTCCCTCTGCGGGGGCGGCACGCGGGCGTCAAGTGCGCGAAGTGCCACGCGCCGAAGGGGGGGACGCCGGTCTACAAGGGCATCCCCTTCGGGCGCTGCGAGGACTGCCACGCGGACCCGCACCGCATGACCTTCGCGTCCGCGGCGACGTGCGCCTCGTGCCACGACGAGCAGGGGTTCTCTCCGGCGACGTTTGGACTCGTGGAGCACGAGCGTGCCCGGTGGCCTCTGACCGGCTCGCACCGCGCGGCGCGGTGCGAGGCGTGCCACAAGCGGGAGCCCGGCGGGATCCCGCAGCTCGCGGTGGCGGACACCCGCTGCGTCGCCTGCCACAAGTCCCCCCATGGCGAGCAGTTCGTGAAGACGATCACCGAGCGCGGCTGCGAGGCTTGCCACTCGACGCGCGGCTTCCGGGCGAGCGCCTTCGACCACGAGGCGACCCGCTTCCCCCTGCGAGGCGCCCACGCCAACGCGGCCTGCGCGTCGTGCCACCGGGGCAACCCGATTCAATACGAGGGGCTGCCGCTGTCGTGCGAGGGCTGCCACGTCGACGTGCACAGAGGACAGTTTCGCACGACGGCGCGGGCGCGGCCCTGCACGGACTGCCATGGGAGCGACTCGTTCCGCATCCCGATCCTGGAGGGCGAGGCCGCCGACTGGCACCTCCGGGTGACCGGCTCGCCGCTGGACGGTGCGCACGAGAAGGTGGCGTGCGCCAGGTGCCACCCCACGGTGGAGCTGGGGGCAGAGGTGGTCCACTGGCGGCTCGGACCCAAGGGGTGCGCGGACTGCCACCAGAACCCCCACGCGCGAGGTGACCGATGAGGTGGGCGGTCCTCGTCCTGCTGGTGGTGAGCGCGCAGGCCGACGCAGCGCACCCCACCGACGACTGTGTGCGGTGCCACACCGCGGAGTCGTGGAAGGCGCTGCCCGAGCGGGTGGACTTCGACCACGCCTCGACGGGCTTCCCGCTGGTGGGGCTCCACGCGGGGGCGCGCTGTGTGGCGTGTCACGGGGCAGGCCTGAGCGCGACGGACCAGACCCCCACGGCGTGCGTCCGCTGCCACGAGGACCGGCACCAGGGGACCCTCGGGCGCGACTGCGAGCGGTGCCACGCGCCGACCGGGTGGCGCATCCCCACGGCGGTGCTCGACCACCGCGCCACCCGGTTCCCCCTGGCCGGAGCGCACATCGCCGCGGACTGTTCGGCGTGCCACCGCCGCGCCCGGGAGGGGGTGTGGGCCGGCGCCCCGACCCAGTGCTTCGCCTGCCACGCCGGCGACTGGCGCCGCCAGGACGTCCACCCGAACCACGCGAAGGCCAGCTTCTCCACGAGCTGCGACCTGTGCCACACCCAGTACACCTGGGCCATGCCGCGGCTGCGCCACGAGCTGTTCTACCCGCTGAGCGGCGCCCACGCGGTCGCGACCTGCACGGGCTGCCACAAGGGGGAGCGGTACGGGGGCACACCGACGGCCTGCGTGGGCTGCCACCGCCAGGACTACGACGCCGCGGCGGACCCGCCCCACGCCGCGACCCGGATGCCGCTCGACTGCGCGCGCTGCCACACGCCGGTCTCATGGGGCGCGCTGGCGGGTGGATGGCACGAGCCCTCGTTCCCCATCAGCAGGGGGAAGCACTCCGGGTTCTCGTGCGCCCAGTGCCACACGCGGCCCGGGAGCTGGCTCGACTTCTCCTGCATGGCCTGTCACCAGAAGGGCCCGACAGGAGGAGAGCACGGCGGCGTCGGTGGATATGTGTACGAGAACCACGCCTGCTGGGCGTGCCACCCGCGGGGAGACGACTGATCATGGAGGGCCCGATGGCGCGCTGGTTGGTCCTGCTCCCGCTGCTCGCTGCGTGCGGATCCACGCCCTCCCCCGAGCACCACGCCTTCGCCGTGATGACGGACTGCGCGTCCTGCCACCTGGACCGCTGGAAGGCGTCCGAGCAGCCTCCCCACTCGGCGCTGGACCTCCCCAAGGCGTGCGGGGACTGCCACACCACGGCCGGGTGGCCCGGAGCGAGCTTCGACATCCACGACCAGTTCTTCGTGCTGGACGGGCGGCACACGTCCCTGGACTGCAAGGACTGCCACGTGGGCGGCCAGTACACGGGCACCGCGGCGGAGTGCTTCGCGTGCCACGCGGCGGCCTACGAGGGCGCGGACGCTCACCAGGACCGCGGCTACCCCCACGGGTGCGGCCGCTGCCACAAGACGAGCGGCTGGGAGCCCCCGACCTGGAAGGGCCACGGCTGGCCCCTGACGGGCAAGCACGCCAAGACGAAGTGCTCCGCCTGCCACGCGAACGAGGTCTGGGAGGGGACGCCGAGCACGTGCGCCGGCTGCCACCTGCCCGACTATCAGGGGGCGGCCGACCCGGACCATGTGGCCGCGAGCTTCCCTCAGACCTGCGAGGTGTGCCACGGGACGAGCGCCTGGGAGCCCGCCACGTACTCGGGGCACGACGACGTCTGGCCGCTCTTGGGCAAGCACCAGACGGCGCCGTGCGCCTCTTGCCACACGGGGGGCGTGTACTCCGGCACCCCGCGGGAGTGCAAGGGCTGCCACCTGCCCGACTACCAGGGAGCCAAAGACCCGGACCACGTGACGGCGGGCTACCCCACGTCCTGCGAGGTCTGCCACACGCCGGCGGCGTGGAAGCCCGCGAGCTTCGACGGACACGACACCTACTGGCCCCTGACGGGCAAGCACGAGGCCACGGTGTGTGGGTCCTGCCACGTGGGCGGCGTCTACGCCGGGACCCCGCGGGAGTGCAAGGGCTGCCACCTGCCGGACTACTCAGGCGCCAACGACCCGGACCACGTGGCCGCGGCCTTCCCCCAGACCTGTGACATCTGCCACTCGACGGCGGCCTGGGAGCCCGCCAGCTTCGCGGGCCACGACGCCTACTGGGCGCTGACCGGAAAGCACAAGGCCACGGAGTGTGGGTCGTGTCACGTGGGGGGCGTGTACGCCGGCACCCCGCGGGAGTGCAAGGGCTGCCACCTGCCCGACTACTCAGCCGCCAAGGACCCGGACCACGTGGCCACAGGCTTCCCCCAGACGTGCGACACCTGCCACTCCACGGCCGCGTGGGAGCCCGCGAGCTACGAGGGCCACGACGCCTACTGGGCCCTGACGGGCAAGCACAAGACCACGGCCTGTGGGTCCTGCCATGTGGGCGGCGTCTACGCCGGCACTCCGAAGCAGTGCGAGGGCTGCCACCTGCCGGACTACCAGGGGGCGGCGGACCCGGACCACGTGGCCTCGAGCTTCCCCAAGACCTGCGACACCTGCCACACCACCGCGGCCTGGGAGCCGGCGGCTTTTGGGGACCACGACGCCTTCTGGCCGTTGACCGGCAAGCACCAGACCACCTCGTGCGCGTCCTGCCACGCGGGGGGCGTCTACGCCGGCACCCCCAAGCAGTGCCAGGGCTGCCACACGCCCGACTGGACCGCCGCGGCCGACCCGAGCCACAGCAAGCTCGCGCTTCCCAAGACCTGCGAGACGTGCCACACGACCAGCGGTTGGGCGACGACGAAGTTCCCCGGGCATGACACGCTGTTCCCGATCACGAGCGGCAAGCACAGTTTCTCGTGCGCGAGCTGCCACAAGGGAGCCACCTGGAGCGTGTTCACCTGCGTCGGCTGCCACGCCCTGTCCCAGATGAACGCGAAGCACCTCGGGGAGGTCGGCAACTACCAGGCCACGCTCAACGCCGCGCCGACCGTCGACCACGGGTGCCTGAAGTGCCACCCGAAGGGAGATGACTGAATGGCCCGGCTGCTCGCAGGGATCGCGCTCGTGCTGCTCGCGCAGAGCGCGTGGGCCGGTGAGATCACCGGCGTCCGGCGCGGGGTGGTGTACGTGTCGCTGGGCTCCGCGGACGGGGTCTCGGAGGGGACGCGCCTCGCCGCTGCGGGCGCGGTGCTGGAGGCCACGGAGGTCGGCGAGCGCCAGTGCGCGACCAAGGTGGTCGAGGGGGCGACGCCGCCCGTCGGCGCGGTGGTGGACGCCCCGCAGCAGGCCCAGCCCGAGACCGGTCGCAAGCCGCCGCGTGTGCTGCCGGCGCCGGAGCGGCTCGCAGAGCGCGCCGGGGACGACCTGGTCCGGGACCTGGGCGCCCTGCCCCGCCCCAAGGTGGTACACGCGGTCGGGGAGAGACCGGCCCGCGAGACGACGATCCACGGCGACGTGCAGGTGAGCTGGGTGGGGCTCTTCGACACGGACCCACAGCAGCGCCAGGACCTGGGCCTGCACGCGGTGCGGGTGCGAAGTCGCTTGACGGCGGGCGACATGGGCGGCCTGCCCCTGTCGTGGGCGCACGACGTGGGCTTCCGCGGCGACTTCGGCCCCAACCTGGGGGGGAGGGGCGGCGCCGACTCCCGGCCGTGGGTCGAGGCGCGGCGGGCAGCGCTGACCTGGGCGCCGGCCGGTGCCACCGTGAGTGGTGGCCGCCTGCTCATGCCGCTGCCCGTGCAAGGGGGGATCCTCGACGGCGCGTCCGTGGAGGCCGACCTCGGCAGCGTCCGCCTCGGCGCCTACGGTGGCCTGAGCCCGGACCTCATGGACCTCGCCCCCGCCGCCGACGTGGGACGCTTCGGCGTGAGCGCGGACTGGCTCGGGGACCTGGACGCCGTGGACGTGCAGGTGAGCGCGGCCGTCGGGGGCTCCACGTGGCAGGGTGAGCTGGACCGGACGGCGCTGTCCCTCTCGACGGGCGTGTTCGCCGGACCGCTGCTGACCGTCCTCGGGGACGTGACCCTGGACGCCTGGACCCAACACAACCCCGCGGACCGCCCCCCCGTCGACCTGACCGAGGCGTTCGTCGTCGTGCAGAGCCGCCCCCTGGACTGGCTCACCCTGGACGCCCACTACGCCTTCAGCCGCGAGGCGCTCACCCGCGAGCTGGCCGCCCGGTGGCCGGAGCTGCTGGAGACTCCGGCGATGGAGCCCTCCCACGTCGCGTGGCTCCAGGCGACGGTCCGCCCGCTGCCATGGCTGTCGGTGGGCCAGGCAGGAGGAGCCGGCTTCGGCGCGGAGTGGGCGGAGGGCTGGTGGCTCCGGAGCCGCCTCGATCTGCTCCGGCTCCCAGTCACGGGCACGGACCTCCACGTCGGGTACTCCTGGCAGCAGACGGTGGCGACCCGCGTCCAGGTCGCCAGCCTGCGCATCGGGCAGCCCCTGACCGACGAGGTGCAGCTCACGGCGGGCTACGCCTTCGTCACGAGCCAGCTCCGGCGCCTGGACGAGCGCTACGACCAGCACGAGGTGGAGGCGGGCGTCTCCGCCTGGCTCCCCTTTGGCCTCACGGCGGACGTGTCGGGGACTGTGCTGCTGGACGAGGCGCTTGGCCCGGTCATCGTCGCAGCGGTGCATGGCGGGTGGAGGTTCTAGGCGTGGCTCACAAGGGCGCAGACGTCCCAACACGGCGCCTGGGCGCAGGCCGCAAGCTCTTCGTGGCGGCGCTGCTGCTGGTCGGCGCGGGCACGGCCGCGGTGCTTGCCGAGCGCGGCTGGGACTACTACGGCATGAACGCCTGGGAGCGGGCGGAGCGCCCCGACCTGGCAACGCTCGGGTCGAGCGGCGCCGCGGGCCTGGCCTACGGCATCGCCGGAACGGCGCTGATCCTCGTCAACCTCACCTACCTGCTCCGGCGCCACGTCCCGTTCATGCGGCAGGCGGGCAGCCTGCGCACCTGGATGGAGCTCCACGTGCTGACCGGCCTGCTCGGCCCCCTGCTGGTGCTCTTCCACTCGGCCTTCGAGCTGCGGACGGAGCTCGCCACCGGCGCCCTCAGCGCGCTCGGCGTCCTGGTGGTCACGGGCATCGTGGGCCGCTACATCTACGCCCAGGTCCCGCGAACCGTGTCAGGCGCCGAGGCGGGCCCCCAGGCGCTGTCCGTCCGAGCGGACCAGGCGGAGGCAGCCCTGGCGCGGGCGCTGGGCCCCGGCTCCCCCCACCTGGACGCAATCCGTGCGCTCGCGGGCCGCGAGAACCCCGTGCCCCGGAGCCGCCTCCTGTGCCTCCTCATGCTCCCCGTGATCTCCGCCCGGACGCTGGGCGTGCGCCTCGCCATCCGGTCGCTGGGGCGGCGCATCGCGCGAGACTGCGAGAGCGGGGTCGACACGGGCGCCGTGCTCGCGGACCTGGAGGACGTGGTCCTCATCCGCCAGCGCCTCCAGGCCCTGGAGACCTTCCGCGAGCTGATGCGCTGGTGGCGCGGCCTCCACCGGGCCTTCGCGATCCTCATGTTCGCCGCCGCTCTGGTTCACATCGCCGTGGTGACGGCGCTCGGCTACGGGCTGTAGGGAGGCACCATGCGCACGCTGTCGATGCTCTCGGTGCTCGCCGCCCTGCTGGCGGGGTGCGAAGACGACCAGCGCTTCTCCCCGCCCGGGCTCCCCGGCGCCTGCAATCCTGAACAACGAGCCTGCTACGACCACCCCCAGGACGGTCGCCCCATCCTGCTGCGCTGCAACGACGGGTCGGTCAAGGGGGCCGTGTGGGTCGTGGACCGGGTCTGCGCGGAGGGCGAGGTGTGCGAGCAGGCCGCCTGCGCCCCGGTGGGGTGACGTGTCACGAATCGAGGAGCGCGTAGACCGGACGCTCGGGGGGCAGGGAGACCGTGTGGCAGGCGTCCGATGCTCCTGAGGCATCGCGGCGCCACGGGGGCCCGCGCACGCCATCGCAGGTGCCGTTGGGACCGAGGCTGATCCGAACCACGACGCCCTCCGCCTCGTGGTGGAGCCGACAGGGTCGCCGCAGCCTTGCCCCTCCCCGAACGGGACCGCGATCTCTGCTCGGCGCGCAGACGCTGCGCCCCAGGACGACCAGCCTCCGTGACGCCGTGCGCCCCGACGCTGCGCCGGGAGGGTCGCCTCAGGGGCGCTCCGCAACCGGCCCCTACCGCCCCACGACCAGGTGCAGGTTCGCGGCTGACCCGCTCTGGTTCTCGATCTCCACCGTATTGATCGTCTTGCGCACCCGCAGGTCCTTCGGCGGGTCGTTGCCCCACAGCTCGATCTCGTTGGCGCCGTTGTTCACCGTCGACCAGACGCTCAACACCGTGATGGTCACCTGGTTGGTCACCACGGGGGCCAGGTCATACAGGTTGGTCCCCTGGCTGTTTGCCAGCGTGACCGTCTGGATGCTCCCGTCCGAGAAGTTGAGCCGGATGTCCTTGTTCCACTCGCAGGAGCAGCCGCGCTGCTTGTAGCCGATCTTGCGGAGCTGGTAGTTCTTGTCGAGCTTGATGGTCAGCCACGAACCCACTCCCTGGCCGTTGGTCGCCCAGGCATCGGTCGCGCCGTCGTTGTAGGCGCCGTCCACGGCGTTGCTGCACCCGTAGGAGCCGTTGATCCCCGCGCCCTGGTAGGCCGACGACTGGCCGATGCAGGTGCCACCCTTGGCCGCGGACGCCACGTTCATCAACTCGGAGCCCGCGGTGTCTGAGCCGGTGATCGCGTCCCACTTGCCGTCGGCCGCCTGCACCCACGCCGAGACGAGGACGTCGAGGGTCCCGAGCCCGTGGGTCAGCACCAGGCTCTGCCCGCTGGCCACCGACGTCGGGCCCGCGGTCAGCAGGCTCGTCGAGGTAGTGGGGCCCACGTCCTTCCACCCCCCCGCGCCGTAGGTCTGGAGCGTGTCCGTCGTCGTGTTGTAGACCAGGAGCCCTGCCGTCGGGCCGGCGATGGAGTTGCGCTGGGCCGTCGTCACGCGCGGCGGAAGGAGCCCCCGCGTCACGGACCGCACCTCCAGCAGGGCCGCCGCGTGGGGCGTCGTCCCGGACCCGTCGTTGACCAGGAGGCCCGCCCCACCCGGGCCGATCAGAGCGCCCGCCGCCGTGAGCTGCCCCACGCTGGCCGCGCCGGACACGGCCAGGTCGCCGCCCGAGACCGTGAAGGTGCCGTAGGAGGTGCCGCCGCCGAGCTGGAGCGGGCGCCAGGCGTCGTTGTTGGGGCTCCGGATCCGCAGCCCGCTCGCCGCCTGGGCGTTGAGCCAGCCGTCACCGTGGTCGGCGAGCGCCGCGTCCCGCACGAAGACCGCGCAGCCCGGCGCGCCGCTGGTGCATGCGTAGACGGCGCCGGCCGCGGAGAGCTGGCCCGTCGCGAGGGCCGACGCCAGGTCGCTGCTGCCGACGCAGCCCGTACAGGCCACGTCCACGGCAGGCCCGCCCGCGGTGACCGCACCCGCGTATGCGAAGCCGACCTTGGCGGTGGTCACCGCGCCGTCTTGAAGGTGCCCTGTCGCGACGGCGCCCCCCGCGAGGTCCGTCGACGACACGCACCCGGAGCAGTCCAGGTCCAGGGCGGCACCCCCCTTGCTCGCCGCCGCAGCCCAGGGGAAGTTGACGTGCGCAGAGGTCACGCACCCTGAGCAGGAGAGGTCGAGGGCGACCAGCGCCCGCCTCGCGAGCAGGGCCGTCGCCACTGGCCGCATGGGCCGCCGGGGGAGCGGCTCCCCGGCCACCACGGTCTCCAGCCAGAGCACGCCCCCCTCGACGACCCCCTCGGGCACTGGCCCCAGCTCCACGTCGAAGAGCCCCGCCACGACGCTGACGCCGGGGACGGTCTGGGCGTAGAGGGGAGCCCCCCCGGTCTCCGCCCCGAACAGGCGGATCTCCATGTCGAAGTCACCGTTGGCCGGCGTCCCCCCGGACGTCATCACGCTGCCCTGGACGCCCAGCACGCGCGTCGGGTCGACCTGCGCATGGGAGACGCTCGCCATGGCCAGCAGGATCACAGGGACCAGGAACCGGACGGTCATGGCACATCTCCTCGCGTCCACGGTACGCCGCGGCGCAGCGCGCGGCGGCGTATGGGAGCGGTTCAGGTTCGAGGGGAGGCATCATACCACAGCCCGAGACGCGGGGCCCACATGCGACGGCGGGAGATCTACTTGGGCTGGGTCGTCGGCGTGCCGCCCGCCGGCTTGATGCCGCCGGGGGAGGTCGGGGTGCCCTTGACGCCCCCGCCACCACCCTTCGTCGGGGGATCCGCACAGTAGAACGTGCCGCCGGCCGCCTCGTAGCGACAGACCTGGCCCTCTGGGCACTTGGGCTTGCAGTCTGCGCGAGCGATGCTGGCCGTCGCGACAAGGGTGGAGGCAACGAGGAGGCTCATGGCGAAACGGTTGAACATTCTCACGGGTGGATCCTCCGAATCAGTGGTGCTGCCTGGTGAAACACCAATCGCCCGGGTGCTGCGCGCTGTGCGCCGCCTGGGCTCCTTCGCTCGTGGCAGCCTGGTTGACCGCCTGCTCTGTGAAGTGGTTGGACGATGCGCCGGATCGCACGAGGAGTCAAGCCACCTCTCTGCGTCGGTCCAACGAACGGGCCCGTCGGTGTCAAGAGCGGGCGTCCGAGGCCGGCGTCGTGTCCGTCGCGCGAACCTCGACCGCCCGCAGGGCGCCCCGCGCCCGCTCGACGATGAGGTAGAGGCAGGGCACCACCACCAGCGTGACCAGAGTGGAGGTGAGCAGGCCGCCGACCACCACGCGCGCCAGGGGGGCCTGGACCTCGCTGCCCTCGCCGGTGCCCGCGGCGAGGGGGAGCATCGCCAGCACGGTCGTCAGCGTGGTCATGAGGATGGGGCGCAGCCTCCGGGCCGTCGCCTCCTGCAGCGCCTCCACCAGCGGGCGGCCGTGGGCGCGGCGTGAGAGGTTCACCGTGTCGACGAGCACGATGGCGTTGTTCACGACGACCCCCACGAGCACGATGGCGCCGAGGAAGGAGTTCATGTTGAAGGTGGTGTCGGTCACCACCAGCGTGACCACGACCCCGATGAACGCGAATGGCACGGCCGCCATGATGATCAGCGGGTGAAGCAGGGATTCGAACTGCACCGCCATCACGGTGTAGACCAGGAACAGGGCGAGCAGGATGCCGATGAGGAGCGTCAGGAAGGTCTCCTCCTGCTCCTCGTGCTCGCCGGCGATGCTCATGGTGAAGTCGTCAGGAACGGCGACGCCCTCCAGGGCGCGGGCCAGGTCTGCCACGATGGCGCCCAGGGAGCGGTCGCCCACGGCCCCGAGGACGCGGACGATGCGCTCCTGGTTCTCACGCTCGATGGCATTGGGGGCGCTGCGCGGGACGGAGTCTGCGACGCTCTGGAGCGGTGTCGTCCCCCCGCCCGGCAGGTGCACGGGCAGCTGCCCGAGCTGCTCCACGTCCCAGCGGTCCTCTGCGCGGAGCTGCACGCGCACGTCGAACTCGTCGCCCTGCTCCCGGAAGCGCGTGACCACCCGCCCGAGCACGTAGGTCTCCAGGGTCTCGGCGATGTCCGCGCGAAGCAGCCCCAGGTCCCCTGCCCTGGTCGCGTCCACGCGCACGGCGCGCTCCTCCAGCGAATTCTCCTTGTCCACGTAGGCGTTGCTCACCCCGGGGACGGACTCCATGAGCGCAATCACCCGCGCGGCCAGCCCCTCCGCCGTCTCCCGGTCGTGCCCCCGGATGTCGACGGCCAGCCGCTCGTCCTGGCCGCCGCGCATGATCCGCATGAGGATGTTGACGTTGCCCTGGCGCACTCGGATGTCGGCGCCGGGCATCCTGGCCAGCTCCTTGCGGAGCGCTGCCATGATCTCGTTGACTCCCCTCGCCCGCTGTGTGACGGGCACCAGGTTGATCTCCAGCTCGCCGACGTTGCTCCCCTCGGTGCGCCACCAGTTCTCGGGACCCGCTGACGTCATGATGCTCGCTACCTCGTGCTCCTCCATGACCGCCCGGGCGCGCCTCTCCAGCTCCAGCATCCAGGGGCCGGTGTGCTCGATGGGGGTGCCCACGGGGAACTCGATGTCCGCGTCGATCTGCCCCTCGTCCGTGTCGGGCATGAGCTCATAGCCGATCAGCGGCACGAGCCTGGTGCTCGCGACCAGGAGCAGCGTGGCGAGGGCCAGTACGAACCACGGGGCACGCAGCGCGGCGCGGACGGTTGCCTGATATCCGCGATCCACCGCACCCAGAGCGGCGCCGATGCCGTTTGCGACCCAGGCGAGGGGCCCTCGCGGCGCCCCGACGGCGCCGATGAGCTTCGCGGAGACGCTCGGGACCAGGGTCACGGCGATCACGAGGGAGCAGAGCAGCGCGAAGGTGACCACCGCGGCCATCTCGCCGAAGAAGACGCTCGCGAAGCCGCCCATGAACACGACCGGGGCGAACACCACCATGGTCGTGAGAGTGCCGGCCACCACGGCGGACACGACCTCCTGGGCCCCCTCGATGGCGGCGCGCAGGATCGGGAGCCCCTCCTCTCGCTTGCGGTAGATGTTCTCAAGGATCACGATGCCGTTGTCGACCAGCATCCCGATCCCCAGCGCCAGCCCACCGAAGGAGATGACATTGAGCGTGAACCCGGAGAAGTACATGAGCCCCAGCGCGGCGAGCACGCTCAGGGGGATGGCGATGGCGATGACGAAGGTGGCGCGCACGTTCCGCAGGAAGACGAGCAGCACGAGCACCGCCAGCCCGGCGCCGGCGAGGGCCGAGGTCTGCACGTTGGACACGGATCGCCGGATGAAGTCGGACGAGTCGACGAGCATGGTCAGCAGGACCCGTCCGGCATACTCCCGGTTGATGCGCTCCATCTCCGCGCGCACCCGCGCCGCCACCTCCACGGTGTTTGCCCCGGACTGCTTGGAGATGGACAGGGCGATGCCCGGCTTGCCGTCGACCCACTGCTCGGCGTTCTGCTCCTTGAACCCGTCCGTGACCGTCGCGACATCGTGAAGGTAGATGGGGCCCTTCTCCCGAATCGCGACCAGGGTGCCGGCGATCTCCTCCACCGACTCCCACTGCCCCACCGACCGCACCAACAACTGCCGCCCCGCAGACCGCATGTCTCCGGCCGAGACGTTGCGGTTCTCTCGGGTCAGGGCCGCCGAAATCTCCCGGGCCGAGACGTCGAGGGCGATCATCTGGGCGGCGTCCAGCTCCACACGAATCTCGCGGACACGCCCGCCCTGAACGCTCACGCTCGCGACTCCCGGGACCCGCTCCAGGCGCCTGGACAGGGTCTCGTCCGCCAGGTAGCGGAGCCGCCGCGGGTCTCCCCCTCCGCTGACCCCGATCTCGGCGATGGGCACCGACGACAGATCGAACTTGAACACCACCGGCCGCTCGGCCTGGTCCGGCAAGGTGCTGCCGAGGCGGTCCATGTAGGCGCGCACGTCGTTCACCGCGTTGTCCAGATTGGTCCCCCACCCGAACTGCACCTGGATGCGGCTGATGCCCTCCGCCGAGGTCGACTCGATGGACTCGATGCCCTCGATGGTGGAGATCACCTGCTCGATGGGGCGCGTGATCAGCGTCTCGATCTCTTCGGGGCCGACCCCCTCGTAGGTGGTCACGATGGAGATTCGCGGGAAGTCCACCGCGGGCAGCAGGTCCACGGCGAGCTGACGGGCGGCGACCAGGCCGACCACCAGAACGGCCAGCGCGATCATGGCGACGCCGATGGGGCGGCGGACGCTGGTCTCGACGACGCTCACCCCCCGCCCTCGACCACGCGGACCTTTGCCCCATCCGAGAGGTTGCCCTGGCCGCGGACGATGACCTGAGCACCCTCCGCGAGCTCCCCGGAGACGGCGACCCTCTTGCCCTCGCGGCCATCCACGGCGACGGGCGTCCACCGGGCGCCCCCGTCCACCACGGCAAAGACACCTCGCTCGGGCTGTCCCGCGTCGTCCAGGCGCTCCACGAGGGCCTCGGCGGGGACGGTCAGGGCACCGGCCACCGTCCGCGTCGGGGAGACCACCTCGGCGGACATGCCAGGCAGCCACCCCTCCGGCGGGTCGACCACGTCGGCCTCCACCACCACGGTGCGGCGCTGGCGGGTCACCTCCCCTCCGATGCCGCGCACGGCCGCGGCGACCTCCAGTGGCCCGGTCGCAGGCGACCGCACCACCACCGCGGCACCTCCGAGCAGCGCCACGTCGCGCTCGGGGACCTCGAACCGGACCCGCAGGGGCCGCTGCGCGACGAGGCGCACGATGGGCGTGCCGACATGGGCGTAGGCGCCCGCATCCAGATGGCGCACGCTCACGACACCGCCGAAGGGCGCCACCACCATCGCGTCCTCGATGCGCTGGGTGAGCATGGCGACACGCGCGCTCGCCTGGTCTCGCTGGGCATCGGCGGCGTCCCCGTCCGTCGCCAGCCCGTCCACTCGGGCCTTGAGCGTGTCCACCTGCTGGCGGCTGACGAGCTGGTCATCGACCAGGGCCTCCGTCCGCTCCAGCTCGCGCTTCGCCGCCGCCAGCTCCGTCCTGGCCCGGCGGCCTGCCGCCTTGGCCGCCCGCACCGCTGCCCTGGCCTCGGCGAGCTGGAGCTTCAGGTCCGTGACGTCCACCTGAGCGATCTTCGCACCCGCCTCCACGTGATCGCCGACCCGAGGCTCCACGGAGAGCAGCCGCCCGGCGACCCGCGCCGCCACGTCCGCAGCCTCCGTGGCGAGCTCCGCCGGGTAGGTGGCCCGCTCGGTGACGGTGCCCACGGTCACCGGAGCCACCTCCACGGACGCCACGCGCTCGGAGACGGGCTTGCGCTCGGCCTCCGGCTCCTCCTCGGGGAGGGTCAGGAGCAGGATCGCCACCCCGGCCGCAAGCACCACCACCACCCCCGCGCGCACCCACGGCCCCCACCGCCTCGGTCGCGCGCTCATGGCAGCGCCACCCCGAGCTCTCCGCGAGCGTGGATCAGGCGCCACCTGGCGAGCTCCAGGTCGTGGGCGAGGGTCGCGGCGCGCTCGTCCGCCGCGGAGAGCTGCGCCTCGGCGTCCAGCACGTCGAGCACGGTCGCCAGGCCCGCGTCCAGGCGGCGCCCCACGTCCTCCCGCACCTGCCGAGCGGTCTCCAGGGACCACCGCGCGGTCGCAAGCTGCCGCTCGTGCTGCTCGACCCGGATCTCGGACGCCCGCACCTCGGCCCCCGCGCGGGCCTCCAGCCCCGCCAGCTCGGCCCGGTGCAGATCCACCGTGGCGTCAGCGAGGTCCAGCAGACCGTAGCGCTCCCCTCCGTCGTAGAGAGCCCACCGCGCCTGGAGCTCGAGGCGCCACGTGAGGCCGTCCGGGTTCGTGAAGGACTCCTGCGCCTGCGCGAAGGTCGCTTGGAGCTCCACGTCGGGCAGGAAGCGCAGCCACGTGAAGGTCTCTGCGAGGCCGTCGCGCTCGTCGAGCAGCACCCGGACCGCGCGCACGTCGCCGCGGAGCATCTCCGGGGCCCCAGACGCCACGGCGGGGGCGGTCCCGGCGCCAGCGAGCCGCAGACCGGGGCCCCGCACGTCGAGGACCGCGGCCAGCGCCACGAGGGTCGCCGCCTCGTCGGCGGCAGCGGCGTCCAGCTCCATGGAGGCAGTCGCCAGCGACAGGGCCGCCCGCTGCGCCTCCGAGCGATCCGTCAGGTCACTCCTCAGCCGCGCCTCGGCCGCGCGCTGGAAGGCTCCCCGCCGCTCGACGGCCGCCTCGGCCGCCGCCCGCCGCGCGCCAGCACGCTGGGCACCGATGAACAGCTCCACGACGCCGAAGGCCACGGCCTCCGTGTCATAGGTCGCGGCCTCGCGGCTGGCGTCGAGCTCCACCCCCGCCACGAGCCACTCCCCGAGGGCGCCCGGCCGGAACAGCCCGACCTGCAGCCCCCCCACGAGCGACAGCTCGTCCTGCCGGGCGACGACGCGGCCCGCGGCTTCCACCTTCTGCTCGTTGTGAAGCCAGGTACCGGTGACCGCGAGGGTGGGCAACACCCGCGCGAGGGCCACGCGGACTGCGGCGGACTGCTGCCCGAGCCGCGCCTGCAGGGCCCGCACGTCGGGGTTGAGGCGCCGGGCGCGCTCGACTGCCTGCGGGAGCGTCAGCGTCACCGCCTCCTGGGCGCGCACGGGCGCTACGACTCCCAGGACCATCCACACTGCGAACAGGACACGCACCCTGGCACTCCTCTTGGCCCCGTCACGACACGGGCGGGCATCATACCCGCCCGAGACGCTCGGGTGGACCCAATTCAGCACGCGCTGGGTCTCCGGGATTCCTTCGCAGTCCCCCCAGGGACTCGTGGCACAGGTCACGCTCCGCCGTGATCCAGATCACACCGCGGCGGACACCCCTCCCTACCCTTGAGACTGGGCGCGAACTTCCCGAGTCCCTCCGCGCGCCGGGCGACGCGGGAGGGCACCGGGGCCGGAGGCTCCGCCGGGAGGCCGCGCAACACCTCATCGCGCGGAGGTTCGGTCATGGTCATGAGGTTGGTAGCTGTGGCCGCGGCGCTCGCCGCGGCGCTCGGGTTGGCGAGGTGCGCGGAGGACACGTCCGAGACGCGCTCGCTGGCAGAGGTGCGCGTACTGCTCTCGTCGACGGACCTGCGGGCCGGAGACTCGCTCCAGGCCACGGTCCTCGCGGAGTACGACGACGCCACGCTCCGGGACGTGACGTTCCAGGTGACGTGGGCCTCGTCCAACGCGGCGGTCCTCGACGTGAGCCAGACGGGGCTCGTGCACGCCAAGGCGCCAGGCACCGCGAAGGTGGTGGCGACCTACGCGGGGATGAGCGGAGAGCTCTCCGTCGCTGTGACCGCCAAGGCCCTGTCGCTTGTGTTCATCGTGCCCGACGGCATGGAGCTGCGGCCCGGTGCGAGCCAGCAGTTCACGGCCATCGGCAGCTACGACGACGGGTCGTCCTCGGACATCACGGCGCTGGCGACGTGGACCTCGTCCAACGAGACCATCGCGTCCGTGGACGCAGGCCTCGCCATCGCAAAGAGCGCGGGGCCGGCGAGCATCACGGCGGAGCTGGACGGCGTCACGTCCGAGCCCGTCACGCTGACGGTCCTCGGCGTCACCCTGGTCGGCATCCAGCTCGACCCCACGACGGGCACGCTGAACGCCGGCAGCGGCGAGACGCTCGAGATCGACGCCATCGGCATCTTCGACGACGGGACCCAGGCGGACATCTCCAAGGTCGTCGTGTGGGAGTCGAGCGACCCGGCCATCGCCGCCGTCGACACCAACGGCATCGTGACGCCGGGTACGGTGGCAGGGACGGCCGAGATCACCGCGGCCGTGGGGACCGTCGAGTCGTTCCCGGCGGTGATCGTGGTCCTCGCCTCGAATGAGGTGAAGACCGTGACCGTGGAGCCGGTGCTCGCCGCCTTCCCGGCGGGGTTCACGCAGGACCTGACCGCGACGGTGACGTTCGCAGACGGCCGCACGGAGAACTTCACCACGAAGGCCAACTGGAGCAGCACGGACGAGACCATCGCGACGGTGGACTCCCACGGGCGGGTCACGGGCCACATGAAGGGGCACGTGATCATCAAGGCAGAGGTCTCCGGTGTGTTCGGTGGCGCCCTGCTGAGCGTGACCGACGCCACGATCACCGGCATCACCCTCGACCCGCCCGCGGCGAGCCTGCCGGTCGGCACGACCATGGCCTTCAAGGCGACGGGCTTCTTCTCCGACGGCTCCATGTCCGACGTCACGTCGCGGGTGACGTGGACGTCCACGGACCCCGCCATCCTGACGGTGGACGGGGGGATCGCCACCGCGCTCGCCATCGGCGAGGCAACCATCGAGGCGGCCCTCGAGGATGTCGCGGCGACGGCGGACGTGGCCGTGGTGGAGGCCGTCTTCGACCACATCGCCATCACGCCGCCTGCCCCGACCCTGCCCGTCGGCCTGACAGTGCGCTTCCAGGCGACCGGGGTCCTGACCAACGGCACGACCATGGACCTGACGGAGAGCCCGAAGCTCTTCTGGACGAGCAGCGCCCCGGACATCGCGATGGTCTCCAACGCCGCGGGCGAGCAAGGCACGGCGACGGCGTTCGCGGTGGGCGGCGCCCTCATCGGGGCGACCTTCTCGGACGCAGGCTTCACCATGGAGGCGGACCCCGTCTTGCTGAGCGTGATCAACGCCGAGCTGCAGGGCATCCAGGTCACCCCGACCAGCCCGACCCTGCCGGCCGGCTTCGAGCTGCGCTTCCACGCGACGGGGCTCTACTCGGACGGCAGCCTGCACGACCTGTCCCACGACGCGGTGTGGACGAGCAGCGCGCCCGGCGTCGCCACCGTGTCCAACGCGGCAGACCTGGAGGGCACCGTCTCGACGCTCCTGCCGGGCAGCGCCACAATCCGCGCGACCTTCGGCGCCCACTTCGGCGAGAGCCTGCTCACGGTGAGCAACGCCAAGCTGGTGTCGATCAGCGTGGCGCCGCCGGCGGCCTCGGTGGAGGTGGGCGCCACCTTCCAGCTCTCGGCCACGGGCAACTTCAACGACGGCACGACCATGGACCTCACCAAGACCGCGGTGTGGTCGGTGGCTCCGGCGGACCTGGGGCGCGGCGTGACCGTCTCCAACGAGGTGGACCGCGAGGGCCTCGTCACCGTGTCGCCGCTGGCGACCCCGAGCCTGCTCCCGGTGACCATCTATGCGACCCACGGCACCGTGGCGGGCACGTCGGCCATCACCATCGTCAGCCCGACGGCGCTGACGGCGATCCTCGTGACGGTCGACCCCATGGTGATCCCCGTCGGCTACACGGGCAAGGCCACGGCGACCGGCCTGTACTCGGACGGCGTCCACGCGCCCGTCGCCAAGGACATCACGGCGCTGGTGACGTGGTCACCCTCCATCAGCGGCGTCGCGACGGTGTCCAACGGCTCCAGCGACAAGGGCACCGTCAAGGGCATCGGGCCCGGCACCGTCCTGATCAACGCGTGCCTGGGCGCCGTGTGCGCCAACGACCCGGGCGGCACGGGGGCGGCGGCCATCGTGACCGTCACCGCCTGCCCGTTCGTCGGCGTGAACCTGTCGCCAGCCGGGGCCCTCGCCCTGCCGAAGGGCATGGCCCGCCAGTTCAACGCGATGGCGATGTACGACGCGGCCTGCGGCGCCCCGCTGCCCGGCTACGACGTCACGGAGCTGTCGCTCTGGATCTCCTCGAACCCGGCGGTCGCCACGGTGAGCAACGCGGCGGGCACCCGCGGCCTGGTGACGGCGTCGGCCAACCCGCCGGCCGTGACCGTCCAGATCTCTGCCCACTTCGGGCCACTGATGGGCGCCAAGACGCTGACGATCATCGACGCCTGCGTGGCGGAGCTGACCGTGACGCCCGAGACCCTGTCGCTGCCCGTGGGCGTGCGCATGCCGTTCACGGCGACTGCGAAGATGACCGACGGCTCGACCATCGACTACACCCAGATGGCCGTGTGGCAGGTCACGGGCGCGCTCGGCCTCGTCAAGCCCGGCGTCATCCAGACCTTCCCGGGGCAGCTCGGGACCGTCAAGGCGACGGCGGCGCCGACCCTGTCCTGCGCGTCCTTCAGCGACACGTCCACGGTCACGATCAACGACGCCGTGCTGACCAAGGTCGCCATCACGCCGGCGTCCGTCACGCTGCCCATCAACACGGCCATCAGCCTCAAGGCCAACGGCCTGTTCAGCGACGGGACCACGTTCGAGCTCACGGACATGGCGACCTGGACGTCGTCCAACCCGGCCGTAGCCACGGCACAGCAGGGCGGGTACGTGATCGGCAAGGCCTCGGGCACGGCCGTCATCCTCGCCACCTGGTTCACGGTCAGCGGCGTCGCCAACATCAACGTGGAGGGCTTCGTCCTGTCCGGCCTGGTCGTCCAGCAGGGCGTGGACGCGGCGTGCGGCGACTTCGACGGCGCGGGCTTCGCCAGCGGCGTCCGCTTCCCGCTGCGGGCCATCGCCCACTACTCGGATGGCGGCAGCGAGGACGTCACCGGCGCCGTCGCCTGGTCCAGCGACAAGCCCGCCTTCGCGACGGTGGACGCGACGGGCATGGTCGAGACCAAGGCGGTCGGCACGGCGCTGATCAAGGCCACCCAGGGCGGCATCAGCGGGACGTTCCCCGTGAAGGTCCTGGACACGGATCTCGCGTCCATCGAGATCCAGCCCGGCAACGGGTTCATCATGCCGATCAACGCGACCCTGCCCTTCCGCGCCTTCGGTCACTACGAGGCGCTCATCGGCGGGATCCTGCGCGCCGACACGTGCGAGATCACGACCATGGCCTCGTGGCTGGCCGCGCCGGACGACAGCATCGACATCACGGCGTTCGGGCTGGCCACGACCACGGCCACCCCGACGGAGACCGCCATCGTCACGGCGACCAAGGACGGCGTGGTGGCGGAGGTCCACGGCGAGGTGCGCGGCGCCTGCGTCGAGCACATCCGCCTGAAGCCAGAGGCGGGCACGACCATGCTCGGCGTCATGATGCAGTTCGAGGCGGAGGCCGTGCTCTCCGACGGCGCCTCCTACGTGATCACCGACTCTGCGACGTGGTCGACGTCGAACCCAGCCGTCGCGCAGGTCGCCGAGGGGACCATCGTGCCCATCACCCAGGGCGTCGTGACCGTGTCCGCGACCTTCAACGCGGGCGCGGCGGCCTGCCCGCAGGTACCCGCGACGCAGACCGCGTCGGCGACCCTGACCGTGCTGCCGGCGGCGCTCGTGTCCATCCAGATCGCCTGCCCCGGCGCGGCCAACCTGTGGCCCGCCCCTGGCGGCCTGGCTCCGGGACTCCCGCCCGGGCTCGCCACGCACTGCACGGCGCTGGGCCTCTACTCCGACGGCACCACCGCCAACGTCACCGCCTCGGCGACCTGGACCAGCAGCGCACCGAACGTGGCGACCGTCAGCAACGCGGCCGGCTCGAAGGGGCGCGTCCTGACGCTGGGCGCGGGCATGGCGGGCATCGGCGCGGCGCTGCAGGGCGTCACCGGCTCGTGGTCGCTGCAGGTCGTCGGCGCGACGGTGGACGCGGTGACGGTCACCGGCCTGCCCACGCTCCCCGCGGGCTTCTCGCACCCGTTCACGGCGATGGCGGCCTACACCCTCGGGCCCGTCACGCACCACTACGACGTCACGGCCATCGCGGCCTGGGCGTCGAGCGACACGAGCAAGGCGACCGTCAGTGACAACCCGGCCACCCGCGGGCTCGTGACCGCGCTCGCACCCACCACGGGGCCCATCGCCATCACGGCGACGCACATGGGCAAGGTGGGGGCGCAGACGCTCCAGGTCCTCGCCGTGACGATGACGGCCATCGACGTGGGGCCGTCGCCCCTCGCGCTCGCCGTCGGGCAGGAGAAGCAGCTCACGGCGACCGCCTTCACCAAGGACTCGCAGGGCGGCACGCACTCCAAGGACGTGACCACGCAGGTCTCCTGGAGCACGACGGACCCGGCGGTGGCCTCTGTGACCAACACGGGCAAGGTGACCGCGCTCGGCCTGGGCGCAGTCGCGATCATCGCGCAGATCGGCCCCGTGAGCGGGAGCGCGTCCATCGCGGTGGAGCCGCGCTGCATCGCCTCGCTGACCATGGCGCCGGCGGCGACGACCGTGCCCGCGGGCGTCCCGCTGACCTTCGCGGTGACGGCGCACTACACGAGCGGGCCGACGCAGGACGTGACCGGCGACGTGACCTTCGTGAGCACCGACCCGGCGCGCATCCCGAACCCGGACTACGCGGGCTGGACCTTCGCCCACCCCGGCGCTGCGCCTGGGATGGTGGCGGTCTACGCGCACCTCGACGGGGGCGGCTGCTCCGGGGCGCTCCAGGCCGCGGCCGCCGTCGCCATCAACGGCGCGACGCTCCTCGACATCGCGGTGCAGAGCGACCAGATGCAGGTTCCGGTGGGCCTGTCCACGCAGTTCCACGCCATCGGCTCCTACAGCGACGGAACGAGCTACGACATCACGCGGACCATCGACTCGTGGATGACGGGCAAGGCCTCCGTGGCGGTCGTCTCGAACGCCGGCGCGCTGAAGGGCCGCGTGACCGGTGTGGGGCTCGGCACCACGCCCATCGTCGCGACGCAGGGCAACATCTCCGGCGCGAACGAGGTCACGGTGACCTCGGCGACCCTGACGTCCGTCTCCGTGGCGGGCCTCGACACGGCAGGCGCGTGCCACCCGAAGTACGGCGCGGCCTCGTGGATCAAGGCCGGCTTCGCCCATCCGGCGGGTGGCCTCACCACGTGGGCGCGAGCCCTCGGCCACTACAGCAACGGCCTCGCCTACGACATCACCGACTCGGTGACCTGGTCGTCCTCGAACCCGGCGCGGGCGGCCATCGCCACCGGCAACGGGAGCTCGGGTCGCATCACGACGGGCGGCCAGGCGGGCAACGTGACCCTGACCGCGGAGACGCCGAGCGGCTTTGTGGGGAGCATCCTCTTCACGGTCAAGCCCGGCCTCCTCGATCAGCTCGTGATCAACCCGGCCGGCGCCGACCCGCTCGTGCTGCCGCTCGGCTTCGGCACACAGCTCGAGGTGGTAGGCCGCTTCTCGGGCGCCTGGCACTGCGCCACGGAGGACGCGCAGTACGCCTCGGCCGACACGGCGGTCGCGACGGTGACCGACACCGGCTGGGTGGACTCGCGCGGCCTCGGGTTTGCGATGCTGACCGCGACCCTCGGGGTCGTGAACGACACGATCCTCGTCAAGGTCAACGACGCCACGCTGGCGCTCATGGAGACAATCCCGGCGGACGTGTCGCTCTTCGTCAACGACACGGCCCAGCTCCAGGCGCTGGCGCACTTCAGCGACGGCACGATCAACGACGTGACCTTAAGCCCGAAGACCACGTGGTTCACGAGCAACGAGGCGGTCGCGAGCCTCACCCACGCCAAGGGCGGCGTCCTCGCCGTGGCGCCCGGTGTGGCCTTCATCGACGCCTGCATCCAGGGTGTCTGCGCCGCTGACTCCGTCCTCACCACCAAGGTGACGGTGATGGCGCCGTAGCTCCAGCCGCAGGGGTAATCGGCCTCCGCCTCTGGGCACCCAGGGGCGCGCGACGCGGCGAAGCCCCCCCATCCAACCGTTCGTACGGTATCCACACCGCTGCCTCGGCCAAGGGCTCGGGCTCGACAGATGCCCCTGGGTATGTCGGTCTGCCTCCCCGCGTGCAACCACCCCGGAGCGATTCACGAGAGCGCCTCTCCAGCCGACCACGCCCTCCCCCTTCCGTCAACCGCCACCATCGACGGCCAACCATCCATGAGCACCGCAGACGGAACGGTCCAAAGGAGCCTCAAGAACCGTAGAGGCGTTTCCCCTTGACACGTCGCATACCACGAGTCGATTATCGCTCGCGTGCCACACGAACCGAGCGCCCTCCGCTCGGTCCCAGTTGGGAAGGAGGTAGACCAAGATGAGCTTGCCGCCCCGCAACACACACACACACACACACACTCTCTCTCTCTCTCTCTCGTGTTCTTCGCGCTGCTGCAGTCTGGCCTCATTGATCACCGGAATGCGACCTGTGACCCGAAGGCACCTTCCAAGGAACCACTCCTTCTGCTGGACGTAGTGGTGGACGCCAGCAAGAAGACCGATGACTACCTTGTGCTTTCCGTCGATGGCACGAATGTTCCTCCTCCGTTCGTCCTGGTACGCGAAGAGCTCTGGCTCTCTGTAATCGGCACCGCACCCTTCCTTGCCTGGGCTCGCTCACACACATCCCGCCCGGGAGACCCAGAACCAGGCACGACAGTCCACCAGTGGCCTCACTCGATCACGGTGCCTCAGGTGTTCTCTCCAGGCTACGACGCTACCGTCATTGTCCTTGCCAGGCGGCCAGGAGGGGAACTGCTGAACCTTGTGATCGAGCTCCCCGCGTCGATGCTCACTCTCATTCCGGCGCCCGAGAAGAAGCAGCTCAAGTCAACGACCGCGAAAGGAGCGTTGTTCGACCTCTATGCGGCAAAGGTCGCTGCCTTCGACGAGCTGCTCCTTGACTTGACCGAAGAGCTGGACGCGTTGCCGGAGGCAGAGAGGGCAGAACTGTACGGGGTCCTCAACGCGACAGCGCTGGGCCAGTAGGAGGCGGAACCGATGAACTCAAGAATAATGCTCGCGGCCTTGCTCACCCTCTCTTCCACCTCCGTGCTCGCGGCGACATCCGCGGATGGCCGCATCTTCCACGTCACCGACCCCGGGAACATCTACTACAAGTATGTGACGATACCGCAGACCGGTGTCTGGCGGTTCCGGACTTATCTTGGGAGCGAGGGGCTCGATACGGTCATTCACGTGTGGGACCTGGGGCTCGACCAGCACGCGAGGTCCAACGATGATGCCGGCTTCGGTACCTGTAACGACCTCAAGCCGACCCATGAGAAGACATCCTGCCTCGATCTACAATTGACCGCTGGGCAACAGGTCATCGTTTTCGTCCGCAGATACAACAACCAGAGTTCCGGTACGTGCCTCTTCCGGGTGTCCTCTGTCGGCTATGGTCAACTCGTGGACGACGTCATCTCGCCTGCAGGTGATGTCACCTACCGGTGGGGCACTGGGGCGGTTGTTTCCTGGGACGCTAACGAGACGATTCAGACCGCCTATGCGCCGGTCCGCCAGGTGACCGTCGGGACCCCCTGGAGCAACGGACTTCTGACGCCGACTGTGCTCGTGCTGGCTGGAGCCGAGCGCCTGTACCGCTACACCCGAACAGACGACTTTGGTTTTGGGGCAGGCACGAGCCAGGGAGGCCCATCGATTTGGGGACAGCCAGGCATTCTGCTACCGGAGTCCTCGGCTTCGATAACCCCTTACCCCAACACGACGGCTCCATATCACTACGTCGTGGGCGGAGACCCCTACGCGTGGAACAACCCTACGCTCTATGGAGACGGACGGCTTACGTTCTATCGCAACGATGCGACAGTGCCCGGCCATGACCCCGACGATGACAACCTCGGTGATGCCCTCGAAGATGCGCTGGGAACCTGCAAGCGAGCGCAGGCCTGCCCTGGCCGAGACCCGAGGGACTCGGACGAGGACGGACTGCGCGACGACTGGGAGACCATCGGCGGCTGCACGTTCAATGGCTGTGACCCGCAGTCAGAGAACGCCATCAACCTGGCCTACTACGGCGCCAGCCCGATGAGAAAGAACCTGCTCGTTCAGGTCGATTGGATCTCGCATCCCAGCGAACCTGTCGACAAGTGGGGGCTTCTCGCCGGCGGGCTGAGCGAGATCGTAGAGGCGTTCGCCTCGGAACAGACCAGCGTGGAGGTACCGAAGGAAGCAATTCGCGTCTTCTTCGACTTTGGCCAGCTCCCCGCCGGGGGAGCCGGTGGCAACGAGGTCGTCTACTCCGACCATGTCGCCGTTTCCAACAAGCGCCCGGCCTGCGGAGATTACTTGACGTGCAGCCTCGGCTCCTCCTGCCCCAGCTTGACCGTTGGGGGAGCAACGTACTTGCAGTCGTGCAGCACCTATGGACCTCCTGGGGAGGCTCGCTGCATTCCAAGCTGCAGCGGCGGCCAGTGCCCACCCGAGCTGGTGTGCACACCCGGAAAGTGTTTGCCGAAGCCGGAGCTTCCATGCGCATCGACCAGCGACTGTATGATCGACGGGCGAGACGAGTGTGTCTTTGACGGCGTGTCGAGCGACCGCCTCTGTCGTAGTGAGTTCTGCCGGGCTCCGTGGGCACCGTGCGTCGCTGAGCAGGCTGACCCGGCTTGCTTTGGCCCGTGGCCGTCATGCGCGCCCGATGTGCCCGGAGCGTGTGAGGCAGCCGGCAAATACTGCGTCGCGGATCCACACAACGGCGCAGGGGCACACGTGTGCGTGCCCACGGACTGCAAGGCTCCATGCATGCGCCATCAGTCCATCCACGAGCCGTTCAACTTCCAACGGATGCTGCGAGGATCGCCGGGCAGCGCATGGTCACTCATGCCGCTGAACAGACGAGGGCTGTTCACGGAGGTCTGGCTGGGCCGGGGACTCCAGGCGTCTGAGGGACACGAGAGTTCGGTGCTGGGCACCACCAATTTCCGGACGTGCACGTGGCCTTCCAGCGGGCAGGACTGCATGACCGTGTGGCCCGGTTTCATCGAGTTGGGCTCGGAGGAGAAGGGCGTTCCGTTCAGCCAGGAAGTACCGCCTGGTACTCCGGTCGATTGGACGAGTACGGTGTTTCACGAGCTCGGGCACATACTGGGGCTCCAGGACGGCGTGGTCGAGTTCGTGAGCGGAGCCGAATGCCACTGGGATACTGACTGCGCATGGCCTCAACGCTGCGTGGGGTCGCAGTGCGCCCACTCTACATGGCAGAATGTCCCAAACCACGTGAGCAGCATGAACTACTACTTTCTCCACCGGGTCGACGCCGTTGGGCACATCGACTTCTCCAGCGGGGTGCGCCCGCGGGTCGAGCCGTTCACGGTGGTGGCGTCCTCGTGTGAAGATCCCGCCTGCCCAGACTATGGCGACCCCGGCTGCCCCCTGCCACCCGGCCGCAATCCGCCGGGAGGAAAGTGCTGCCTGGTGGACGGCGATTGGCCGACTGCGCCGCACTACTGCGTGGGTCCAGGACTGAGGGAGGACGTAGGAATCGGGAACCTCTACGACCGGCGAGGAAACGACTACCTGGCCAATCGGCTATTCCAGTTGGGTGAGATGAAGTGCATGACCAACGAAGTCGGGCATGCGCAGGGTATCGGACCGGCGCCCGTGCGACTCCTCGAGCAGGATCCTGGGATCGACTGGAACAAGAATGGAGTCGAAGACCCGACCCAGGTGGGCGGGTTCGTGCGCGAGCCTGGACACTGCTACGGTGGACAGAATGTGCACGAGTATGTGGACGTGAACGAATGGGACATCGCCTGGGGGGGGGGCTTCGATCACATCGGCGTTCGGGAGGTGCCGGCGCTGGCCGTGGTTGGGACACCGCTGTGCAGCGCCATCGAGGCGGTGGAGTGTCCACCGGGGTTTGAGTGCAAGCACGGCGAGTGCCTGCCGGCGCTGGCTCCGGAGGCGGTGCGATTCTCGTACCAGTGCGCTGCGGAATGAGGAGCGTCCGGCGACGTCAGTTGCGTTGTTTGCCCCTGGCGTGGCTCGCTGCGTGTGCGAGCCCCACGGGGACGGCGCCGGCGCCCGTGGAGTCTGCCTCGCAAACGAGCTATGGAGCAGGGCAGGAGGTCGTGGTCGAAGCGGCCCTCCAGGCGAGCGCCGAGTGCGACTACCGGGACGTTCCCTTCAGATGGCGCAAGCTCGATGTCGAAGGAGCCCCCCCCACCCACCGCGAGGGGGCGGCGCTCGGGTTCGACGCGGTCCGTGATCGGGTCCTCGTGTTTGGTGGATACGAATACCCGGCACCCCCAGGCTGCCCCTACCGGCAGGACACCTGGGAGCTGAGATTCTGGCCAGTGCCCGCATGGACCAAGATCGACGGTGGGTCGGTGATTCCTCGCGCTCGATCCTACGGCTCCGGCGACTTCGACCCGGCGACCGACTCCCTCCTCGTCTTTGGGGGTGCGAACTGGTGCACGGGAGCGTTCGACATCAACAACCCCTCCGACTACGGCGTCAACGACACCTGGCGCCTCGACGCGAGCTCCCTGACGTGGTCGAGGGTCCACCCCGCGGGCGAGCTCCCGTGGACTCGCTGGGGAGCGCAGGCTGTGTTGGTGCCTGAGACGCATTCGCTCGTCGTGCAGGGAGGCTACAACTTCAACGTCGACTTCGTGGGAGATACGTGGGAGCTCGGGCCGAGCGGCTCCGGGTCCGGTTGGGCTCGTGTGGCCGGGCACGAGGAAGGACCGGGGGAGAGGGCCAACGCCCTCCACTGGTACGACCCGGAGCGCGCGATGATGGTGGTCGCGGGCGGAGCCCGGTGTTTCGGGAGCTGCCCGACCATACACTATCGCGACACCTACGGCCTCACCGGGCTTGGGCGGGGCGGACCGAAGACGTGGTACGAGCTGCACCTGACGAGCAACATCCCTCACCGCTTTTCGGGGGGGCGCTGTGCCTTCGACCCGGTGGCGCACCGGGCCACCTGCTCGCGGGGGCGGTACTACCCGGGTCCGCCGAGTGAGGACGCGGTCGGCGTCGAGAGCTACGACACCTGGACATTCACCTTCGAGGGCCCGCGTTCGGGGCGCTTCGAGATCGTCGATACCGGGGGGACCTGGCCCAAGGGGCGCAACGCCGACCTGATGTACGACCCGAAGCGTGATCGCTTCATCGCCTTCGGAGGGGCCGTCGGGACGGGGTCTGCTGGGAACTTCACGACGACCAACGAGGTATGGGTGCTCGAGCGCGATTGGACCCGCGCCCCGTGCACACCGCCTCCGGTACACAGACCGTAGGAGGTGTCTTCCATGAGCGTGCGCACCGCCGCTTCGGTCGCCGCCGCCCTCTCGTGGTGTATGGCCGCGGGTCCCAGGCCAGTCGTCGCCACCGCGGGCCCGTGCGTCGTAGGCCTGCCCCTGAACGCTGGCTGCGGCTCGGTCGCACCGGCGGGCTGCTGCGCGGGCGGCAACGTCCTGTGGTGCGCCCCCGACGGGGTGACACTCTGTGCCCTGGAGTGCGTCGGCGCTGGCACATGCGGATTCGCTGTCACCCACGAGATATACGACTGCGGAACGGCGGGTCTGGCCGACCCCACGGGCACGCTCCCCATGCAGTGCGATTGGGCGTGTGCGCCGGACTGCACGGGGAGGCAGTGCGGCCCCGACGGCTGCCTGGGGAGCTGTGGAGACTGTCCACAGGACACCCCGCTGTGCGCGTCCGGTGGCCAGTGCGTCTCCTGTCTTCCTGACTGCGACGGCAAGACGTGTGGGCTCGACGGCTGCGGCGGGCTGTGTGGCGTGTGTCCAGTCGGCCTGGACTGCGACCCGAATGGCCACTGTTGCACACCGGACTGCACAGGGGCGGAGTGCGGGTCGGACGGCTGCGGGGGCACGTGCGGCGCCTGTGGATGGCCGATGCACTGCAGCCCGGGCCGCACGTGCGAGGAGTGCGGGTGCAGCGGCAGGGTCTGCGGCAACGATGGCTGCGGCGCGAGCTGCGGCACATGCCCCGCCGGACAGGGCTGCACGCCGGACGGGACGTGTGCGCCCGCTCCCGCCGGCTGCTCCCCAGGGGAACTCGGCTGCAGCGGCTGCGCCTGCGGCACGTGCGTCTGCGCAGGCGACCCCTGGTGTTGCTCCGTTGCATGGGACTCGCTGTGCGCGGTGGCGTGCGCGAGGTGCGAGGGCTGCGGGGATCTCTGCGTCCCAGACTGCCAGGGAAGGGTGTGCGGGGACACAGACGGCTGCGGTGGCTCCTGCGGCACGTGCCCGCAGGGGATGCGCTGCGCCGGATTCGGGAAGAAGTGTCTCCCCTGCGGCTGCACCGCCAAGGAGTGCGGAGACGACGGCTGTGGCACAAGCTGCGGGAGCTGCCCCCCAGGAGAGGTCTGTGCGAAGGGCTCGTGCGTTCCCCTCGGCTGCGGAGTGACCGCGTCGCCCGGGTGTGCCGGGTGCGCGTGCGAGGAGTGCGTTTGCAGCATCGACCCGGCCTGCTGCACGGTGGCATGGGACGCGACCTGCGCCACCGCCTGCCGCTACGAGTGCCAGGGCTGCCCCTGCATCCCCGACTGCGATAGCCGCGAGTGTGGGTGGGTCGGCTGCGGCTACAAGAAGTTCACGTGCGGGAGCTGTCCCGCGGGCGCCGTCTGCACGTTGGACGGCCTCTGCTGCAAGCCGAGCTGCAAGGGCAAGGAGTGCGGGAGCGACGGCTGCGGCGGGCTCTGTGGTGAGTGCTCGACGGGCCAGGTGTGCCACGCCGGCAAGTGCACCTGTGTGCCGGTGTGCGAGGGGAAGGCGTGCGGGCCAGATGGCTGCGGAGGCTCCTGCGGAGACTGCCCGGGGAGCACCGCGTGCAGGGGCGGGAGCTGCGAGCCCGACTATCCGGCCGCGTGCCTGGGGTCGAAGGTCCCCAGCGCAGATGCGTGCCCGGTGGGACTCGGCTTCGAGGGCTGCTGCGACGACCAGGGCCGTGTCGTGTGGTGCGAGGGCGGTGCGTTGCACTGCCTCGCCTGCGCCTCGAAGGACGGCTGCGGCTGGAGGACGCAGAAGCCGAGCGGTGAGGCCGCGGCGTGGTACGACTGTGGCGGCTCAGGCGCAGACCCTGCGGGGACGTTCGCGCTCCTGTGCGGCGCGCTCTGCGTCCCGGCCTGCACAGGTCACGAGTGCGGTCCCGACGGCTGTGGCGGGACGTGCGGCTCCGGGTGCGGACCGGACGTCCCGTGCGTCGATGGCCACTGCTCCCCGGTCAGTCCGGACGCCGTCGGCGGCGACGGAGGCGCGGAAGACACGTGGCTGAGCGACGGGAGCGTGGGCGACGGCGGCAGCCTGGACGACGGTGGCAGCCTGCATGACGGTGGTGCCGAGGACGTTGCCAGCGACGTGGCCCCGGCGCCCGACGAGGGCTCGACGGACGAGGCGTCACCGGACGACGGGACGACGCGACCGAGGGACGCGGTCGAGGCCAGGGGCGGTGACGGAGGTGCGGCCTCAGACTCCTGGACCAGATTGACCGGTGATGGCTCCGGGGGAGGACGCGGGACGCACGACAGCGCCGGGGGCCGAATTGGGGCTGACGCTCTCCCCGATGACGCTCTCGCGCGCGGCAGGCCCGAGCCTCGCCCTGGCGTCGATGCTCGAACGTCGGACGCGGCCGAGGCAACGCCCGACACAGGCTCCACCTGCGGCGAATCGCGGGGCGGCTGCAGAGACGGCGTGCTTGGTGGCGGAGCCGGACCGGGCCCCGGCGAGGGCTGCGGGGGATGCGCCGCGTCTGGAGGCGCACCAGGGGGCGCACAGGCAGGTGCCCTGGTCGCCTTCGTGGCTCTCCTGACATGGAGTCACCGGCTGGGCTCCCGTTCGGCACCACAGACCAGGCAGACCTGGCGCCTCCGACCGCGGGTGCGCTTGTACGCGCCAACTTGGCCGTCGACCCGAGCTTGACCCACTGCCTGCTCGAGCAGCTCCGCTACGACCAGCCCCAGGCTGCCACGGAGAGCGATCCTGGAAGTCCGTGAGGCTGTCCAAGGAGGCTGGGCGGGCTGAATGGCCCCTGGCCGCTGGCTCAAGCTTGCGCGCGGGCGCACGGCCGGCGATGCTGCCACCCTCTAGCGGTTCGCGGACAGGAGCAGGCGTGCTGGAGGTCGAGCACATCGACGGAATGGGGAGGGTGGACGCAGCCGCCTGGGACGCGCTGGTCGGACCGGACGACCCGTTCACGGAGCACGCCTTCCTGCGCACGCTGGAGGACAGCGGCAGCGTGGGGCCTGGCACGGGGTGGACCCCGCGCCACGTGCTCGTCCGGCGGGACGGGCGCCTCGTAGGCGCCACCCCCGCCTACGTCAAGGACCACAGCTACGGCGAGTACATCTTCGACTGGGGGTGGGCGGAGGCGGCGCATCGGGCGGGGCTCCGGTACTACCCCAAGGTGGTCTGTGCCGTGCCGCACACGCCGGCCGGAGGCAGCCGGCTCCTCCTGGCGCCGGGCGTGGGGCCCGAGCTGGTGGACGCGCTGCACGGTGGCCTGCAGGCCCTGGCGGACGCGGCACGGGCGTCTTCGCTGCACGTCCTGTTCTCGACCGAGGCCGAGCGCGACGCGCTGGTCGCCCGCGGCATGCTCCCGCGGCTGACCTACCAGTTCCACTGGGAGGACCGCGGCTTCGGCGACTTCGAGGGCTTCCTGGGCGCCATGCGTTCGCCGGCGCGCAAGCAGGTCCGCCGCGAGCGCCGGGAGGCGGCGGCCCACGGGCTCCGCATCGAGGCCCTGCGAGGCGACGCGCTGACCCCAGCGGCCTGGGACGCGGCGCGGCGCTTCTACCGGGCGACCGCCGCGCGCAAGGGCGCATACCCCTACCTGACCGACGCCTTCTTCGAGCTGGCGGCGACCACGCTGAGGCACAGGGCGCTGATCTTCCTGGCCCTGCGGGGGCACCAGCCCGTCGCCGGGACCCTGTCCTTCCAGAAGGGGCGCCACCTCTACGGGCGCTACTGGGGCTGCGTCGACGCCTTCGAGCTGCTGCACTTCGAGGTGTGCTACTACGCCCCCATCGAGCTGTGCCTGCGCGAGGGGTGGACCCGGTTCGAGGCCGGCGCCCAGGGGGAGCACAAGCTGAAGCGTGGGTTTCTGCCGTCTCCGACCTTCAGCGCGCACTGGATCCGCCACCCAGCGCTGGCCCGCGCCGTCGGCGAGTGGCTCCCGCACGAGGCGGCCGCCGTGGAGCAGGAGATGCGCATCCTCGCCGAGGAGGGTCCGTATCGCCGCGACGGGTGCTGACCAGCGCTCGCTCGGCGCTCACATCCCGGTAAACTCCTTGATCTCGTCCATCAGCACATCCAGGTCGGGGACGATGGCGGCACGCCCGCGCACCGTGACGACCCCGTCGCTGGCGAGCTGGTGCAGCGCACGCGAGACCGTCTCGCGGCGGGCGCGGAGCAGCGCCGCGAGGTCCGCTCGGCTGACCGGCAGCGTGATCACGAGCCGGCCGTCCGAGTCGACGGAGCCGTGGTGGTCTCGCAACGAGAGGAGCAGCGCAGCCACGCGGGCGCGCACCGGCATGACGGCCTGTCGGAGCAGCTCGCCCTCTGCGCACTCCAGTTCGCCGCCGACGCGGCGCAGCACGTCGATGAGCACGTCGCGGCTCTGCTCGGTCACACGATCCATGGTGTCACCGTTGATGAAGCAGGCGCGGCTCTCGCAGAGGGCACAGGCCGTCGTCCAGGCCGGCGTCCCGCAGAAGTACTCGGCGTGGCCCAGCAGGCAGCCGGGGCCAGCCAGGGCGACGATGATGCCGTTTCCGCTGGCGTCCTCCTTGCGAAGCGCCACGGTCCCCGACTGGACGCAGAACAGGCCGAGCGGACGCGTGTCCTCGTGGAAGACCACCTGCCCGGGGCCGTAGAGCCGCACCTCCTTGCCGTCGCTCAAGATGTGGAGGACGTCCTCCGGCAGCGACGCCCAGGCCGACGAGGCGCGAGCCCGACACCCGTGACAGCTCCGCGTTCTAGCGTTCGACTCCGCCCCCACATGCTCGGCTTCGTGCCCCATGGTCCGCGCCAACCCCCCATGTCGGCCAATCGCCCCCGCAGACGCAGTCCAAGATGATCAGCATGGGCCGCACCGCAACCCCTGGCCCGTACACAGTGGTCCTCGCCCGGGCGCAGCCACGGACAGGCCCCTACTCGCACATGCAGTTGTCGCCCACGCACACTCCGCCCGCGCTGCCCTTGGCCTTGCAGCCCGCGTCGCAGTCTCCCTCGTCGCACTCGTACCCGCCCTTGGACGGGCAGTGGAAGGAGGCCTCCACTTGAAGCAGCGTACACGCAGTAGCTGAATACGCATCGACGGGGGTCCACATGACGTCGGCGGTCACGGCGCACGTCCCCAGCACCACCGAGCACCCACCGTGGACGAGGCGCAGGGCGGCGACCGACGGCGTGCCCTCGTTGGTGAAGCGGAGCAGCAGGGACCGGATGCGCCAGCCCGTGCCATAGGGGTCATCCTGGCTGGCGGACGCGATCACGTCCAGGTCGGGGTGGATCTTCGCCAGGCCGTCGACCACTTCGTCGGCGAGGCTGACCTCGTCCCAGCTCGTCCCCTGGACGCTGCCTGAGATGATCATCAGGCCGGTGTGGCGCGTGTCGTCCGAGACCCACTGCCAGATCCAGTCGGACGGGATCGCCTGCCACGAGGGCGTATAGATCACGCAGCCCGACTCACCGAGCATGGACATGGCCCAGCCGCCCGGGACGGTCAGAGAGGACACCTGCGGGCAGGCCGCGGCGACCTGGAGCATCCACGCGGCGAGGGCGTCACCGTCCGTGAACGCCGGCGGCGGCCCGACGACCGGTCCGGCATCGCCAGCGATGCCCGTGTCTGAGCCGGCCCCACCCCCGGCGCCCGCGTCCACGCCGGCGGCCCCCCCGTCCACCCCGCCCCCGTTCCCCCCTGGAGGATCGAAGATTCCTCCGTCGTCCTGCGGCGCCTCACACGACAGCGCCGCCGCCAAGGCGAGCACCATCCAGCGCTTCATGTCACAGCCTCCTCGCGGCGCACGGCCGCAGCCCACCCCGATCACGGTAGGCAGGGTGCGGTGTCGTGTCGCGGGATGAAGGGGGACGGGGCCCGACGCGTGGGATGGCGGACTACTCGCTCGGCAGCCCCGCCAGGAGCGCCTCGACCTCGGCCAGCTTCGCGATGACGGGCTCGCGCTCCGCGTACGCCAGCGACCGCTTGTAGGCGTCGGCCGCCTTGCCGAGAGGCTCGCGCTTGTACTTGGGGAGGTTGCTCTCGCAGCCGAGGCGGTGCGCCTCGCCGATGTTGTACCACACCTGCGCCAGGAACCTGGCGTCGGTGGAGTGCTTGACCGCCTTGTCGAAGTCCTCCAGGGCCGCGATGTAGTCGATGGAGCTGGACGACGTCTTGCGCCGCTCCAGGTAGAGCTGGAGGGTGGCGTAGCCGCGGCCCGACCAGGCCTCGGCCGCCTCCGGCGCGAAGGCGAGGGCCTGCGTGAAGGCCGTCCAGGCGTCGCTGGGCCGGCTCTTCGTCAGCTTCCGTCCGAGCTCCACCCACGGGGACGCCAGCTTCTGCGGCGAGTCGCCCTCTGCGCCCGCGCACCGCGCGACGTCCGCGAAGGGGCGCGTGCCAGACTCGTCGTAGGTGCGGTAGGTGAACTCGGTGTCCGTCAGCTCCCACTCCGGCGCGTCGGGCCCGGCGCTGTGCGGCAGGGTGTAGGCGGCCTGGACGACCACGCGACCCGTCCGCCCGTCGATCAACCACTGGGTGTAGTCGGACTCGGGGTGGGCCGGGAGGCCCGGCTCCTCGTCGCCCTCCTCGATGATGTCCTGCGTGCCCATGGACACGACCACCCAGGGCCCCCTGGCGGAGCTCATGACCCAGTGGTTGAGCCGGGTCCTGGCATCCTTGGACAGTCGGTCGGGGAATCGGATCACGCCCTTCTGCCCCTTGACGAAGAGATCGTCGCCGCGGGGTGTGGAGACGAGCCTCGCTGCCTCGCTACCAAACGGGTCGGCGTCGCCCTCCGGGGCCGCGACGCCGGCCGCCTTGGCGGCCTCCGCCCAGGTCCCGTGGACGGCGCCCTTGATGGCGGCCCAGGTGACGTTGCTCTCCTGGATGAGGCAGGTCTCGTCCGCCGGAGCAGCGACGGCGGATCCGGCGAGGAGGGTGACGAAGACAACGGCTGTTCGGCGCATGGGGCAGATCCTCGTTGGGGTGCGATGAGCGAGGATGACACAGCAGGAGGAGGCTCATGTCAACCGGACCGAAGGATCGAGGAAGGATCGAGAGTGGACCCGGGGACCCGCGCCCGCCGCGACCCGGGACGCGAACACACGTTCGCGGCAGCGCGACGCACGGATCGCGGCCCGCCTCCCCCAGCGGAGCCGGATCCCCAGCCTGCGTCATGCGTTGCACCGAGGGCGCGCCCGGGCATGGACCTTGCTTTGCCACGGCGCACGCAACGGAGGCACCCCATGCGAACCGCCCTCATCCTCGCGCTGCTCCTCGCCCCGACAGTCGCCGCCGCCGACACCAGCGACGGCGAGCACTTCGAGGTAACCCTCGGCTTCATGGTCGGCCAGCGGGCCTACGACAAGCTCCCCTTCGGCCACACGGATGGCCCATCCGACCTCCTGGGCGGGCGGCTCCCCGGGGTCGTCACCGCCGGGGCATCCCTCGACGACGTGCTGGTCTACGGCCTGCACTGGGACCTGCGCCTCGTGGTCAGCCACATCCGCATGACCCTGGGCTTCGACCTGCCCTTCCCGGACCCCGACGCCTACGCGACGACCCGCACGCACACCATCGGCGGCGTCGACCGGGACGTCGCGGTCCTCGACGTGGCCCCCTACGAGCTGCGCTTCGGCCTCGGCGGAGAGATCCCCGCCGGCATCGTCGTGCCCTTCATCGATCTGATCGGCGCCGTCCACTGGGTGGACCTGGAGCTGGCCAGCGGCGCGGACACCATCCGCTACGACGCGACCCGCTTCGGGTTCTCGGTCCGCGGCGGCGCCCGCCTCTACGTGGACGAGCCGGTCTTCATCGAGGTGGCGGGTGAGGCCGGCATCGTCGGAGACACCATCTGGAGCGCTACCCTCGCGGTCGGCTTCTCGACTGACTGAGCTTCGTTCGCCCCAAGATGACTACTGGCAGGCGTCCCCGACCCCGTCCTTGTTGACGTCCTTCTGCGACGGATTGTGGATGAGCGGGCAGTTGTCGATGACGTCCGGCACACCGTCCTCGTCGTTGTCGTTGGCGCAGGCGTCCCCCACGCCGTCGAAGTTCGTGTCCTTCTGGTCCGGGTTGGGGATGAACGGGCAGTTGTCCTTGCCATTCGGGGCCCCGTCGCCGTCGTAGTCGTTCTCGCAGGCATCTCCGTGGCCGTCGCCATCGGTGTCGGTCTGGTCCGGGTCGGGCACGAGGGGGCACAGGTCCACGCCATTTCCCACCCCGTCGCCGTCGAAGTCTCCCTCGCAGGCGTCTCCCTGGCCATTCTGGTTGGAGTCCTTCTGCGTCGGGTTCGCGACGATGAAGCAGTTGTCGCAGAAGTCTCCCCACCCGTCGCCATCCACGTCGTGCTGAGACGGGTTCGAGTTGTACGGACAGTTGTCCAGAGAGTCCACGACCCCGTCTCCGTCCCAGTCGGAGCAGACGTCTCCGGTGCCGTCCAGGTTGAAGTCCGCCTGGTTCGGGTTGTGGACCCCCGGGCAGTTGTCGACCACGTCCGGCACTCCATCTCCGTCGTAGTCCGACTCGCAAGCGTCTCCGACCTTGTTGCCGTTCTTGTCTGCCTGATCCGGGTTGTAGAGCCAGTAGCAGTTGTCGATCTTGTCCGGGACGCCGTCTCCGTCGATGTCGTTCTCGCACGCATCCCCATCCCCGTCGCCGTCCGTGTCTTTCTGGTCCGGGTTGTGCACGAGCAGGCAGTTGTCGAGGAAGTTCGGGACCCCGTCCCCGTCGAAGTCTCCCTGGCAGGCGTCTCCCTGGCCGTCCTTGTTGCTGTCCTTCTGGTTCGGGTTCGCGACGAGCAGGCAGTTGTCGCACAGGTCTCCGTGGCCGTCTCCGTCCTTGTCCGCCTGCGACGGGTTGTTATAGGCCGGGCAGTTGTCCACCGCGTCCTTCACCCCGTCGCCGTCCCAGTCCGAGCAGGCGTCGCCCACGCCGTCCTTGTTCCAGTCTGCCTGCGCGGGATCGTAGACGGAGGGGCACGTGTCGATCTGGTCCGGGACCCCGTCCTGGTCCGAGTCCACGTCGCAGGAGTCTCCAAGGCCGTCTCCGTCCGTGTCTGCCTGATCCGGGTTCGGGATTCCCGGGCAGTTGTCGACTGGGTTCGGGACGCCGTCGCCGTCGAAGTCGTTCTCGCAGGCGTCTCCCTGGCCGTCTCCGTCGGAGTCTGTCTGGTCCGGGTTGGCCACGGCCGGGCAGTTGTCCTCGCCGTCCTCCACGCCGTCGCCGTCCACGTCCTCCTCACAGGCGTCGCCCCGCCCGTCGCCGTCGCCGTCCGTCTGATCCGCGTTCGCCACCAGGTGGCAGTTGTCGCAGAAGTCGCCGATCCCGTCGCCGTCCACGTCGCTCTGCCCGGGATTGTGGAGCTGCGGGCAGTTGTCGTCCGCATCCGGCACGCCGTCGCCGTCCTGATCGCCCGGCGCCGCATCGTAGACCGAGGTGGTGTCGGGCTGTCCCGCATCGGGAGAGGCGTCGCCTCCAGCGTCCGGGGACCCTCCGTCCGGCCCGTCACCACCGCCGTCTCCCCCGACATCGCTGGCGCCGCCGGCGTCGCCACCACCGGCATCGCCGGGCCCCCCTCCGTCGCCGGCGCTGGCCGCGCCGTCCCCTCCCGGCGCATCGCCCGCCGGACCCACCGCGTCGCCTTCCTCGCCCCGCGTCCCCGCGTCCAGCGGGTCGAGGCCGAGCGGGACGCACTCCTTCAGGGCAGGGTCACACCAGGTGCCACCGGGGCAGTCGAGGTGGTCCTGGCACGGGCCCCCGGCCGCGGTGACGCACTCCCCGTGGTAGCACACCTGCCCGCCCTCGCACTCGTCGTGGCTCGCACAGGCAGGCGCCGTGCCGTCGTCCGCACAGCCTACGAGGGCGACTGCGATCAAGAGGAGAGTGCGCATCATGGGAGACCTCCGGGCGCCTCCACGGGCGCGCGGCCAGTCTAGCGCCAAGACACGCCGGAGGTCGAGCACGGGTCGCAGCGCCGACTGATCGATTTCTTGACCCACAAGTCAGCATATCGTAGAAGCCCGGTCGGTGGAGGGAGCGCCCCGGGTCTTGGCGGAACCAGCAGTCGTCACATCCGGAGCCTCCAGTCGGGCGCCTCGTCAGGTGCTCCACTCTCCGGTCGGGTCGCGGAGCGGCCGGCGGAGACGTCACGGCCCGCTCCGCAGCGCGAAGGGAGACAGTCATGCGACAGATGTGGAGATGGACGCTGGTCCTCGCCCTCACCGGGGCACCGCTCGTGGGGTGCGACTCGGAGAGCGGAGCCGGGGACGCCGCGGGCGGGCAGCAAGGCTCGGATACGCAGACCCAGGGCGGGGACACGGGCGGAACGGGCAACGACGACACCGGCGGAGCGAGCGACGGCCCCTTCTCGGTGACGGGCTTCAACGCCGCCGCCGTCACGTCCGGCGGCACCTACACGCAGATCAATCTGGACGGAATCCCGCCGTACAGCATGGCGAACGCCGACTTCACGGTCACCAACGTCTCAGACGCTCCCGTCACCATCCAGGACGTGGCCCTGACCCCCGTGGCCCCCACCGAGTCCATCGAGTGGACGGTCAACGAGCCGGGGTCGGTGAGCCTGAAGCCCATGCCCGTCACCGACCGCACCCTGGCCGCGGGCGAGGCGCTGTCCTTCGGGCTCTACTTCATGCCGCTGGCCTCGGGGCCCCGCAACGTGCAGGTGACCATCAACTACGGCGCGGGCCAGGCCTTCACGTGGACCGTCGAGGCCCGCGGGCGTGACAACGCCACGCTGAGCCCGGTGGTGTCGAGCGGCCTGGAGCGCCTCTTCGGGCGGTCCAACGTCGAGAAGTCCAACAGCGTGCAGCCCGGCGGGCTCGCCGCGGACCCCGCCGGCAACGTGTACTTCAACGTCAACGCCAACCAGTGGGACGACAAGTTCAACCTGAACCTCGTCCTGGCCCGCGTGAGCGCCAACGGCACCCTGGACTGGGTCCGCGAGCTGCAAGAGGACTACATCCAGGAGTGCCGCGACATCGGCGACAACGGCGAGGTGGGCGGCGGCCAGAGCTCCATCGGGGTCTCCGACGGCGACGTGTTCCTCGCGGCGCAGCGCGCCCTGTCGGCCACGGCCGCCTTCCAGGCGCTCGCCATGCGGGTCGACGGCGCGACGGGCGCCCTGGAGTGGGCGACGGCCCTGACCACCAGCGCGGACCCGAGCCCGCCGACCGCCGCCAAGGTCCTGCGGGGCCAGTCCATCGACGCGTCCCTGCCGGACCGGGTCCTCGTCGCGGGCCAGGTCGCCGACAGCGCGGGCGCCTTCCTCGCGGCGCTCGACAAGACCGACGGCTCCATCCTCTGGGCGCGCACCTTCACGGTGGGCGGCGTGCACCGGATCATGTCCCTGTCCGTGGACGGCGGCTCTGCGTACCTGGGCGGCATCGCGAGCAACGCGCCGCTCCTCGCCCGCATCGACGGGGTGGGCGGCGACGCGCCGACCCTCGCCTGGGCCCGGAGCTACGGGCCGAGCTTCGCCAACGTGCACGCGCTCACCCCACACGGCGACGGCCTGCTGGTCGCCATCGACGTCCGGGGCGCGCAGACCATGTTCCTGGGCGCGCGGGTCGCCAAGGCGGACGGCGCGGTGGTCTGGTCCAAGGTGTGGGACCCGAACAACGCCGGCGACAACAACAACACCCTGACGGTGGCCGTCCACGGCGGGCGCGCGGTCTTCGCGGGCCGAATCGCCTTCACCCCCTTCGACACCCAGGGCGGCGAGGGCTTCCTGCTGGCCCTCGACCCCATGACCGGCGCCTATGGCTGGGGCACCTTCCACTACGGCGGCAAGGGCGCCGAGGAGATGGTCTTCGACCACATCACCGGCCTGGTCTCTACGAGCCAGGGGCTGTGGGCGCTGCACCAGCAGACCCCCGGCAGCAAGAACCAGCACCACTTCTGGGGCCGCTGGTATCAGGCCAACGACGACACGCTGGAGCTCCCCGGGGGCGACGGCAGCGGGCGCCTGGCCGACGGCAACCTGAGCGCCAAGGCGTCCGCGGCGGCGGACCTCACCGACCTCGTGGACATCACCGCCCACGCCGTGGAGAACGCCGATCAGGTGTGGTCGGACCAGACCACCACGGTGGATCTGCTGGAGCCCGTGCAGGCGGAGCGGGACGGCTACCAGACGGGCACGCACGCCCTGCTCCAGCGCCTGGTGATCAAGTAGAGCGCCCTCGCTGCCTTGATCCACGCCCCTCCTGCGCGTAGAACGCGCCCATGGACCTGAGCCCCACCCCGCTGCCCGCCCTGCGCCACCTGGTCGACGAGACCGAGGCGTTCCTCATTGACTGCGACGGCGTCCTCTGGAACGCCGGGAGCCTGATCCCCGGAGCGGCCGAGGCCCTGCTCGCCTTGCGCCTGCGGGGCAAGCGCCTCTTCTACGTGACCAACAACAGCAGCAAGTCGCGCCAGACCATGGTGGAGCGCCTCGCCGCCATGGGGGTGCCGGCGCGCCAGGACGAGATCTACACGTCGGCGTGGCTCGCCGCGCGCATCGCTGCCCAGCGGGGCGTCCGCAAGGCCTACGTCATGGGCGGCGAGGGCATCGTCGTGGAGCTCGCTGCCCGCGGCATCGCCAGCGCGGGGGGCCCTGACGAGCCCATGGAGGCCGTGACCCAGGCGGACTTCGCGGCGCTCCCCGTGGACCCGGACATCGGCGCGGTCATCGTGGGCTGGGACGTGCGGCTGTCGTACGGCAAGCTGTGCCGCGCAGCGCTCCACCTGCAGGTGGTCCCGGGGTGCCTGTTCATCGCGACCAACCGGGACGCCGCAATCCTGTCCGGGGGGCGCCTGATGCCCGGCGGCGGCTCCATGGTCGCCGCGGTGGAGGCGGCGACGGGGATCCGGCCCCTCCTCGCGGGGAAGCCAGGCACCGAGGTCGTCGACTGCGTGGTCGCCGACCACGGCCTGGACCGCGGGCGCCTGTGCATGATCGGTGACCGCATGGACACGGACATGGCGCTGGCAGCCGCCGCGGGGATCGCCTCGCTGCTCGTCCTCACGGGGATCACCAGCGTCGCCGACACGCCCCCGCCTGGGGTCGCCCCGACGGCGGTCGCGCCGAGCATCGCGGCGCTGGCCTGATCACTCGGTCTCGTTGTCCACGAAGAAGGCCGCCGAGCCGTACATGGCGCACTCGGCGTTGTTGGCCTGCGGGTCCCCGAAGCCCAGGCGCTGGAAGGTGGACTGGTTGCCGTCGCAGTCCAGGTCCCCGTAGGCTGACGCCGTGAAGGTCGCCGCGCTGAGGGTCCCGTCACTGTCGAAGGCGTAGACGAAGTAGTGCTCGTCGTTCATCTGGAAGGACAGCCCCGACCAGGTCGGCACGTCGGTCCAGACATACGGGTCCGCGTCGCACCGGTCGTCGTTGTTGGCGTCCGGCCCCCCGAACACCTTGCAGCAGGTCGCGTTGATGGGCGTGACGCCCTGCGGGGCCGGGAACTGGCATGGCGCCTTCTCGCCCGTGTTGTGCAGGTGGGCCGCAGTGTAGTAGTGGGCCGCACCCTTGTAGATCTTGTCCAGCTCGTCGATGGCCTCGGCGGTCTTGGCCCTCCGCATGTACTTGATGAAGGCGGGGACGGCCACCACCGCCAGGATCGCCAGGATGGCGACCACGATCATCAGCTCGATCAGCGTGAATCCCCTCTGCTCCCGACGCGCCCGCAACCACATGAGACTCCCTCCGCGTGAAGACGCCAGGGCGCCGGTGCATGTTTCGGGCCACGGGGAGACGACCACGCCGCTGCGAGGCGCAGCGCCGCCTGGGCCCCGCGGCCTCGCGGTCAGCTTCGCTTCCTGGTGTCCCTGGGTGACGCTCTGCGTCACTTCCTCCGCAAGGATTGCGTATCCGCCGCCTCCCCAGGGTCATTGACCGGCCGGCTCGGGCGGGCGCACAATGCGCGCCGGTGAGGTCCATCGAGGAGGTCTGCCACCATGTGCTCACGACTCGTGCGCTCCCTGCTGCCGTTCATCGCGCTGCTCGCCCTGACGGCGACGGCCACTGCCAAGCCCGACCTGGTGGTCACGGGCATCGTGCTCGACCCGGCGTCCCCGAAGTACGGTGACGGCAAGCTCACGGCGACCATCAAGAACCAGGGCCCGGACGGCACCGGCCTCTTCGTGAACATCAACATCATCATGTACTTGGACGGCAAGCAGTGTGACACCGGGCTGATCGTCGGGGGCCTCGGCGCGGGCAAGACGGCCAACGAGGACTCCACGAGCTGCAACCCGACGACCCCGGGGCCGCACAAGATCACGTTCGTCGTCGACACGGACAAGGACGTGGACGAGTCCAACGAGTCCAACAACAGCCTGGACAAGACCTTCACGTGGAGCGGTCCCGATCTGGTGATCACCGGCATCACCCTGGACCCGGCCTCCCCCAAGTTCGGTGAGGGCAAGCTCCAGGCGACCATCAAGAACCAGGGGCCCTACGGGACGGACACGTTCCTGAATATCGACGTCGACATGTACCTCGACGGCAAGAAGTGCGACACGGGGCTGGTCATCGCCGGCCTGGGCGCCGGAAAGACCGCCACCGAGGACTCCACGAGCTGCAACCCCGCGACGCCGGGTCCCCACACGGTCAAGTTCGTGGTGGACAGCACCGGGGAGGTTCCAGAGACCGACGAGACGAACAACACGTTCGAGAAGACCTTCACCTGGACCGCGCCGGATCTGGTCGTGACGGACATCGTGGTCGACAACCTCAAGCCCAAGCCGGGCCAGAACGTCAAGTGGACGGCGACCTTCAAGAACCAGGGCACGGTGGGCACGGGCCAGGTGGTGCTCAACCTGACCTACCACCTGGACGGCGCCGCGGAGCCCTGCGACGACGGGTGGCTGATGTTCGGCCTCGGGGCCGGCTCGACGGCGACGGACGACTCTACGAAGTGCACCCCGAAGACCCCCGGCGTCCACACCATGACGGTGAAGATCGACACCGACAAGGACGTGGTCGAGACCGACGAGGGCAACAACGAGCTGACCAAGAGCTTCGACTTCGCCATCTGCGGCGACTTCGAGCTGTGCAACGGCATCGACGACAACTGCGACGGGCAGACCGACGAGGGCTTCGGCACGATGGGCGATGCGTGTGACGGCGACGACCTGGACAAGTGCAAGGACGGCGTCCTGTCCTGCGCGGCCGACGGGAAGTCCACGGTCTGCTCGGACGACCTCGAGAGCAACTCGGAGCTGTGCAACGACAAGGACGACGACTGCGACGGGCAGACCGACGAGGGCTTCCCGGGCCTGGGCGAGACGTGCGAGGTGACCGGGTGCGCCACGCCGGGCATCCGCAAGTGCAAGCCCGACGGGTCCGGGGTCTTCTGCGAGAAGGGCACGTCGCTGCCCGAGAGCTGCAACGGCAAGGACGACGACTGCGACGGCCAGACCGACGAGGGATACTCCATCGTCGGGACGCCTTGCGCCGTGGGTGTGGGCGCCTGCCGCCGTACCGGCGTCCACATCTGCGCGGGCGGAGGCGTCGAGTGCGACGCCACGCCGGGAGCACCGGCCGCCGAGGAGGCATGCGGCGACGGCCTCGACGACGACTGCGACGGCCTGGCCGACGAGGGCTGCTCATGCGAGCCCGGCACGTTCATCCCCTGCGGGTCCGACGTGGGCACGTGCAAGTCCGGGAGCCTGCCGTGCACCGCGTCGGGGACCTACTCCAAGGCGTGCCTGAACGCCGTCGGGCCCAAGAGCGAGAGCTGCAACGGGCTCGATGACGACTGCAACGGGAGCATCGACGAGGAGTGCCCGTGCAGCGAGGGCGAGACGCAGGCGTGCGATCAGGGGGCGGGCGCGTGCGCCAGCGGGACCCAGCGGTGCATCGACGGTGCGTGGGGCCCCTGCGAGCTGCCCTCGCTGGCCATGGACACCACGTGTGACGGGGTGGACGACGACTGCGACGGAGTGACGGACCCGCTGTGCGGCTGCATCCCGGGCGACGGGGTGGCCTGCGACGTTGCGCCCGACGACTGCGCCGACTACGAGCGCACCTGCGGTAACGACGGCGCGTGGGGGCCCTGCGAGGCCATCCCGGGCACCGAGGTCTTCGGGTGCAACCCGGTCGGTGGCGGCGGTGGCGGTGGCGGTGGCGGTGGCGGTGGCGGCGGCGGCGGTGGCGGTGGCGGTGGCGGCGGTGGCGGCGGTGGCTGGGCGGACGCCGGCCCGGTCGGATCGGACGCTGGGCAGGACCCGGGCGGCCCGGGAGGCGACGACGACGCCTACCTCGGCAGCGGCGGAGGCGGCTTCGTCCCGCCGGACGCGGTGGAAGGCACGAGCGGAGCCGCGGGGACTGCGGGGGACGGCGGCTGCAGCCACCGGGGCGGCCCGGGCGCTCCGACCCTGCTCGCGCTGGCGCTGATCGCCCTCGCACTCACGGCCCGACGTCGAAGCGCCTGACCGCCCAACGACTTCGGCACTTTTGTGTTGCCACGGACCCTCCCCCTCCCTACCATCGCTCCCGACTCGACACCAACCCGCCAGGAGGGACCTGTCATGATGCGCCTCGTAGGCACCAGCCTCGCCGTCGCCCTGGTGATGGGCCTGGCGGCCGTGGCAAACGCCGCTCCCCTGACGTTCACCAAGTCCGACCTGCAAGCCAGCCTGTCCGGCAAGTCCATCAAGGCCAAGAAGGCGCTCTCTGCCAACGTCGAGGTGCAGATCGAGAGCCCGACGTCTGCCCTGCTCCGCGTCACGAACACGAGCCCCGCCGGCGGGGGTGAGGCGAGGCTCCGGCGCTTCGGCTTCCAGCTCAAGGACGGTCCCCAGGCCAAGTGCCTCTCCTTGGAGGCACCCGGCACCGGCTTCAAGCTCAAGAAGGTGGCCCGCCCCTTCTGCTTCTGGGCCTCCTGGGGCATGACGTGCTGGGACGACACCAAGGAGCCGAAGAAGGTCCCCTGGAAGCAGGCGTGGAAGGAGTCGTTGTTCTCGTACAACGTCCACGTGAAGTCTCCAGTCAAGAAGCACGGCATCGCGGAGGGCGCGTCGGCGCTCGTGCGCATCAAGGTGGCGCCCTCCTGTGCCGGGTCCTTCAAGTTCACGAAGGACTCGTTCCTGCTCGCCCCCCACGCGAAGTCCGTGGGGCAGAGCGGCAACTGGGCGGCCAAGTTCAAGATCTTCAACGGAAAGAAGAAGGACCGGGGCTGCGCCGTCGGCGTCGCGGGCGTGCCGGCGCCACCTCCCCCGCCTCCGCCCCCCGCCTGCGACCCGGAGTTCACCTGGGGAGACCTCGTCGCCACGACGGCGGATCTGACGGGCCAGGCGAGCGCATTCCTCCCCGTCGACACGCGGGCCGGCAGCGCCCAGGTCATGGTCAACGGCGGTGTCGGGTTCGGGGGACCTTGGACTGACGCGCCATACGAGGCAATCACGGCGACCTTGCGCAACGGAGCGGGCGTCATCGTGGAGCAGCTCCAGGCAAACCGCCGCTGGCCGCCTCCGCTGGACGCAGACGGGTGCAATCCGACGCGCGACTATCCCGAGTGCTGGAGCTGGTGGGACGCAGCGGTGGACGGTCTGCTGGCCCTCGCGCTCCCCACCTGGAGCGACGGCTCCAACGCTGGGTTCGACGACGGCCCCCTCCGCCCGACCGTGACGGCCCAGATCCTGAGCGAGGACGTGGGCGAGCCGGACGACAACGCCCACCAGACCGTGGTGGTGCAGTGGCACGCGCCGCTGGGGCTCGAGAACGCCCAGCTCCTGCTCCGCGCCAGGTACGATGCGTCCCTCGACGGCAGCTTCAACGACGAGCCCTTCGTCACGCTGCTGTCACTCAACATCGGCGCCGAGGACGTGTTCTCGCCGGACCTGCTCGTGGAGATCAGCGAGGACCTGACCACCCTGACGGCGACGTTCAGCGTGCAAGCGGGCCTCGAGGCGGTCTGCCGGGACTACGAGGGCCTCTGAGCCGAGCGCCACCTCCGCACCCGCCCGTTCCCCTACTTCCCCAGAACACGCCCCCGCAGGTACTCGGCGGCCGTCTCGTCCAGCAGCCCGCACTTGCGGATGGCCGTGTAGCTGACCCGCACCTCGGCCTTGGCGCCCATGCGGGACGGGAGCGCGCCCTGGGCGTGGGACAGCACGCAGGAGGCGGCAGCGGTGACGGCCCCGATGCGCGTGAAGGGCACGGCGTGGAAGGTGATTCGCACCGCGCAGCCTCCCGTGGCGCAGCCGGTGGCCTGGTGCGTGACCCGGTCGGCCGCCGACGCCCCGTAGCAGCCGTCCGTGCAGGGGGCGACCGCCATCGTCCCGGGCCAGTCGGGGACGTAGGCGCAGGTGGCCTCGCCCTCGGCGCACAGGGCGCCGCTGAGGGTCCCGAGGCCCGGGACGCTCGCCGTGGAGCCCTCCTCGATGACCGGCTCCACGTCCGCCTCCGACAGATCGATGAAGCTCGTTCCCTGCGCCGTGGCCTCGTCGACGAGGAGCAGGTCGACCACGTCCCCCGACGGGCCGTCCGCGAGGGTCTGACCCTGCTGCAGTGCCCGCACGGCGGCGCGGAACAGGAGGGCGTCGGCGGGCGCGAGGGCGCGGACCTCGTCGAACACGGCCGCGGCCTCCTCCTGGTCCGACACCTGGATGAGGTAGCGCCAGGCGAGCTCGTCGAGGGCGGCGACGGGCTGGGTGTGCGCAGCGGTCGGCTCCACGCCCGCGGCGGCCAGGAGCTTGTTGCTGTCGAGGGTCAGCTCCCCGCAGGCAGCGAGCGCCGAGAGTGAGAGGGCAGAGGCGAGCAGCGCGTGGTGTCTCATGGGCTCCTGCCGTTGTGTGGGAACGGGGCGGTCAACCAGACCATCCGTTGTCCCTGACGGCAGGGTTGATCACTTCTTTCTGAGGCGATCCAAAGCGTCTCTGGCGTAGACGCGCACGTCCTCGTGCTCGTGGCCTTCCAGGCGGCGCAGCGCGTCGCCTGCCTTCGGGTCGCCGACGCGGCCCAGCGCGTAGGCGATGGCTCCGAGCACCGGGGGCTCCTTCTCGCTTGCGGCGGCCCGCAGGAGCCCGTCGACGCACGAGGGGTCCGCCAGCTCGCCCAATGCGGTGGCCGCGCGCACCCGCACGGGGACGTTCAGATCCTGCTCCACGCGCTCCACGAGCGGGCCCGTGGCGCGGCGATCTCCGACCGAGCCCAGCGCCTCGGCCGCGTAGCCGCGCACCTCGTCGTCCTTGTCGCGGAGCGCAGCCACCAGGGGCTCCACGCTCGCCGGGTCGCGCACGCGGCCGAGCGCGACCACCGCCGCAAAGCGGACGTTCAGGTCCACGTCGGAGAGGGCCTTCAGGAGCGCCGGCGTCGCCTCGCGGGAGCCCGCCGCGCCGAGCGCGAAGGCTGCGGCGGCGCGCACGCGGACCTTCGGGTCGCCCAAGAGCCCGGCGACGCGCTCCCGCGCCGCATCGACCGGCACCTCGCTCAGGACGCCGAGGGCCCAGAAGCGCGTCAGCTCATCGGGTGCGTCGAGGGCGGCGGAGAGCCCCGGCCAGACCCCCGGGCCCAGCGCGATGAGGGCGCGGGCGGCCTCGCAGGTCTCCAGGCTCTCGCAGGACGCGAGGCCGCGGATCAGCGTGGCGGTGTCGGGAGGGTCGGCGAGGGCGGGGGTGGCCAGCAGGAGCACGAGCAGCGCGGTCTTCATGGCCGCCAGCATGGCACAGGGGCGCGCCGTTGGCCAGGGTCCCGGAGTGCAGTGTTGGAGGGGCGCCTGCCCGCTACTGCGGACCCGATGGTCAGAACTGGCGTCGGGACGCCGTCGGCGGTATTCACACGGGAGCGAGGTGGCGCCCATGTGGACCGCGGTCCTGGACGAGCTGCACGAGAGCATGACCTTCTGGGTCGCGGGCGCCCTCCTGCTCACCGCCCTCGTGGTGCTGCGGCTCGCCCCCGCGGACCGCAAGCGCCTGCGGACCATGGCAGCCCTGCTCGGGCTGCACCTGGTGCTCGCCCTCACGGCAGCGGGACTCCGGGAGGTCGGAGCGAGAGCCTACACGACGGTCCACGCCATCTCGGTGCTCACGCTGGTGGCTGCGGCCGTCGGGATGGGGGTGACGCTCGTCTTCTCGGCGCTGCTGCCGCGCCTCGGGCTTCGGCTGCCGCGCATCATCCAGGACCTGACCGGCGCAGTGGGGATGATCGTCGCGACGGTGGCCCTGGCGTCGGCGGCGGGCGTGAACCTGTCGGGGCTCATCGCCACGTCAGCGGTCCTGACGGCGGTGATCGGCCTCGCGTTCCAGGACACCCTCGGCAACGTCATGGGGGGCCTGGTGCTCCAGACCGAGGGGACGCTGCGGGTGGGCGACTGGATCCGCTTCGACGACGTGGTGGGGCGCATCGTGGACGTGCGGTGGCGGTACACGGCCATCGAGACGCGCAACTGGGAGACCCTGGTCATCCCCAACGGCACCCTCGTCAAGAACAAGGTCATGGTGCTCGGGCGGCGCACGGGGATGCCCACGCTGTGGCGCCGCTGGGTGTGGTTCAACGTGGACTTCCGGTTCCCGCCCCAGGAGGTCATCGACGCGGTCAACGCGGCGCTGGTCGCGGCCCCCATCCCCCGGGTGGCCACGGAGCCGGCGCCCCACGCGCTGTGCATGGACCTCGGGGAGAGCGCCGCCCGGTACGCCGTGCGCTACTGGCTCAACGACCTGGCCGTGGACGACCTGACGGACAGCGCCATCCGGGCGCGAATCTTCCTGGCGCTCAAGCGGGCGGGGATCCCTCCGGCCATCCCCGCTGCGGCCCGCTTCGTGAGCCAGACCACCGAGCGCGACGAGCGCCAGGCCGTGCGGTTCCGGCAGCGGTGCAAGGAGGCCATCGCCGCCACCGAGCTGTTCTCGCACCTGCCGGAGGAGGACCGGGCGGTGCTGGCCGACGGCCTGCGCTACGCCCCCTTCACCCGCGGCGAGGTGATCACCCGCCAGGGCGCCGAGGCCCACTGGCTGTACCTGCTGCGACACGGGGAGGTCTCGGTGCGGGTGACCCAGGATGGCATCGAGAAGGAGGTCAACCACCTGGGCCCGGGCGACTTCTTCGGCGAGATGTCCCTCATGACCGGCGAGCGGCGCCTGGCGACCGTGGTGGCGCTGACGGACGTGGAGTGCTACCGCCTCGACCGGCACGTGTTCGAGCAGATCATCCACAACCGGCCGCAGCTCGCCGAGGAGGTGGGAAACGTCCTCGCGGAGCGGCGCCTGAAGCTGGTCGCCGTGCGGGACGACCTGGACCACGAGGCGGCGGCGCGGCGCCTCGCGCAGACGCGAACGGACGTCGTGAAGCGCATCCGCACCTTCTTCGGTCTGAACGAACCTGAGCGTGGAGAGCCCGAGGACCGGTGACCCCAGGGCGTGCGTCGCGTCCTCGTGCTTGCGGCGTCGATGGGGTATCCTCCGCGCGTGTCCGCCACCTGATCGAGGAGACCTCATGCACCACCGCACCCTGCTACGGGCCGTCGACTTCGCCGCCCGAAAGCACAGGGATCAGCGCCGCAAGGACGACGCGGCGTCCCCCTACATCAACCACCCCGTCGCTGTGGCCCTGCTGCTCGCGGAGGTGGGCGGCGTGTCCGACCCGGACGTCCTCGCGGCGGCGATCCTCCACGACACCCTGGAGGACACCGACACCGCGCCGGCGGAGCTCGAGGCCGAGTTTGGCGCGCGGGTGCGCGCGCTGGTGGAGGAGGTCACCGACGACAAGCGGCTCCCGAAGCCCGAGCGCAAGCGCCTCCAGGTGGAGCACGCGCGGTCCCTATCGCCCGGCGCCGCTGCCATCAAGCTCGGGGACAAGATCGCCAACGTCCGGGACGTCACGAGCTCTCCGCCCACGGGGTGGAGCCTGGAGCGGCGCACCGAGTACCTGGAGTGGGCGCAGGCCGTGGTGCGGGCCTGTCCACCGGTGAACCAGGAGCTCCTCGACCTCTTCGAGCTGGTGATCGCCGAGGGGAGGCGGGTCCTGGAGTCCGCGACGGAGTAAGAGATCAGCGCTGCCTGCGGTTCCACTCCGCCCGCGCCTCGCTGCCGGCGGCGCCGAGGGTCGGGTCGAGGCGCTGCGCCTGGTCGAAGGCCATCCGGGCGCGCTCCGTGAGCCCCTGGAGCAGGAGCGCGTCCCCCAGGCGGGCCCACAGGGTGGCCTCGTCACGCCGGGTGAGGGCCTGGGCATAGGCGGACTGGGCCGCGCCCCCCTGGCCGGCGGCGAGCATGGCGTCTCCGAGGGCCGCCCAGGCGTCGGGGCTGCCCTCGTCACGGTCGACGGCGTGGGTCGCCGCGATGCACGCCTCCGACCGCCGCCCGAGGAGCCCCAGGGCCCGGGCGCGCACGACGTGCACGGCGGCCATCCCGTCCCACCGCGGCAGCAGGGAGGCGCACAGGCCGAGGGCGCCGACGGCGTCGCCCGACGCGAGGAGGGCATCGGCCTGGAGCAGTGCGCGCGCGACGTCTTCCAGCGCGCTCCGTTCGGGGTCCGTGGTCACTGGTCGGCTCCGGGGCTCGCTCGCCCGCAGGGTCACGGGGCGCTCGGTGGCGCGTGGAGGGGTGACTGCGAGCGCCCCCACAATGACACAGGCGCAGGCGGGGCGCCACAACGACGCAGCCCGTCGCGGCTTCGAACCCGGACACACCGGTTCCACCTCGACCGGCGGTCGATCACCCCTTGACGCTCGCCCGTCACCGCGCCCTACAATGCGCGCCCAAGGAGGCCCCCATGAAGCGTGGACTCTTGCTCGTCATCGTGGCGCTGTGGGGCTGCAACCCGACCTTCGCCCCGCCGGTTCGCAGCGGCATGTACGGCGCTCCCGGGCGCCTCGTCGACTCCAGCTTCGAGGTGGGCGGGTCCAGCACCCAGCGCGGCATGGGTGGCCTGTTCGAGGGCTTCGTCGTCGCCCCGGGGCTCGCCGTGGAGGTTGGCGGCGATCTCTCGGCCCTCGACGACGACGCCCGGTGGGCCATGGGCTGGGTCGGGGCACGCTACACCATCGACCAGGTCCGCCAGCAGAGCGGCGATGGGCTCTCGATGGACGTCGAGGCCGGCTTCGGCGCTGGCGTCGGCGGCCGCCTCGCCGACGACGACACCCAGTGGTTCGACCGCCCGGCCGGCGGCGGCTACGTGGGCTTCGGCCTCGGCTGGCACGCCGAGTGGTTCACGGCCTTCGGGCGCGGCCGCCTCCAGGTCACGGGAGCCGAGGACGTGCCCGTCACCTTGTGGTGGCAGGCCGTCATCGGCCCCGAGGCCGCCATCGGCCCGGTGTCCCTCTACGTCGCCATCGGGTGGGGTGGGTACACCAACGAGGCGGACAACAACAGCGGAGGCCTGCTGGACGTGGGGGCGTCCGTGCACTTCTGATCGAGGCCGTCGACACACCCGCACATGGGCGTGGTGACAGAGGGCGGCTGCCGGCGTAGCATGGTCGTCCCTGGGGACGCGCGAGGGAGCATGGCGCTGGCGATCAGGCTGATCCGTGCCTTGACCGTGTTCGGGCTCATCTTCACGAGCTACCTCGTGCAGATAGGGCTCGGGCGGCTCTTTGGGCGCTGGCAGACCGACCCGGAGACGGGGCGCGAGCGGAGGGAGCTACCGGACTGGCTCCACCGCCGGCGCCGCCAGGTGGACCTGAACAACGCGGGGCGGCTCCTGCGAGGCATCCTGAGGCTGCGGGGGGTCTACATCAAGCTCGGGCAGGTGCTGTCCATCATGGGGGGCTTCCTGCCGCGGGTGTACGCCAGGATCCTGGAGCCGCTCCAGGACCAGGTGCCCCCGCACCCCTTCTCTGACGTGGTGGGCACCTTCGAGCAGAGCTTCGGGCGGTCGATCCACGAGGCCTTCGACCACATCGAAGAGAAGCCCATCGCGTCGGCGTCGCTGGGCCAGGTGCACGTCGCCCACCTCCCCGACGGCACCAAGGTGGCGGTCAAGGTGCTCTACAAGGGCATCCGCGACGTGGTGCGCGTCGACATGCGGGTCATCGGGCTGGCGGTCAAGGTCTACAAGTGGTTCGTCCCGGTCCAGGGGCTCGAGCGGGTGCACTCTTCGCTGGTGGACCTGCTCCGGCGCGAGACGGACTACGAGCACGAGGCCGCCTGCATGGAGCGCATGGCCGCCAACTTCGCTGCGCAGCCCGACATCCTGTTTCCGTCGGTCGTCCGCGCGCTGTCGAGCCGCGACGTGCTGACAATGACATTCATGGAGGGGGTGAAGATCACCAACCTCGGGGCCATCGAGGCCCTGGGCGTCGAGCGGCGCAAGGTGGCGCACCGGCTCGTCCAGTCGTTCTACCAGCAGATCCTGGTGGACCGCTTCTTCCACGCCGACCCCCACCCCGGCAACTTCCTCGTGCAGGCGGACCCGGAGACCCACGCGCCGCGCATCGTCGTGCTGGACTTCGGAGCGGTGTGTGAGGTGGAGCCGCAGATGGTGGACGGGATGATCGACATCCTGCAGGGCATCTTCTTCAAGAAGAGCGAGCTGGTCCTCGGGGGCTTCCACAAGATGGGCTTCGTGGCGCAGGACGGAAACCGTGAGCTCCTCGAGCGGACGGTGATGACCTACTTCCAGAAGCTCCTGTCCATCGAGCGATCCGCGGGCCAGCTCATGCGGGCCAGCACCCGGGAGCTGGAGAAGCTGGCAGACCCCGAGGTGGCGCGCATGGAGCTGCGGGAGCTGATGCGGTCCATCGAGTACCCGGAGGGGTGGTTCTACGTGGAGCGGGCGTCGGTGCTGCTGTTCTGGCTCGTCGGGCAGATCGAGCCGGACCTGGACAGCCTGACCATCGGGCTGCCCTACGTGATGCCGATCCTCGCGGAGCGCCAGCGACGCGCGGCAATGGGGTGAGCGTGGAGCCCGTCACCATCCGCCCCATGCGCCCCAGCGACGCCGAGGCCGTCGCTGACCTGGCCGAGCGGCTCATCGGACCCGGGTACTATCCGCCAGCGACGGTCCTGGAGTACCTGGCGCGCTCCACGGTGGGCGACGTCGTGTGCTCCCACGTGGCGCATGTCGGGGAGCGGCTGGTGGGCTTCCGGTTCGCGCTGCCGCCGGGGCGCTGGGAGGAGGGCCGCGGCCAGGGCCTGCACCCGGACCGGTGGCCCGCGCCGCTTCAGCGCTGCGCCTACTTCCAGTCGTCCTACGTCGATGACGCCTTCGCGGGGCGCCGCATCGGACGCCTGATGGCCCTTCAGGCCATCGCAGCCTTGAAGGCGCTCGGCGCCGCCGCCATCGTGACCCACTCCTGGAAGGAGTCACCCCACGGCTCCTCGCTCCGCTACCTCACGCGCCTCGGCTTCGTGGCCGTGGCGGAGCTGCCCGCGTACTGGTCCGAGGTGGACTACGTCTGCCGGCTCGACGGCAAGCCGTGCCTGTGCACGGCCATCGAGATGGTGCTCGACCTGACCCGCCCGCAGGGGGCGGCGGAACACTCGCCCAAGGAGCATACGTGAGCGTAGCGTACTGGCAGGACGCATCGGCGGCGCAGCCCGTCTGCGAGGTTGACATCTTGATCGTCGGCGCGGGGATCGCCGGGTGGTCCGTCGCGTACTGGCTCCGGGACGAGGGCCTGAGCGTGGCGGTGCTCGACCGGGGCGACCGCTGCGCCGGGGCGACGGGGCGCAACGCCGGCTTCGCGACCTGCGGCTCCGTGGAGCACTACGCGCGGCAGGTCGCCAAGCACGGCCCGGAGCTGGCGCGGGAGCTGTGGGCGCTCTCCGAAGAGAACCTCCGGCTCCTGCGGAAGGAGCTCGTCGACCGGGGCGTGGAGTGCGATTTCGTTCAGCGGGGCACGTACTCGCTGGCGGGCGGCGCCCACGAGCTGGAAGAGCTTGCGCGATCGGCGGAGCTGATGGCCAGCGAGGGCATCCGCGTCTCCATGGTCGACGAGGCCCACGTGCGGGAGCACCTGGGCGCCCGCGGCTTCGCGGGCGGCGCCCTCTACCACGACGACGGGGAGCTGCACCCGGTCAAGCTCGTCACGGGCATGGCCGAGCGGTCGGGGGCGGCGTTCTACCCCCACCACGAGGTGCACCGCATGGAGCAGGGGCCCGACGGGGTGGACGTGTGGACCCAGCGGCGGCGCTTCCGGGCGCAGGCGGTGGTGCTGGCGACCAACGGCTACTCCTACCTGCTCGACCCGTGGTTCGCCGACCGGATCTACCCGACCCGCGGGCAGATCATCGTGACGGAGCCAGCGCCACCCTTCCTGGCCGCCCCGTGCTACGCCAACTTCGTGCTCGACTACTTCCGGCAGCTCCCCGACGGGCGCGTGCTCATCGGTGGCTTCCGCCAGCTCGCCAAGGAGACGGAGGTCGGGTCCGCCGACGAGCCGAACCCTGTGATCCAGGCCGCGCTGGAGGCGTTCCTCGAGGAGCACTTCGAGGCGCTGCACGGCAAGCGCATCGAGTACCGCTGGGCGGGCATCATGGGCTTCTCGGTGGACGGCGTGCCGCTCATCGGGTCGCTCCCCGGCAAGCCGAGCGTCTACTTCGTCGGGGGCTTCACCGCCCACGGCATCGGCTTCGCGTTCAAGGCGGGGCAGCTCACCGCGCGGCTGATCACCCGCGGGGAGGCGCCCGGGCCGCTGAGCGCGCGGCGGCTCCGGTGACGCGCCCCCCATTGACTCGGGCGCCCGAACCAGGACACTTGGCGAGATGAAACGCACGCTCCCCCTCCTGCTGGTCGCGCTCGTCGCGTGTGCCGCCGAGGAAGAAGCCGCGCTCGGTGGCGCCGACGCCTCCGACGCGACGGGCACCCTGGGCCGGACCCCGTTCGGCGGCTTCGACGGCTCCATGGGCACGGTGGACGTGGATGGGGGAGGCTCCCCGGACGTGGCATCCGTGGACACGGTTGTCCCGCCCCCGGATGCAGGAGGCGGGGAGTCCGACACCGGGGGAGCGGCACCCGACGCCGGCCCGGGCCCGGACGTCGGGGGGGTGGACGCCGCGGCGGACGCGGGCCCCGCCCTGCCCTTCACCTACTCGTGGGACGGGAGCTGGGAGCCTACCGCCGCCGACTTCCCGATGGCGGGCCTGCTGGACGACGAGTACTTCGACGGGCACACCACCTGGGACGGCACGGTCTCGACGGTCCTTCCGCCTGGGTCCTGGGACTGGAACGACGCCACTGACGACTACGCCAACTACCGCAACTTCGAGGCGTCCATCGGCACCTTCGAGATGTTGGTCGACCCCTGGGGCAACCACTACGGCTGGACGGTGGTGGGAAATACGCCGGAGGCCATCGACTTTTCCGGGGCGGCCGCCTACTGGGAGGGGAGCCCGGGCGTGGAGCGGCTGAACCTGGGGCCTGGCGGGCTCCTGCACAGCTACACGAGCGGAAATCTCGGGGACGGACCCGACGAGCTGGTCTTCGAGGCGGCCTGGTCCCTGGACTTCAGGACCGGCTCCACGCTGACGGGCTCGCTGCGAGACAATGATCGGGTCGTCGCCGGCTGCGGCGAGCAGCCCGACGCCAGCTACCCGATCTTCTCGTGCTCCATCCACACGGGCCCGGGCACCGACCTGGTCTTTGCGCGCGACATGAAGGGCGCGGCCGTGGACCTTGGCAACGGCGACCACGGAAGGACGGACACCCTCGACCCCACCGACGGGGACGACGTGGTCGTGCTGCGGGGGAACATGCGCGACTTCCGCGTGTTCGGCGGCATGGGGGACGACACCTTCTTCTGGTTCGCGGACGAGGGGAAGGAGTCCATCGCCTTCTTCGGCCCCAACTTCTTCGGCGGCGGCGGCGCCGGCGAGGCGCTGTGGGGGGACCCGGGCACGGATCGCCTGGTGTTCGCGATCCCCACGGACACGCCCATCGTGCAGAGCTTCCAGGGACCCACCGGAAAAGGGACGCTCCGGGTCTGGAGCCTGGCGGACTACAAGAGCGAGATCTGGTGGGACGCGCCGGTGGACCACGACCCCTACGCGAAGTACTGCATCACGTGTGGGTTCGGCCCCGCCGGGGAGCGGACCGTCACCTTCGAGTACATCTCCAACAACGATGTGGTGCACACGGGCTACTTCTGGGTGACCGCCGTGGAGGAGATCCAGATCGGGCTCGGGCCCGGCGCCAAGGTCTTTGCGCTCGACTCCAAGACGGCCACGCTGACGCCACTCCCGGGGGCGGTGGTGGCCGAGCCGCCGCCCTTCCCCGCCGGGGTCTGCGACTGAGCCGCCCATGATCGTGCTCCACGCTGCCCCGGTGGGGGATGTGCTCCTCTGGTGGGGGGAGAGGTCCGCAGCGGTGGGGGCGCGGTGGGCGGAGGGGGAGCCCCACCCGTCCTGTGTCCCGATCAGCGAGCCTCTCGGGGACTGGGCCAGCGGCGCGCAGGGCCGGGATGTGGTCGGGTGGCTCCCCTGCGCAGCGATCCCACTCCCGTCGACGCCGCTGCTGGGGGAGGTGGGTGGAGCCGTGCGCACCGCGCCGGTCCGCATCGCGGGCCTCGTGCTGGACCCGGCGGCGGAGCGGGAGCTGCTCACCCGTGATCGCACGGTGAGCGCCGGACCGCCGGTGGTGCTCGCAGGCCCGGAGGTCGGTGTCTGGGCCGGAGCCGCGCGGCTCGCCTCGTCCCTCGTGGCGCGACAGCGGATGCTGCCCTCCCTCCGGCGGGAGCCTTGGCGCGCGGTCTGGGAGCCGGTGCCCACCGCGGCGGACGCCGAGGTGATCGCAGCGCTGGCGGCCGCGCTCCCTGCGGGGGGCCGGTGCATCCCGCCCCACCCCTCTGCACGCGACGCAGTGATGGCGGTGGTGGGGCGACACGTGGACGCCCTCGCCCGGGAGGAGCGGCCCCGAGTGGCCCCAGGGGGGTCCACCCACGCCCGGTGGGCCATGGCGCTGCGTGGGCCCGCGGACCCGGCGGCGCTCGCCGATGTTCCCGAGCGGGAGCTGGTCGCGCTCGAGGCGGCCCTCCGCGACTGGCGTGCCCCCCTGGATCTCGGGGAGGCGGCACCCTGGCGCCTCGCCCTGCGCCTGGAGGAGCCGTCCCGGGAGCAGGGGTGGACCCTGCGCCCGCTGCTGTGCCCCACCGACGACCCGAGCCTGCTGGTGGGGGTGGACGCGCCCTTCTCCGCGGCGACGGACTCCGCGGTCCTCCGCGCCCTGGCCCGGCCTGGGGCAGATCTGCGCGCCTTCGCCCTGGTCGCCCTGTCCCGGGCGGCGGCGGCGGCGCCGGTGCTGGCCGCCGCCTTCCGCGCCAGCCCGCCGCGGCCCGTGGCGCTGGACGCAGCGGACGCCTTCACGTTCCTCACGGAGACGGCGCTGCTGCTGGAGGCCGCGGGCTTCGTCGTGCTGCTGCCGTCATGGTTCACGGGCGCAGGCCGGCGCCTGACCGTGCGCGCCCAGGCCGAGGCCCCAACCATGAAGGCGTCCGCCGGGCTGCACATGGGGGCCGTCGTCCACGTGAACTGGCAGCTCGCGCTGGGCGACGAGGTGCTCACGCCCGGCGAGCTGGAGGAGCTGGCCGCCCTGAAGGCCCCGCTCGTGCGCCTGCGCGGCCAGTGGACGGTGGTGGACCCGGACCGCGTGCGGCAGGTGGTGGAGCGCTGGGGCCGCGGCGAGACGACGGTGCGCGAGCTGGCGCGGGCCGCCATCGGGGCAACCCCCGTGGCTGGGCTCCCGGTCTCGGGCGTGGACGCGACCGGAGCTCTCGGGGAGCTGCTCGACCGCCTGCTGGGCCGGTCTCCCGTGCCGGAGCTGCCACCGCCGACCGGCTTCCACGGGGCGCTCCGGCCATACCAATCTCGCGGGCTCGCGTGGCTCGCGTACCTGACGGACCTGGGCCTCGGCGCGTGCCTCGCCGACGACATGGGGCTCGGCAAGACGGTGCAGACCCTGGCGCTGGTGCTGCGGTCCCACCTCGCGGACCCGCGCCCGGTGTTGCTCGTGTGCCCGACATCGCTCCTCGCCAACTGGCAGCGGGAGGCGGCGCGCTTCGCGCCGTCGCTCCCCGTGCGCGTCTACCATGGCGCCGGGCGCGCCCTCCCCCAAGGCGGCCTCGCCCTGACGAGCTACGGGCTGTTGCTGCGGGACGTCGAGACCCTGCGGCGCGTGGAGTGGGCGGGCCTCGTGCTCGACGAGGCGCAGAACGTCAAGAACGCCGCCACGCGCCAGGCGCGGGCCGCGCGGGCCTTGCGGGCGTCGTGGCGGGTGGCGCTCACCGGGACGCCCGTCGAGAACCACGCGGGGGATCTCTGGAGCCTCCTCGACCTGCTCAACCCGGGCCTGCTGGGGTCGGCGGCGTCCTTCCAGCGCACCTTCTTCGACCCGATCCAGGGGGGCGACAAGGAGGCGGCGGCCCGGCTCCGGCGCCTGACCGCCCCCTTCGTGCTGCGGCGCCTCAAGACCGACCCGGGCGTGGCCCCCGATCTGCCCCGCCGCCTCGTCACCACCGTCGCCTGCACCCTGACGCGGGAGCAGGCGACCCTGTACGAAGCGGTCCTCTCGGAGGCGAGGGCGGCGCTGGCCGAGGCGGAGGGCATGAAGCGCAAGGGGGTGGTCCTCTCGACGATCACGCGGCTCAAGCAGGTGTGCAACCACCCGGCCCAGCTCCTGCGGGACGGGTCCGCGGCGGCGGGGCGCTCCGGCAAGCTGGAGCGGGCGACGGAGATCCTGGCCGAGGTGGTCGACAGCGGGGGCGCGGCCCTGGTCTTCACCCAGTACGCCGAGATGGGGCGGCTCCTCGGGCGCCACCTGCGCGAGGCGCTCGGGCTGGAGGCGCCGTTCCTCCACGGGGGACTGCCCCGCGACCAGCGGGACGCCATGGTGGAGCGCTTCCAGGCGGGAGGCCCACCCGTCCTCATCCTGTCGCTCAAGGCGGGCGGCACGGGCCTCAACCTGACCCGCGCCAACCACGTGCTCCACTATGACCGGTGGTGGAACCCGGCCGTGGAGGGCCAGGCCAGCGACCGGGCGTGGCGCATCGGGCAGCGGCGGCAGGTCCTGGTCCACACGCTGGTCTGCGCCGGCACCTTCGAGGAGCGCATCGACGCGCTGCTCGCACGCAAGCGCCGCGTGGCCACGCAGCTCGTCGGCGCGGGCGAGGCCTGGCTGACGGAGCTCGGCGACGATGAGCTCCAGGAGCTGCTCGCGCTGCGGAAGGAGAGCGATGGCTGAGCCGACCACAGGAGTCCAGGCGCGCTCGAAGCGCGGCGCCATGGGCGCGGCGTGGTGGTCACGGCGCTTCACCGAGGCGCTTGCCGCGCTGGACCCGGGCGGCAGGCTCCGCCGAGGGCGGGCCGCTGCGCGCAGGGGCGAGGTGGAGTCCGTCGAGGTCACGTCGGGGCGAGTCCGCGCAGTCGTAAAGGACACGGAGCCGCGGGAGGTCACCATCGGCTTCTCGGTCTTCGACGAGGGCACCTGGACGGAGGTGGGCGAGGCCCTCCGCGCGCGCCCGCTCCTCGCCGCGCGCCTGCTCGCAGGAGAGGTGCCGGAGGAGATCGAAGGGGTCTTCGCGGCGGCGGAGGCGGCGCTGTTTCCCGCGCGCATGTCCGACCTGAAGCTCGCCTGCTCCTGCCCGGACTGGGACATGCCCTGCGCCCACGTGGCCGCCGTCTTTGCGCTGGTGGCCGAGCGCCTGGACGCGGACCCCTTCCTGCTGCTGGCGCTGCGCGGCGGGACGCGGGAGCGGCTGGCGGGGCTGCTCGTGGAGGGGGCGGGCGAACCCGTCGCGGAGAGCCCGCCGGCCGACCCAGACACGCCGCTGGGGGGCACCCTCGTCGACCCGGTGGCGTTCTGGGCGGTCGGCCCCCTCCCGCTCATCCCGGTCGCAGCGCAACCCCCCACGGAGCTCCCGCTGCTGCGGGCGCTGGGCCCCCTCCCGTTCTGGAGCGCCGCCCCTCTCCTGGAGCTGCTGGCGCGCAGCCCCGGTGAGCCCGCCGCGCCGTCCGACGAAACGCGCCCCTGTCTGCTTGGCGTTGGCCCCATTTCGTGATAGCTCCACGGCCGAACGAGATGCGCTCCGCTCCGGTGGACCTCCCGCGGGGTGCGGGGACGGTCACTCCCGGCGCCAGCGACGCGCACCCGATGGACCGCGTGACACCACGGAGGAGCCCATGCATTCGAGACTGATCGCGGCGCTGCTGTTCCTGGGGTTCCTGCCCACCGCCGCAGCACAGATCCCCAACCCGAGCCTCCACATCGGCGTGTTCGGCGGCTATCACCTCCTCGACAGCGACGCGGACTTCGGTGACCACGACCTCGTGCCCCTGCGAAAGCTCGAGAGCGGCCCCGACTTCGGCGTCCGCCTCGGGCTCAACATCACCTGGCTGGTGGGGGTCGAGGTGGAGTTCGAGGACGCCATCGTCGAGAACACGGTCACGGGCGACTCCGTTCACCTCCTGAGCGGCAAGGCCCTCGCGGTGTTTCACTGGCTGGAGCACAGCGAGGTCGTCCTGCCCTTCGCCCTCGCCGGCGTGGGCTTCTACCGCCTCCTCGCCGACGACCCCGGCAACGACGTCGACTTCTTCTTCACCTACGGCGTCGGCGTGAAGTTCATGCTCGCCGACGAGGTCGCCTTCCGCATCCAGGTCAACCACCTCCTCGACGGCGACGCCCTGGAGGGGGAGGTCGCCAACAACTTCGACGTCACGGGCGGCTTCGACTTCTTCGCGTGGGGCGGCCGCGAGGAGCCGCCACCGCCACCCCCGGATCGCGACGGGGATGGCCTCCTCGACTCGGAGGACCGCTGCCCCGACGACGCGGGCCTCATCGCGTACCGCGGGTGCCCGGATCGGGACAAGGACGGCATCGCGGACATCGACGACCAGTGCCCCTACGAGCCCGGCGTGCAGTCGCTGCAGGGCTGCCCGGACACCGACGGCGACGGCATCGCCGACTCCAAGGACAAGTGCCCGAAGCAGCCGGGGCTGGTCGAGTACGACGGCTGCCCCGACACCGACGGCGACACGATCCCGGACCCGCAGGACAAGTGCCCGCAGACCCCGGGCGTCCCCGAGGAGCAGGGCTGCCCCGCAAAGCCGAAGGAGGAGGTCCTGAAGAAGTTCAGCGGCGCCATCCGCGGCATCCAGTTCGACACGGGCAAGGCGACCATCCGCAAGCAGAGCTTCCCGACGCTGGACGAGGCGGTCCAGGTGCTCGCGGAGTTCCCGCTCATCACGCTGATCGTCGAGGGCCACACCGACGACCGGGGCAGCGACGTCAAGAACCTGAAGCTGAGCCAGGACCGCGCAGACTCGGTGAAGCAGTACTTCGTGGCGAAGGGCATCGCCGCGGACCGCCTCACGGCCATCGGCTACGGCGAGACCAAGCCCGTAGCGCCGAACAAGACGGAGGCGGGGCGCCAGGAGAACCGCCGCATCGAGTTCAAGCTGATCCAGCCCAACATCCCGTAGGCGCCGGCCGCAGGCGCTGGCCGCAGCTCAGGCCGACGGATCGACGACCCGCCCCAGGAACAGCACGGTGCCCGTCTTCAGGTCGCGGATGAAGAACAGGAACGGGTGGTCGATGTGGACCGGCTTCGGGACGCCGCCGCCCGCGACGATGACGGCGGTCGCCGCGGCTGCCTCCGTCCCCGCCTCGTTCACCTTCACGAAGGCCTTGTGGATGACCTCGCTGATGAACAGCTCCTTGGTCCCGTCCATCGGGGACAGATCGGCGGTGCCATAGACGAACGCGTCCGTCATTCCCATCCCCTTCAGGGTGTCTGCGAGGAGGGCCTCGGTGGACAGCTCGAAGCGCGGCATGGACAGGGCGATGGACTCGGTCTGGAGGCTCGCGAGGATGCCCTCGATGGTGGCTGGGGTGAGGCCCTGCTCGAACGTCTCGAAGTTCGTCGGCTCCACGATGACCATGGAGAGCTCCTCGCCGTCGTACGGCAGCTCGACGGCCAGATAGTCGGCGCCCTCGGCGATGGGGAAGCTCTCGGCCTGCACCATCACCTTGGCGTCGACCGTCGACCCGTCGAGGCGGTGGAACTGGCCGTCGCTCGTGTACTGCTCGTCGAACTTCGACTTCCACGCCGCGTTGAAGTAGACGGCGTTCGTGAGCACGAGCCGCGTGTCCGCCGTGATCAGGCCGGCCGGGATCAGCTCGGGGATGCGGTCCTCGGTCATCTCGGCGACCCAGCCGTTGATGATCACGCGCGCCGCCTCGGCGTCCGCCATGAAGTCGAGCAGGGTCATACCCGCGCCGTAGTTCAGCGCGAGGGTGTCCAGGAACCCGTCGAGGAAGCCGTAGCCCGTCTGGCCCCAGATCGCGTTGACCACGTGCAGGCGAAACTCCTCGCCGTCGGCGCCCTGGGCGCCCTCACCGCGGCTGTTCAGCTCGAGGTCCAGCCAGTTGAACGCCTGGTGGAGCGTCGCCGGGGGCAGGTCGAAGTGCATGGTGCTCGCGATCTGGCTCGCCGTCTCGCCGGCGGTGCCCGCGTAGGTCATGGCGAGCGCCACCGAGATGCTCGTGGGGGAGAAGAACAGGTTGCCGGGCTCCTTGCCGAGCTGGTGGTACAGGTCGAGGGCGAACGCGGTGTTGCCGGCGACCAGGGCCTCCTGGTCGGCGGTCGCGACCTCCGGCGAGAGCTCCCGGGCCAGGCTCGACTTGACGGTGGTCATGCCGCTCGTCGTGTCCGCGCTCGTGTCCGCACCCGCCTGCGCATCGACCGTGGTGGACGTGTCGTCCGTCCCCGCGGTGTCCTCGGTCCCCGCGGTGTCCTCCGTCGCCGCCACGTCATCCGCGACCGAGACGTCCGCCCCCACCGCGTCCTCCGCCCCCGCCGTGTCGGCGGCGCCGGTGTCTGCGATCACGGCGGCGTCGGACTCCGCGGTCGTGTCCCCGGCCGCAGAGCCACCCGAGTCATTGTCGCACCCGGTGCTCAGGGCGATGGCGGCAAGGACCGCAGGAAGGAGGCGGGCTGTGAATCTCGTGGTCATGGTGGGCTCCTCGGTGGTCGACTTCCGGTAGTCGTGGTGAGCGTCCGCTCGGCCCGGCGGCCACGCAGGAACCGTGCCATGGCACCGCCTCACAGAACCATCCGAGATCACGGCACATCATGGTCGCGCGACGACCAGCGTAGCAGCCAAGGGGTCGGCGCAATCACAGCATGGGGAGTATTGCCACACACAGAACAGATGGCGCCAGCGGCCGCTGGTCGGCCGGAGTCGCGCCGAGCGGTTTGCGCAAGCTTCGTTGCCGCCCCTCGGCGTCACCGCAATACGTAGTCACTGCTCCACTGGGGGTCTACCTCGCCGGCGGAGTCATAGAGCCACGGCATCGCGAGCTTGCGGGGGACGCGGATGGGCGCCGCGGAGGGACGCTCCGTGCCCCACATGTGGTCCCAGAGCGGGCTCGTCACGCCGTGGTTGCCCTTGACGTCGGTGTAGTGGTGGCGAAAGTGGTGCCGGCGCAGCCACACCCCGTAGGCGGTCTTGGGCGCGTGGGTGTGGGCGCGGCGGTGGAGCCACTCGTAGGTCAGGTAGAAGCCGACGAAGCCGGCGAGCCAGCTCCCGCCGACGAGGGGACCGGCCACGGCGAGGGCCGGCCAGAGCAGCAGCGCGACGGCCCCCCCGGCGACCAGCGCCTTCTTCCAGGTCGGTGCGAAGTAGTTGCCCTCCGCGTGGTGGCGGACGTGCTCCTTGCCGAAGGGGTTGCGCACCGCCTTCGGGCCGTGGCCCGCCCAGCGGTGGATCACGTACTCCATGAGGCTCCAGGTGAGCGCACCGAGGAGCAGGGCTGGCAGCGCGAGCATGGGGTCCTCCGAGGCGTTCTGGTCGGTGCTGCCCACCTTAGCACGGCTCGAAGGGCGGTTGGAGCGCCTCCCGCGGGGGCACCGCTACATGGGCGGAGGCGGCGCCCCGATGGGGTCGTAGGGCGCCGACGCCTCGTACACCTCCTGCGTGACGTAGCCCTTCTTCACGAAGCTGCGGAGGCGGACCTCGACGGCGTCGCGCCACCGCTGTGGGAGGCTGCCGCGCTTGGCCAGGCCCCACGCCTCCTTCGGAGACGTCTTCAGGTGCATCAGGAAGGCGATCTCCACGGGGGTCAGGCTCCCGACGCCCTTCCTGAAGTAGTGCTGCGCGGCGTTGGCGATGCCGTAGAGCTTGGTGCCGTACTCGATGCAGTTCAGGTACAGCTCCATGATGCGCCCCTTGTCCAGCGCGCGCTCCATGGCGACGACGATAACGGCCTCCTCCAGCTTGCGGGCGAGGGTCTTGTCCCGGTGCAGGAACAGGTTCTTCACGAGCTGCTGGCTGATGCTGCTGCCTCCATAGGCATAGCGCCTCTTGGTGAGGTTCAGGCGGAGCGCCCCCTCGATGGCAGAGCGGCTGAAGCCCTTGTGGACGTAGTGGGCGCCGTCCTCCGTCAGCAAGGGGCCGGCGCGCAGGAGCTCCGGCATGGCGCCAATGGAGAGGTAACCCGGGACCGCCGGCCCCACGAACACGCCAATGGGGCCCTTGCCCTCGTCGACCTCCAGCTTGAAGCGACCGCTGATGAGCTTCAGGCGCTTCTGGACGTCCTTGGGCAGCTTCAGGATGCGGCAGTCGTCCCACCCGCCCTCGGTGACCAGCCGCAGCCCCGCGGGGCGGTCGGGGTCCAGGTCCAGGATCTCGATGCGCCCGCCGAGCGTGCCCGCGACCTTCAGGTCGTCGGCCATGGACGGCAGCATCCCCCGCGGCACGGACGCGACGACCTTGGCGCAGTCCTGCTCGGGGATGTCGAAGACCACGTCATAGAGCGGCTTCGTGTCGAGCCTGCGGCCCTTGACGAGGACGCGCGCGCGCCCGCCCTCGGCGCCGGTCAGGTCCACGGAGACCTCGGCGGTCTTGCCGTCCTCCGGGAGCGAGATCTGGGGCGCCACGGTCACGCCATCGAGCACGACGGGGAGAGGCGAGATGCGCTTGCTCTCCAGCGTCACTCCACGGAGCGTGACGGCGCCCCGAGGGAGCCTGTCGCCACGCTGCCATGTCGCGGTGACGTCCGCCGTGCCCGCGCCGGTGAAGAGAGGGCTCGCCCGGTCACGGAGCCAGCGGCCCACGGGCAGCCCCTCGGCCGTGACGGAGAGGGCGCGAGGCGCGAGCCCCTCCAGGGCGACGTCCCACGTGATGGGCAGCTCGGGGAGGCCCTCCACCCGCGCGGTGGCGCGCCCGGTGGTCGCCGTCCGCGAGGGCGACAGGGCCGCGCTCACCCCCTCCAGCGCGCCGAGCTCCTCCCCCCGGGGTCCGCGGACGGTCAGCCGTCCGTCTCGGACCCGCAGCGCCGTGGCGAGACCGCGCGCGGCCCCGAGCGGCGGGCGGCCCTCGGGATCGCCAGGCGGGGCGCCGACCAACCCTCCGAACGCCTTTGGTGCGCCCGAGCCGCCGCGAGCCACCGCCTTCGCCCAGCCGAGCAGCTCGTCCCGGCCGACGGGGAGTTCCACCTCCACGACCGGCGCGACCAGCTCCACCTCACCCAGGTCGGCCAGGGACCGGGGCAACCCGGTGAGGCCCTCCCGCGGGCGGACGACGACGCGATCACAGCGCGCAGATCCACGCGCACCGCCCTTCTCGACGGGGAGCAGGCGCAGGCCGCGGAGCTCGAGGGTGCCATCCGCGGCGAGCGCGACACCGGCGACCGAAGCCGGCAACCCCGGCAGCGGGATCGGGGGCTCGACGGTCACCTCACCGCTCGGCACGCCCCCGTCCAGGCGCCCCGAAGCCTGCACGTCAGCGGTGCCGCCCAGGCGTCCCCGGGCCTCGACGACGAGGCCGCCGCGGGGGCGGGTCAGCGTGACGCTCAGGTGCTCGACGAGCGGCCGCTCCCCGACGCGAATGGTCCCATCCAGCACGGTCACCCGCAGGTCCTCGAGGCCACCGCCGCCCCCCCCTCCGGTGCCGCGCGACCGGGGCCTCAGCGCCGCCACCCTGCGCTGGAGCTCGTCGAGCGCGTCGCGGGCGTCGGGCGGCAGGGCGTCGAGCTGCACGACGAGCCCGTCCACCCGCACCTCGTCGAGGCGCCGCTCGCCGGCGAGCAGCGCCTCCACGGCGAGGCGCGTCGAGACCTGCGCCACCGCGACGGAGACACCGGCGCCCGCGGGCGCGTCGATGCGCACGTCCCGCATCTGGATGCGCCCGAGGAGCCCCACCTCCACCGCCTCGATGTGCACCGACAGCCCGGTCCGGTCCGCGATGGCCCCGAGCCGCGCGCTCAGCTCCGCCCGAGCCAGGTGCGGGAGCCCGGCCAGCAGGGCACCAGCGGCGGCGCCCAGCAGCAGCCCGGCGAGCGCCCACACCCACCACCACCGAGGGACGGGACCGGGGCGCCGTTTGTTGGGAGGGGTCGACACGGCGGCGCAGTCTACACGGAATCCGGCGACGCGGCGAGTTGGCGCGCGGGACCGCGCTGGGGGTGCCCGACGCTCTCCGCGAGACGACTTCGGGGCGCGGGATCGGCGCCAACCGAGGTCCCCGTAGGCGTCGCTGGAGTTGGCCGCCGCACTGGGCGCGGGAGCCCCACTCACCGCGTCAAGGCCGCCCGGCAGCCAGCGCCCGCCACGGGAGGTCGGCTACGGGTTGCATGCGCAGGCTCCCGAGTCGATGCTGCTCGGCACGCAGTAGCCCCCCTTGATGGGGCAGGGCACCGAGCAGCTCTTCGGCACGCCGATGCAGGACCCGCCGATGCACCAGTCGAAGTCGGTGCATCCGTCGCCATCGCTGCACCAGAAGTCACCGTTCGCGTGCTTGCATGCCCCTTGATCGCACCAGTCGGTCGTGCAGGGGTTGCCGTCGTCACAGACCACGCTCTTCCCGCCACACTCGCCATCGCTGCACATGTCGTCCGAGGTGCACGGCTGCCCATCGTCGCACGGTCCACCCGAGGGCGGGTGGATACATCCCTTCTCCGGAGAGCAGGAGTCGTCGGTGCACGGGTTGCCGTCGTGGCAGGTGACCGCGCCACCGCCCGCGCAGACGCCGCCCGTGCACGCATCGCTTTTGGTACACGCGTCCCCGTCGTCACACGAGCCCCCTTTGAACGCGTGCTTGCACCCGTAGTCGCACCAGTCGTCGGTGCAGGGGTTGGCGTCGTCGCACGAGTCAGGGTCCGTGCCAACGCATCCGCCGCCGTTGCACTGGTCGGTCTGGGTGCACGCGTTCCCGTCGTCGCAGGGCCCGGCGGCCGCCACGTGGGAGCAACCTCCATCTTTGATACAGGTGTCCGTCGTGCAGGGGTTCCCGTCGTCGCAGAGCTGGACGGTGGTCGCGGTGCACTTCCCTCCCGCACACGAGTCGTTCATCGTGCAGGGGTCTCCGTCGGAGCAGGCGCCGGCGACCGGCGAGTGGAGGCACCCGCCGATCATGTCGCAGAGATCGCTCGTGCAGACGTTGCCGTCGTCACAGGTCAGGGTCGCGCCGCCGACGCACACGCCGGTGATGCACGTGTCGCCGAACGTGCAGGCGTCGCCGTCGCTGCAGAGCGCCCCTTTGGGGGCGTGAACGCAGCCGGTCGCGGGGTCGCACGAATCATCCGTGCATGGGTTGCCATCATCGCAGGGGGTGACCACACCGGCGCACGCGCCGTCGACGCACGTGTCGCCCTGCGTGCAGGCGTCTCCGTCGGAGCAGGGGCCCGCAACGGGCAGGTGCGTACACCCCGACGAGCCGTCGCACCCGTCGAGGGTGCAACCGCTGCCGTCGTCACAGAAGAAGGCCGCTCCCTCGCAGGCGCCGCTCACGCAGACGTCCCCCGTGGTGCAGGGGTCGCCGTCGGTGCAAGGCAGCCCTGTCAAAGGCGTGGCGACGCAGGCGCCATCCGAGGGGTCGCACGCGACCGCCGTGCAGGGATCGCTCGCCGCCGGGCACACCACCTTGCTGCCCGGCACGATGCCACACTGGCCGTCGAGACACGAGAGCAGGCCGTTGCAGGGGTTGCCCTCGCCGATCACCGCGCAGTCGTCGTCACCCGTGCACGGGCACCCTCCCACGCCGCTGCACACCCCGCCCGCGCACTGATCGTCGTCGGTGCACGGGTTGCCGTCGTCGCAGGGGCCCTCCGAGACCAGGGCGTAGCAGCCTATGAGCGGGTCGCAGGCGTACGCGGTGCACTCCTCGCCGTCGTCGCACGGGACGGACGGGCCGCCCTGGCACACGCCCGCCAGGCACGTGTCGAAGGCGGTACAGGCGTCGCCGTCCTCGCAGGCCGGGCCGGTCGCGGCGTAGTGCTCGCAGCCGGCACTGCCGCACAGATCTGCGGTGCAGGGGTCGCCATCGTCGCAGTCGAGGTCTGGAAGACATGGCCCGGCGTCCGCGTCGTCGACGCCTCTTGCGTCGCTCCCGGCATCGCCACCCCCGTCCCCGTCCGAGTCACCAGCACCGTCAGAGCTGTCCGGGAGCGCCGTATCCGCGATGGCATCGGCGCCGGGGGGCGCGTCCGGCCCGGCATCGGGCACCGCGACGTCCCCGGCCACGTCGGAGACACTGAGGCCCACGTCGGGTCCACCCGTCGTCGCGTCCGTCCCCTGGATTCCGCCCACGTCCCCGCCCAGCCCATCGAAGGCGGCGTCGGCCGCGCCGAGCGACTCTGCGGGGACGCACACGCCGACGGCCTCACCGGCCCGCTCGCAGCGCCAGCCCGGACCGCAGGAGGAGTCGACCTCGCAGGCATAGAGCTGGCCATCGACGACGACCGCGGAGCACCTCACCAGCGAGGCGAACGCCAGGACCAACGCCAGGACACCCCGGCTCATGGGGGTGACGAGCCGCGCGCCCGTGCGGCAGCGAGGCGGGTCGGAGCGCAGCGCCGCCGGAGGCGAGTCTCCGTCGCGTCCCGACCTGCCGACGTCGAGAGGCGGCCAGAGCAGTACACGGCAGGCCCGGGCAAGTCGGGTGGGGCCCGCGCCTGTCCCGCGGCCCATCAGAACCTCCCGCCGAGCGCCACGCCGCCTGGCCAGACCAGGGGCGCGAGGGCCGTGGGGGCGTCGTCTGCAGAGGCGTCTAGGACGAACAGGATGATCGACGTCGCCAGCGCTCCGCCGCCGACCGCCAGCAGGGCGACGCCTGCGTCGGACTTCGCGGCGGCCGAGTCGGCCAGGTCGAGCGCCTCCGCCCGGCCCACGCTGATCACTCTCCCCGCGGCGTCCAGTTGGGGGTCCTCGACGGCGGCCGCGTCGGCACGGCCGAGGGCCAGCAGGGTCCCTCCTCCGGCGGCGAGGGCGACCCCGGCACCGAGCGTCGCCCAGGCCCAGACGCCGAGATCGTCACCGCGAGGGGGCGGCAGGGCCACGCTCGCGAGGTTGAGCGCGACGTCGAGCGTGATCGCGTCGCCCGAGGGCACGTCCGCCGAGACGGTCGCGGGCTCGCGGCCCGGAGCCTCCACCGTGACGCTGATCCTCCCGGCCGGGACCGGCACCCGCTCGGCCGGAAGGGCCACCGACTCGGCCCCGTCGATGCGCGCGGCTGCACCCGCTGCGTCGGCGCTGATCGAGAGCCAGCCGTGACCGAGGGCGGCCTTCACAGCGGCGAGGCGCTCGGCGGCCTGGACCCGATCCGCCTCCGGAGGGTCGGTCGCCAGAAAGAGTTGGTAGGCGTCGATGGCCTCGGCGAGGTTTCCCGCCTTCTCCTCCGCGCGCCCGAGGTTCCAGTACAGCTCCCGCTCTGGCTGCACTGCGATGACCCGCCGCAGGAGCGCGGCGGCCCGCGCGTAGTCTCCCTGGCCATAGGCCTCGCGCGCGTCCCGATAGAGGGCGGCGGCTTCCTCCTTCGTGGCGGGCTCACCGGGCGCCTGGGCCGCGGCAGACGCTCCGCCGAGCAGCGTGACCGCGACGAGCACGGCGGTGACGGAGTTTGGCTTCGGGTTCATGACAGGCCTCCCCTCCCCGCGCGGGGAGGACTGCGCCGCGGGAGCGACGAACGTGCGGCGAACCAGGGATCCAGCGGGGCGCCTTACGCGAAGCGGAATGCTAGCAGACGACGCCGCGCTTGCCCAAGCGGTTGACACGGAGGCGAGAGAGTTCCTGCCAACGGGACGGTTACACGGGGCCCCCGCGGCAACCGCTGCCCGGCGGAGTCACGATCACCGTGGCGTGGCCACGACGAGCCGCAGCCCGGCGTCGTACTCGTCCAGCGAACGAAGCGCGCCATTGCGGCGGTCCCAGGTGCCGTCGGCCAGGTCCCGGGAGACCTCCCGGACGACCCGCTCGACGACCTCAGGGGGCATCCTGGCGAACCCGGAGGTGGCGGCCCGCGCCTCGGGGTCCAGCACCCGCTCCGGGTGGGCCCAGAAGGAGCCGAGCATCCAGTCGGGCGTGTCACGGGGGATGGGCAGCACGTCGACGGACACCGCTCCCCCCAACCACTCACCCAGGGTCTCGGGGGGCGGGAAGATGGCCAGGTCCAGCTCCGCGACCTCGGGCAGGTAGTCCCGCTTGAGCCACATGGTGGCGCTGACCCGCGCGTCATACGTCACGATGACCACGGGACCACGCGCCACGCGCCGCAGCTCGCGCACCCCACGCTCGCGCTCTCCGTCCCAGTGGTGCAGGCTCAGGATGGTCATCGCGGCGTCCACGCTCGCGTCCCGCAGCGGCAGGCTCCCCGCCGACGCGCGGATGGCCGGCGAGCGCCACGAGGGCCGCTGCGCCGCCATCACGTCGCTGGGCTCGACCGCGATCACGTACCGGTCGGTCGGCTCGTAGGACCCCGCCCCGGCCCCGACGTTGACGACCGTGCGCGCGTCCCCGAGCGCCCGCAGGATGCGGTCCCGAAAGCGCGGGTCCTCCCGCCGGGTCCGCGCATAGCCCCCGCCGATCTGATCGTAGCGCTCCATCCGCCCTCCAGGGCAGCCATCCTACCGCCGGGCGGGGACCGCGCGCCAGCACCATGCGGGCGCCGGAGTCGCGCCGATGTGTGCAGGTCCTTGCCGATCGGCGCGGGTGGTCGGCTCGTGGCCCTTTGGGCGCGCGCGGATGGAGTACTCTGTCCGATGGCCGCCTCGGCGTGTGGCCGCCGCCGGCAGCCAGAGGCCCCCAGGGAGACGTGGCCCGGCGCTCCCGGCGCTCTGACCGTCGGGCGCGCGGGTCGGGGCCGTCGCACGGAGCTGCCGCCACCCTTGCGCCAGGAGCAACCGATGCCCCGAGACCCACGCCTCACCGACGCCCAGGCCCGCATCGACGCCGCCAACGCCGAGGACCCGACCCTCACCGACACACCCGGCGGGCCCGTCCCCTCCGAGCTGCTGTACGCGCGGCGCATGACCGAGTGGCTCCTGCGGCTCGTCCCCGAGCCCTCGGATGAGCTGCTCCTGGCCGTTCGGGCCCAGCACCTGCGGCGCTGGGAGGTGCCCCGGTCCGGCTACCCCGACGGGCGGGAGGGCTACCGGCGGTGGCGCACGGACCAGGGGAAGCGCCACGCCGCGCTGGCGACCGAGCTGCTCGTCGCGGCGGGCTACGACGACGCCTTCACTGCGCGCGTCTCGGCGCTCATCCGCAAGAAGGCGTTCAAGACGGACCCGGAGGCCCAGGCGCTGGAGGACGCCGCCTGCCTGGTGTTCCTCGAGTTCGTCCTGCCCACGTTCCGCCTGGGGCGCGACGACGCCTCCCTGCTCCCCATCCTGCGCAAGACGTGGGCGAAGATGTCCCCCGGCGCCCACGCCTTTGCCCTCAGCCTCCCGCTGTCACCTGCCGATAGGGACCTCGTCGCGCGTGCCCTGAAGCCACCGGAGCCCGACGAGGACTGACCGCCCATGCCGCTCTCGCCCCGCACACGAGGCCGCCTCCTCTGGTCGGTGATCGTGCTCGGGGCCGTCTACAGGGCCTGGGGCTTCTGGGAGCCGAGCCTGTGGGTGGACGAGTTCGTCACCGAGTGGATCCTGCGGGGCGCGACCCTCGGCGAGGTCACCGAGCGCGCCCGCTACGCCTACATGCCTCCCCTCTACTTCTGGATCTGCAAGCCCTTCGTGGAGGTCCTGGGCATCTCCGCCCTCTCCGTCCGCCTCCCGGCGGTGATCTTCGGTACGCTGGGGCTCGTGACGCTGCACCGCCTGGTGCGCCTGACCTGCGGCGCGCGCATCGCCTTCGCCGCCGTCGCCATCGCCGCCGCCCACCCGGAGGCGCTCTGGTACTCGCAGGAGGCGCGGGTCTACTCCTTCGGCATGATGGTGGCCCCGTTGGCCATCGAGGCCGCCTGGACCGCGTCGTTGACCGGGCGCCGAGGCCCGCTCGTTCGCTACGTGCTCTCCTCGGCTGCGCTGCTCTGGGCTCACCACCTGTTCGCGCCGATCATCGCCGCCCTCGCCGCCTGGCTGCTGTGGCGCTCCCGCACGGGGGGGCTGGTGGCACCCCGGCGGTGGCTCGCTGCCCACGCCGCCATCGCCGCCCTGTGCGCCCTTCCCGCCTGGTGGGCCCTGTCCACCGTCGCTGCCGGGCGGATCCCCGAGGCGACGCGCGGCCCCGCCACGCTCGAGAGCCTCGCCGCCGGCTGGCGCCTGCCCGAGCTGGCGGTGCTCCTGCTCCTGGGCGCGCTGGCCGGCGTCGTCGCGACGCGGCTCCCTCCCGGCCGGAGCCTCGAACCGCCATCGCCCCCCGTCGCCGCCGCGGGCCTGTTCGCGCTGCTCCTGTTGGCCGTGCCCGCGGCCCAGACGGCGCTCGGCGTCGCCCTCGACCGCCCCTTCTACATGGTCCGGTACCGCATGCCGGTGGCCATGCTCATCGCGCCCCTGCTGGCGTGGCTGGTCCTCGCCGTCCTGCCGCTCCGCCGCCCGGCGGTTGCCATGGGGACCATCGCCGTCCTGCTGCACCTGGTCTTCCCGGTGCGCATGCTCCTCACGAGCGGCCAGGCCTCCTACCACCAGGCGGACACGCGGTGGGACGACGTCCTCGCGCGCGTCGAGTCAGAGTGGCGCCCCGGCACCGTCGTGCTCTTCCAGAACCCCCTCCAGGAGTGGGTGCTCGTGGACGAGCGGGTGGACCCCGCGCTGGAGGGCCTGCTCCTGTCGCCGCTTCACAGCCACTACGTGCGCGCGCCCATGGACAGGAGCTTCGCGCTGCCGCCGCGGGGGGAGCGCCTCAGCCGCGTCGTCGATGCGCGCCTCGCGGCGACGGACCCGGATCGCGTCATCGTGGTCGCATGGACACCCGACGCGCAGCCCCCACCCGTCCCGTCCCACCCCGGCTGGACGCGGCGCTCCGAGCAGATCTGGAACGCGACGGTCACCGTCGCCGAGCGCCAGGAGCTCGCGACCGCTCCCCAAAGCAAGCACCACCAGGGCCTCGCGGTCCGCTGATCTCCCCTCGACGCCTCGACACATCGGGCGCACAATCGTCGACGACCGGACCCGCGGTCGTGAACGGACCGCCGGGGGCGACCCAGACGAGGAGGAGGTGCCAGGATGAAGCTCAGCGTGTGGACCGCCGCGCTGGCGGTCGCCATCGCCGCGACGATGGCGTGCTCGGACCTACCGGAGACCATGGGCAACGACCTGTCGAGCGTCACCGAGGGAGAGCTGGTCTCGACCCTCTGCGGGGGCCCGAAGGGTCTCCTCTGCGCCAAGGACGAGTACTGCAAGAAGCGGGTCGACACCTGCGGTGACGCCGCCGCCTACGGCACGTGTACGGCGCGGCCCACCATCTGCCCGCTCTACTACAAGCCCGTGTGCGGCTGCGACGGCAAGACCTACGGCAACGACTGCGAGCTGGCCGCCTCGGGCGTCAACAAGAAGGCGGACGGGCCCTGCCCGTCGGCGTGCTCCCTCGGCGCGAACGACTGCCCGCAGGGGAGCGTCTGCGACCCCGTGCCCGGCTGCGGCGACAGCATCGCCGGCACCTGTGTGCCCAAGCCCACGGCGTGCCCCCGCACCTGGGCCCCGGTGTGCGGCTGTGACGGCAAGACCTACCCCAACGACTGCACGCGCCTGCTCGTGGGCGCCGACAAGGCCCACGACGGCGCCTGCCCTGCGACCTGCGGCGGCATCACCGGCAAGGTCTGCCCGGCCGGCCGCTACTGCGACTTCCCGGCAGGCACCTGCGGTACGGGCGATCAAGAGGGGGTCTGCAAGGCGCCGCCCCACGTCTGCCCCGACGTCTGGGCCCCCGTGTGCGGCTGCGACGGCAAGACCTACGGCAACGACTGCGAGCGGGCGGCGGCGGGCGCGTCCAAGCTCCACGACGGCGCCTGCAAGCCGGTCTCCGAGTGCCAGACCAACGAGGACTGCAAGAAGGGCGACTACTGCTCGCTGGAGACCTTCTGCATCTGCCCGCCGGACACGGACCCGGCCTGTCTGGCGCCGTGCCTGCTCGTCGGGACCTGCCGCCCCATGTGCGAGATCCTGGACCCGCTCCCCTACGAGCTGTGCGGCGACGGCATCGACAACGACTGCAACGGCCTCGTGGACGACGGCTGCAAGTGCGCCACCGACGCGGACTGCCCGCCCAAGACCTGGTGCCAGTGGCTGGGCCTCGAGTCTCCCGCCTGCATGCCAATCCCCGACGGCGCTTGCAACGACGACGGCGACTGCAAGGACGGCCAGGTGTGCGATCCTCCGCAGGTCTGCCCCATGTGCATCGGGTGCCCGTGCTTCGGCCAGTGCGTGGACCCGGTGCCCCCGTCCGGGTGCTGCAAGACGGACGCAGACTGCCCCAGTGGGAAGTGCGTCGGGACGGTGTGCAAGGACGAGCCGCCGGCCGGCTCCTGCTGGAGCGACTCAGACTGCGTGATGGGCGCGACCTGCAAGGACGAGTTCGTGTGTCCCTGTGGGGCCCTGTGCGGCCCTCTGCCCGACAAGCTCGGCACCTGCGCCTATGACTACCCGCCGTGCGGCGGCAGCGGCACCTGCCCCGCCGGCAGCGTCTGCCAGTGCCTCCCCGACCCCACCTGCCCCGCCTGCACCGTCTGCTGGTTCGGCTGCGTGCCGAAGAGCTGACCCCCGCACGAAGGCCTCGCCACGAGAGTCCTCCGCAGTCTGGAATCACCGCACCACGAGCACCGGGCAGGGCACTCCCTCGATGAGGCCGACCAGGTGATCCGGCTCCAGCAGCGGGCTGGACGCCGACATGGCGAGCATCCCGCCGCCCTCCTCGTGGACCACGCGGCAGATGACCCGCTCCGACGTGCCGCCGGCGATGCGCATCCGAAGGCGCGCGCCGACCGGGGCGACGGCGCGCGCCACGGCCTCGCGGATGCGGCTCGCGTCCTCGACCCCCTCGGCGAGCACCACCAGCACGACGCGGCGAAGATCGCCCTGCTCGATGGCGTAGGCGAGGGACGCGGCGCGGATGGAACCCTCCGATCCGTCGCACGCCACCACGGTCGGACCACCGGTGCGCGCCCCCTGGCGCAGGAGCAGGACGGATCGGGGTCCCCCGGCGATGGCCGCCCGCGCGGTGGAGCCGACCGCTGCCCGAGACCCCAGGTCCCGGCTCGACAGGCCGACCGTCAGCAGGTCGCAGCTCTGTGCCGCGTCGAGGAGCTCGTGGGTCACCCGCCCGCGGACGACCCGGAAGGACCAGGTCACATGAGCCGCCTGCGCAGCCAGCGCCAGGGCGGCCCGCGCGATGCCGCCGACGGCGCGGAGCTGCCGGTCCATGACGGGCCGGTCGATGGGACGTGCGAGGGCCGTCGCCCGTGTGACCTCGCTGGCGAAGGGCAGCCCGGCCAGGCGCACCAGGTTGATGTCCTCGACGAAGACCCCCTCCAGGTGGGCGTGGAGCCGCGCCGCCAGCCGCACCGCCTCGTCGATGGCCGCGATGCTGTGGGTGGAGGCGTCGACCCCGACCAGGATGCGCCGGATGGGAAGGCCGTCGCTCATCGTGGCCCCTCCTTGTCGGGCGCCGACGCCCTCCGGCGGGACTCGGCGAAGGACAGGAGCCGCGCCTCGACGCGCGCGTTGATCGTGCCCTCCGGGAATCGCCCGTCCTCGCCCCGCTCCCCGGCGGGCACCCCGGTCAGCAGCTCGATGCCCTGCGCGATGGTCGCGACCGGCCACACCCGGAACCTCCCCGCCCGCACCGCCTCCACCACGTCGTCCCGCAGCATCAGGTGGCGCACGTTGGACGCGGGGATGAGCACCCCCTGCTCCCCGGTGAGCCCCCGCGACGCGCACAGGTCGAAGAAGCCCTCGATCTTCTCGTTCGCCCCCCCGATGGCCTGCACCTCCCCGTGCTGGTTCACCGAGCCCGTCACGGCCAGCGCCTGGCTGATCGGCGCCCCGGCCAGCGCCGACAGGAGCGCGTACAGCTCGGCGGACGACGCGCTGTCACCGTCCACGCCGCCGTAGGACTGCTCGAAGACCAGGCTCGCCCAGAGCGACAGGGGCTGCTCGGGGAGGAACATCCCCGCCAGATACCCGCCGAGGATCAGGACGCCCTTGGAGTGGAGCGGCCCCCCCAGCTCCACCTTGCGCTCGATGTCGACGACTTCGCCCGTCCCGAGGCGCACCCGCGCCGTGATGCGCGACGGCCGCCCGAAGGCGTGCCCCCCGATCTGGATCACGCTGAGCCCGTTGATCTGCCCGACCATCGCCCCCTGGGTCTGGAGCAGCACCACCCCGTCCTCGATGCTCTTGTGCATGCGCTCGCGGATGCGCCCCACCCGGTGCTCCTGCGCCGTGATGGCCGCGACCACGTGCTCCCCGAGCACCATGTCCGCCCCCGCCTGGCCCGCCACGTAGTCCGCCTCGCGGAGCAGGTCCCCCATGCCCCGCACGAGGGTGGACATCCGGTCGGCGTCGCCCGCGTCCCGCGCACCCCGATCCACGATGCGCGCGACGGCGGTCTTGTGCAGAGGCCGCAGCTTCGCGCGCCTGGCCATGCTGGCGAGGAGCCTCGCGTAGAGCTGCACCCCCTCCTCGGTCCGCTCCATGTCCTCATCGAAGTCCACGACCACCTTGAACAGGTCGTCGAAGTCAGGGTCCAGCTCCGAGAGCAGGTAGTAGAGCATGCGGTCCCCGATGAGGACCACCTTGACCTCCAGCGGGATGGGCTCGGGCTCAAGGGACACGGTGGACGCCAGGGACAGGGCCTGCTCCAGGGACTCGATGCGCACCTCCCGGGAGCGAAGCGCCCGCTTGAGGCCCTCCCAGGCATAGGGGTTCTGCAGGAGGCGCCGCGCGTCGAGGATCAGATACCCCCCGTTGGCCCGGTGCAGCGCCCCCGGCTTGATCAGCAGGAAGTCCGTGACCAGCGCCCCGAACTGGGCGCGGTGCTCCACGCGCCCGACCAGGTTGGCGTAGGTGGGGTGGTCCTCGTACACCACGGGGGCGCCCGCCGCGTCGTCGTGGTCCACCAGCACGTTGGCCTGGTAGCGGCGCGCCTTGGGGTCCCCCATGAGCATCGCCCCCATGGGCAGCTTCTCGGCCTTGCCCTCGTCGCCGCCGAGAAACTGGTCCGCGTTGTCCACGACGTCCTTGCGCACGGTCTCCAGATGGGCGACCACGTCCGGCAGGTCCCCCCACGTGCCGATGAGCTCGTCGATGAGGTGGCGCACCGCGGCCTCCGTCACGACCCGCGACAGCTCCTTCATGCGCTCCCGCGCCGCCCGCTTCCACTGGGGCACGAGGTCCAGCGTCTTGCGCAGCTCCTCCTGGAGCGCCTCCACCTCCTCGCCGACCTTCTGCTGCTCCTCCTTCGGGAGCTTGTGGAAGTCGTCGGGCGGCAGCACCTCGCCGTCACGCAGCGGCGCGAACGCCAGCCCGGCGGGCGTGCGGATCAGCGCGATGCCTCGCTCCTGGGCCTTCGCCTGGAGCCCGGACAGGGTCTCCTCCTGGAGCTCCCGGAACTCCTCCTCGATCTCCTGCCGGCGCGCCCGGAACTCGTCGCTCTCGAAGGCGGCGGGGATGGAGGTCCCCAGGTCCTCGACGAGCCGGATCAGGTCCTGGCGGAGCTGGACGGCCCGCCCGGACGGGAGACGCAGCGCCCGCGGCTTGTGGGACTGCTCGAAGTCGTTGACGTAGCACCAAGCCGACGCCCGGGGCAGGTCCTTGGCCGCCGCGCGCACGAAGTCCTCGACCACCGAGTGCTTGCCCACCCCTGGCGGCCCGAGCGCGAACAGGTTGTAGCCGTCGTGGCGGATGTTCATGCCGAAGCGGATGGCGGACACGGCCCGGCTCTGCCCGATGACCTCGGTCAGCTCGGGCAGGTCATCGGTGCTCTCGAAGCTCAGGGAGTCGGGGTCGCACCGGCGAGCCAGGGCGTCGGGGGCGAGCGGGGCGAGCGGGGCGGCCAGATCAGTGGTCATTGCACCCTCCTTGCAGCGCCCACTCTACGCCACGGCGCGAGTTCCGCAAGCTGAACGCAGGAAAGCCGACCCCCCCGTGAGGGGGCCGGCCCGCGTGCGCTCTTCCCTGGGGATCGGGCTAGAACTGACCCTGAAGGAGCGCCTCGCCGATGCGGCCGCTGAGGTTGGTGGACGGCACCTGGGCGGAGTGCACCGCGCCAGAGACGTTCTGGTTGAAGCCCTTGTACGTCACCGGCGAGGTCGTGGAGCGCCCATCGACCCGGAAGACGAACTCGTACGTGCCGGTGGGGCTCAGGTTCGCCGTGTCCAACGCGCTCGTGTTGTAGCTGAAGGTCACCGTCCCGCTGCTGGGGTCCGTCGACTTGTTGACACCCGAGGACGGGGCCTGCCACATGGTGCGGCCGTTGCTCTTGTCGATGATCAGGAACGTCCCGTTCACCTGATCTGCGTCACCCTGCACGATGCCGACCAGAGCGCTCGTGATGAGGCCTGCCTTCGCCTCACGGACGTCCTGGTTCGCCGTCACAGCCACCAGCGCGAGGAGCGCAGCGGCAGACCAGCGCACGTACCTCTTCATGATCCGTACTCCTTTTCCCTCATGGGAGCTGTTCGTCGAAGTTCGTCTGGCCCGACCTGGGCCCGTATCGGACTGCACGCTGGTCTACTTGAGGAGCTGCTTCAGCTTGCCCTTGGCCTTGGAGGTCTTCGTGATGGCCACGAGCTCGACGCGCCCGGAGATGTCGCCGCCCGGAAAGATGGCCACCGTCTTGTCGCCCAGGATCTGTGCCCAGCTCTCGGACACGATCTGCTCGAGCCACTCCACGTACACGGGGGTGCCCACGTGGCGGGCGTCGACGCGCATCGCCCACTCGAAGACCTTGCCCTCCAGGTCCGGGTCGCTCGGGATGAAGGCCGAGACCTCGTAGCCGCCCTTGATGGCCTTGGCGCCCATGAGGTCCGGGTCCACGTCCCACACCACCTCGCCGCTCGCGACGTCCATGAGGACGAAGGTGACCCGGAGATCCGACAGGCTGGCCTTGGTGTACACCTCACCGGCCAGCAGACAGGCGTTGCCCAGGTCGTCCTTGGGCTTCGCCGACGCGAGGGAGGGAGCCCCCACCGCCAGCAACAGGGCCGCTACTACGGCCGCCTTCACGATCCCCCGGGTCCTGCCTCTCATGTGCCTCTCCTTTGGTTGAAGTCTCGTTCCAGCCCGTTCCGCTGCGGGAGGAGACAACAGCAACGATCATGCCAGCAACGGTTCAGCCACGGGGACAACGTATTTTCAAGTAGTTGCGGCTCATGGAACATGGGAGGTCGCCTTGCGGGCCCGGGTTCCGCTCAACCCCCACGGGGGGACCGGGAGCTCCAACCGTTGAGAAAGTCAAAGCCTTTACAGCCACTTACAGCACACGAGCGCGTTCGGGCCCGAGCGGGTGGCGGTCACCCCGGGTGGGTGGACGATGACCCACGGGGAGCCGTGGGCGCACCAGGAGCGTGACGACGTCACCGATGCCCGCTAAGATGCAGCCCCGATGACCACGGACGCCCCCAGCTCCCCACCCGTCGCGCGGGCCCGGTGCTTCCGCCTCGTGAGCGGGCTGCCCATCAGGGGGTGCCTCACCGTTGACCAGGAGCACCTGCGCTTCGACGCGCTCGGCCTGCTCGGGCGCGCACTCGGCGACTCCACCGTGGAGGTGGCCCTCGGGGACATCGACGAGGTGCGGGTGGCGGGTGTCGACCGTCACATCGTGGTCGTATGCGGCGAGCGGACGCTCCGCTTCACCGGGCGGGGCGCACGCGACCTCCTGGGGCCGCTCCAGGTGCTGCGCGCGGCCGCCTGGCACCCCGGCGGAGCGGCGGTCATCGACCTCTTCGGCTCGCCGGACCACGCGGTCATCCGGGGCCCGGGGCGCCTGTTCGTCAACCGCCTCATGGCCGTGCCGGGCACGGTTGCCCTGTCGTCGCGGCGCCTGACGTTCACGCCGACATCCCGGCTCGAGACCTGGGCGTGGGGCACCGGCCTCGTGGAGCTGGACCTCCGCGAGCTGCGGGACCTGCGCATGACGGGCCTGCGCGCGACGCTCCAGGTGCAGGACGACCGGCGCACCTGGCGCCTCGGCGGCCCCCTCTCGCCGGCCCTCTTCGGGGCGATTCGCATCCTGCAGGGCGGCGAGCTGCGGGCCGCCATGCCGCCCGGTGAGCGTGAGCTCTTCGTGGACGCCTGGCCAGCGCGCTTCGGTCGCGGCGGCCACACGGAGCCGGGGACTCTGGTGATCGGGTCCCACCGCCTCGTGTTCGTCCCGAGCTCCCACGGACCCGTGGATGAGCTCCCCCTCCATGCGGTGACCCGCCTCCATGTCGACCCGACGTCGTCACGACGGCTGACGCTGCGGCTAGGCGACCGGATCGTGAACATCCACGCGGTGCACGCCGCGGAGCACGCCAGGGAGCTGGCGCGCCTGCTGCTGGCCGTGCGGACCCCCGAAGAGCCCCCCGTGCTGCGCAACGGCGAGATCGAGCCGGAGGCCTTCGAGGCCCAGCTCGTCCCCTGGATTGACGCGGGGCTCCTGTCACCTCCAAGCGAGGGAGAGCGCGTGCAGATCGCGGGCGCCGCGCTCCAGTGGGTGGACGGGTCCAACGCGCGGCGCGGCTGGCTTGGGCTCACCCAGCAGCGGGCCGTGTTCCTGCCGACGGGCGGGCCGAGCGCCGGAGAGGCCCCCACGGAGCTCCAGCTCACCCAGCAGCCGCCCGACGAGATCTTTGGAGAGCGGTCCGTCGTGCTCGGCCCGGATCCTCCGGCGCAGCTCCTCCCGCGGGGCGGGCGCCTGTTCGTCGAGGCTTTCTGGGCGGCCTGGCGCAGGCTGCGCCCGAGCACGGTGGGATCGGTGCGGGGGGCCCAGGTGCTGGAGGCAGTCCTCGGCACGGCCCTCTACGTGCAGCTCCTCGACAGCGGAGAGGCGCTCGTCACGCTCCCCTATGCGTGCATCTCCCGTGACGGCGACGGGCTCGCGCTCGGCTTCCAGGGGACGCCGGACGCCTCGCTGGACGTCGGTCGCGACCTGCGAGTGGAGGTCGCCCGGGTGGACGGCCTCTACCACTTCCAGGCCACGGTGCGCGCCATGGACCGGGCCGAAGAGCCCGCGACGGGCGTGCGCCTCGTCCTCGCGCTGCGCTCGGACGTGCAGCGCGTGGAGCACCGCGCGGGCTTCCGGGTCAAGGCGGACGCCCGTGTGGACATCACGCTGCTGGAGCGACGGAGGGACACGTGGGTGGTCGCCGACACGGTGGACGGGTGCGCACTCGACGATCTCTCCATCGTTGGCTGCGGGCTGTGGAGCCCAGGCGCGCTGCCGGAGGGCGCACGACTGCACCTCGCCCTGCCCCTGGCTGACGGCGAGCTGGTCGTCCACGGGGTGGTGGCCCGCTTCGACTCCCCCCGCGTGGAGGGGGGGCCGTGGCGATACGGCCTCCAGTTCGTCGGCCTGCCGGAGAGCAGCCGCGACCGCCTGCACGCCGACATGCTCGGGCGGCAGCGGGCCGAGGCCAGGATGCGCAGGGAGGCCGAGGACGCAGAGCCCCCGGACGCGCGGCGACCGATGGGGCCCCCGCCAAGGACTGGCCCCGCCTGAACCGGTCAGAGCCGGTCAGGCCCCTTCGAGGAGGTCCGCGTCCAGGGTCCACGGCCCCGCCGGGCCCGGCACGTCACGCCACCGGTGGACCAGCTCGATGAACTGGGCGCGAGGCATGGACTCGCCGCCGAGGGTGCCCAGGTGCTCCGACGGGAGCTGCGTGTCGATCAGCGGGAAGCCCCACCGCACGAGCTGACGGCACAGCGCCATGAAGGCCACCTTCGAGGCGTCGGGCACCCGGCTGAACATGGACTCGCCGCAGAAGATGCGCCCGACGGCCACGCCGTAGAGGCCCCCGACCAGGGCCTCGCCTGACCAGACCTCGATGGAGTGGGCGTGCCCGCGCTGGTGGAGGCGGGTGTAGGCGTCCACCATCTCGGGCACGATCCAGGTGCCGTGCCCCTCCCGACGGACGGTCGCGCAGGCCTTGACCGTCGGGCGGAACGCGGTATCGGCGACGACGCGCAGCTCGCCGCGTCGCAGCGTCTTGCGCAGGCTACGGGACACGTGGAGCCGCTCGGGCACCATCACGCCGCGGGGGTCCGGGCACCACCAGAGGATGGGCTCCTCGCGGGAGTACCACGGGAAGACGCCCTCCCGGTAGGCGTCCATCAGGCGGCGGGCGGACAGGTTTCCGCCGACGGCGAGCAGGCCATTGGGTCGTCGCAGCGCGAGGCGCACGTCGGGGAACCCGCTGTCCGCGTCGTCCGCGCTGATGATGGCGGGCACTCTCACGTTGGAGCTCCTGTCGAGGCGCAGTCCGCGCTATGATAGCGCGATATGAAGCGAACGTGGACCCTCTCAGTGATGCTCCTCTCGTGCGCCGCGGACGATGCGGTCATCGGAGGGCTGCGCGTCGACACGGCGCCGACCTTCGGGTTCGGCGCGCCGGATGTCGCGGCCGAGGCCGTCGTCGATGCGGAGCCCGACGCGGTGGAGGCGCCCGATGTCGCCGCACCGGAGGTTGCGGTGGCTCAGGATGTGTCCGAGCCCACCGATGCCGACTCGTCCCCGGCGGGTCCGGTGCGCTGCGAGCAGGTCCCCGGCTGCGGGAGCCCGTGCGGCGCCGGCAAGCCCCCGTGCCCCACGGTGCTCGTGTGCCACCAGGGCTACAAGCCCGTGCAGTGCCGCCCCACGAGCGCCGAGGGAGGCGTCTGCGGCGTGGACCCGGACTGCGCCGCGGGCCTCATCTGCCTGGATGCGGTCAGCCCCAAGGCGTGCGCGACGCCGGGAGGCACCGGAGCCCCATGCGCCAACACCGGGGACTGCGCGTCCGGGCTCGTGTGCAACGGCGCCACCTCCCCCCCCGAGTGCCGCGCGCCCGCCGAAGAGGGGGGGCTCTGCAAGGGCGACGGGGACTGCGCCGCGGGGCTCGGGTGCGTGTGGGCGCTCACTCCGCCTGCGTGCCTTCCGCCAGGAGACGAGGGCGACCCCTGCGCCGACAAGGGAGACTGCACGGGTGGGCTCGTGTGCAACTGGGGGACCGAGCCTCCGAGCTGCCTGCCGCCCGGAGGCGTCGGCGCTCCCTGCAAGCGCGACACGTTCGACGACGACTGCAAGCCGGGCTTGGTGTGCGCGGGCGATGGCCCCGCAGCGTGCAAGCCCGAGGCGAAAGAGGGCGAGAGCTGCGAACACAGTGCGGAGTGCGCCGCCGGTCTCTCCTGCAACGGAGGAATGGAGCCGTCCTCCTGCGCTCCTCCGGGCGAAGACGGCGAGCCCTGCGGGAACCAGGCCGACTGCGCGGCGGGCCTCCTGTGCAATACCGCGGCAGCCGAGTGCGTGCCCCCCAAGACCGGGGAGGAGGGCACCCCCTGCGCGGAGGACGTGCACTGCGCGGTCGGCCTGGACTGCAACACGGGCAAGAAGGAGTGCCACGCGCTCGGCAGCGCCGGGGCCGGCGAGAAGTGCGGAGACTCGTGGGACTGTGGCAGCGGACTGACGTGCTTCGCCGGCCTGTGCAAGTAGATCCATTGGGTTGCGCACATCGCGAGGACGGACAACGCGCCGGCGAACGCGGCGCCCATGAGACCTGGAGGCCCCCCGTGCAACCCGTGCCCGTGCACCCCGTAATCGTTCGACTGGCCGAGTCGCCCGAGGATCTCGAGACGTGCCTGCACATCCGTCGCGTGGTGTTCGTGGACGAGCAGGGGGTCCCGGAGTCAGAGGAGCTGGACGGCCTCGACGACCAGTGCACCCACTTCCTGGCGACCGCGGGGGGCGAGCCCGTGGGTACGGCCCGGCTGCGCCTGATCGACGGCAAGGCGAAGGCCCAGCGCGTCGCGGTGCTGCGGCAGAGCCGCGGCGCTGGCATCGGGCGCTCCCTCATGGCCTCCCTGGAGGCGGTCGCGCGCACCCGGGGCGCGCGGGAGGTGGTGCTGGCGGCCCAGGTGACGGCGATCCCCTTCTACCAGCGGATCGCCTACGTGGCGGAGGGGGAGGAGTTCATGGACGCGGGGATCCCCCACCGGTGGATGAAGCGCCCCCTGCGCTGACGCAGCCTGCACACGGTCCAGCCTCAGCTCGAGGACAAATTCTAGGTAGCCGGCGCAGACCCGTGCTACGGTGGCCCACGTCGCCCCAAACCATCAACAGGAGGTGCATCGTGGGTCTCGTAGCCGGACTGTGGCTCGTGGTGCTCGGCGTGCTCGGCGCGGCGAGCCTGATCATCGCGAAGAAGCCGGACGCAAAGGAGCTCATCGACAAGCTGACTCCCTACCAGGGCTGGATCGGAGCCATCTCTGCGTTCTGGGGGATCTGGGTGGTGATCTCGGCGGTGCTCAACATGGGCTGGCTCAAGCTCGCCCCCATCTACTGGGCCACCTTCCTGGCTGACGGGGTGCTGCAGGCCTGCCTCGGGCTCCTGCTGGGGGTCGGCGTCCTGAAGACCTGGATCAAGGACCCACGGGCCACCGAGAAGATGGACCAGATGATCGTGAAGCTGGCCCCCTACCAGGGCAACCTCGGCCTCATCGCCATCGGCGTCGGCGTCTGGATGGTGATCGCCGGCTTCATGTGGAAGGTGGCGTAGGCCAACGCCGGGGTCACGAGCGCGGCGGGGGGGGCTGCGGCGGCGCCGCCACGACGCGGACGGAGCCCGGGCGGGCGATGGACCAGGCGGTGCGCCAGCCGGTGCCGTCGTCGACTTCGAGGGCGGCGCTGGTGAGGCGCAGGCGGCGCGCGGTGCGGAGCGGCGCCCCGACCCACAGCAGGAGCACCGCGCGGACGAGGCGCGACAGGGGGGATGACGCGGGGGGCATGACGGGGGCGACGCGCTCCAGCTCCCACACGTCCCCGACCCGGGAGCCCTCGAAGCCCACATCGAAGACCCCGCCGAAGCGCACCGCCAAGGGGAGACCCGTGGCCGCACCGACGTGGGCGGCCAGGCGCTCCGCCGGCACGGACGCGAAGGCGACCACGTCGTCACGCAGGGGCTCGCGGGGAGGGAAGAGCCCGAGCCACGTGCAGACCGCGGCGACGACGCCGTGGCCGTCCCGGCGGGCGGCGGCGGCGCGCGCCTGCTCGAGGGCGGCGCTGCGGAGCCCGGCGACCGCGGCCTCGAGGGCACCGGGGCGACCGGCGAGCGCCTCCAGGCGGTCCGCTGCGATGAGGAGCGACTCCAGGTGGGCGCGGGGGTCGTCGGCTCGTGCGAATGCCGCCTGCGCGAAGGCGGCCGTGAGTGATGCGCCGTCCAGGGGGCGGAGGGCCGAGGAGGGGTCCTCGGGCAGATAGTCGGCGGGGACCCTGCGACAGGCGGCGTCCACCCAGCACCCATCGCAGGCTGCGGGGCGCACGTGGGGCACGCGGTGGTCCAGGGCATAGGCGAAGGCGGCGGCCTCGAACCGGTGGGCGTCGGTGGCGCCGCGCTCCGCGACCCGCCGGATCTCTTCGGGATCGGGCGCCCCGTGCAGGCACAGGGGCACGTCGGGCGCGTGCACGGCCACCCCGAGGGCCCGACCGACCTCGCGGGCGGCAGCCAGGGGCTCGCGGATCCGGCGGATGTCGAAGCGGAGGGGCCCGCGCACGCCCTCGTCGGCGGCGAGGCCCTCGAAACGCACGAGGTGGACGGTGCACGCAGCGACGCCGCACCCGGCCAGCAGGCGCACCTGATCCGGCAGGGTGGCGACGGAGCGCGCGGTGGTCACCAGGTTGGCGGTCACGTCGACGCGCCCGCGGGACACGGCCGACACGTTGCGCAACCCCGCGAGCAGGGCCTCGAAGCTGCCAGGGGCGGCGGACAGGGCGTCATGGGTGGCGGCGTCGGCGCCGAGCAGAGAGGCGGACAGCCCCGTGAGCCCCGCGTCGACCAGCGCCGAGGCGTAGTCGACGTCGGCGAGGCGCCGCCCGTTGGTCACCATGGTCACGTGCTCGAAGCCGAGCCCCCGCGCGGCGGCGACGAGGGGGACAAGATCGGGCCAGATGGTGGGCTCCCCGCCCTGCAGGGACACCGCGGTGAGGCCGTCGGCGCGGGCGCGGCGCAGCGCCTCGACCGCGCCGTCCAGGGTGTACCGCCCGCGCGCGCCGCCGAAGCGGGCGTCGGGCACCGAGAGACCGAGGCGCTTGCGGCTCCGGACCAGCGCCTGGTCGACCTCCCGGGACCCGCAGAACACGCAGTAGCTGTTGCACCGCGTCTCGACGAGCAGGGTGAAGACGCGGGCGCTTGCGAGCGGGGTGTCCATGGCGGGGCAGTGTACGCCCGCCGGCGCCTCCGACTCCAGCGATCGGCGCCACGGCACACGCGCGAGCCGGCGTGCTGCTCGCCACGCGCAGCGATGCCGGGCGACGGCTACTCCTGCTCCCGGATCTCCGCGACCGCCCCGTGCTGGGCGAGCTCCTTGACCAGGTTCTCGGCGGGCTCCTCGTGAGCGAACGCGCGCACCACCTGCTCCCGGCCCGCCTCGACGGCAGCGAGGAGGTCGTCGATCTGCTTGTCCGTCAGTGGGCGGTTCTGTTTGCGGACCACCCGGTGGACGGTGTCCAGCTCCTCGTGCTTGATGGACTTGAGCCACACGGCGTGCATGGGATCCCTCCAGGGTCAGCGCCTCCGGCCGCAACTATCACCGGTTCGCGCCGGATTGCAAGGCGGCGTCCTGCTGATACACTAGGGCGTCCCCTTTCCCAACGTTGGAGCGGAGCCCCCCCATGCGACATCTCGTTGCGGCACTCGCCGCCGCCGCCCTCGCTGCGGCGTGCAGCGACCCGGACCCGACCGGGGTGCAGACTGGCGCGAGCGCCCCGGACGCCACGACCTCCGAGGACAGCGGCGGCCCCGGCTTCGGCAGCGGCGCCGAGGACACGGGCCAGCCGGTGGCCGAGGACGCTGGTGACACGGGCGGTACGGGTGGCCCCGCGGACACGGGCCACCCATCCGGCCCCGATGTCCCCGCGGGCATCCCCGACTCATGGACCCCAGTCACGACGGACGCAGGTCCTGGGGAGGACGCCCCGTGGGTGGCGCCCGACGGCTGCGGCTACGGGATCATCCAGGGCATCGTGTGCTCGCCGAGCGAGCAGGTCTTCGTCAACGGCGCCAAGGTGTGGGTGGACGCCAAGGACTGCGAAGGCAACCCGGTGCACATCGAGGTCTACTCGGACGGGGACGGCCGCTACACCCTGACCGGCGTCCCGTCCGGCAACCAGGAGGTCCACGTCTCGTCCGGGAGCTACGAGAACGACTACACGGTCATCGTGGAGGCGGGCGCCACGACGGACATCTCCAGCGTTGGCTACAAGGCCTGTCCCCAGGCGTTCAATCCGTGCGCCACGGGCACGGTCCTCGGCAACATCTGCGACCCGGCCGCCGTGGGCCCCATGGGCCAGGGCAAGAAGGTGTGGGTCGAGACCACGGACTGCCACGGTGACCCGGTGTACGTCTCGGCGTGGACGGGCCTGGACGGCAGCTTCCAGATCTCGGGAGTCCCGGTAGGGACTCAGATCGTGCGCATAGACACGGGCACGATCCTCGCGCTGGAGACCGTGGTCATCGAGCCCAACAAGGCGACGAACATGGGCTACCTGGCCAAGATGAGCTGCAAGGCGCCGGAGACGCCACCCTGCACGGAGGAGAACGGCTGCAAGGAGCCCTGCGACTGCATCGACAACGACGGGGACGGGCAGGTGGACGAGGGCTGCGGCTTCTTCTGGACCCTGGCGTGCATCGACGGTTGCGACTGCGTCGACAACGACGGCGACGGCAAGGTTGACGAGGACTGCGTCGGGTCCACCATGGACTGCGGCGCAGAGCTGTGCGACTGCGTCGACAACGACGGCGACGGCAAGGTGGACGAGAACTGCTGCAACCCTGGCGACGTCCGCTTCTGCGACGAGAACATCTACTGCGCCTGGGGCAAGCAGACCTGCCAGGCGGACGGATCCTGGGGCAAATGCGCCGAAATCCCGGTCAACCAGATCCCGAAGGACTGCCAGCCCTACTACGACTTCAACCAGGAGCCGGTCATCTACGACAAGGCCTGCTGCGTGAAGGCCGGCCTGTGCTGCCAGGACTACCCGGAGTGGGACAACCTGGGCGCCTGCGCCACGAGCCCCTGCCAGTAGCGCGACGCCGGCGGTCGGCCGCGGCCCTGCTGTGGTCCTGCGTCGCCACCCTGCTGGCGCTCCCCGGCAGCGCCACCGCCCTGGTGCTCACCACCAACGGTCCCATCCACCAGGCAGGCTGGGGCCGCCCGGTCGTGCTCGTCGCCCGCGCGCCAGCGGGTGATCCCGTCGCGTGGAGCTGGCGCCAGGTCGGGGGCCCGGACGTGATCCTCAGCGGCGCCGACACCGACACCTTGCGCTTCGTGACCCGCCCGCTGCTCGACCTGGTGCCGGAGCCCCGGAGTGTAGGGGTGGTGGCCATCCCTGCGTCCGCCGCGGAGCCCTACGTGTTCGAGGTGACGGCGACGCAAGGGGCCGAGACCGCCGTGGGGCTGGTCACGGTCCAGCCCGGGTATGCCTCGACGGGCACCCGCGGCGTCGCGGTGGACACGGACGTGATCCTCGCGGGGCCCAGCGATCAGACCGCCTGGCTCTGGACCGTGGAGGGGCGGGCGTGGGATGCGGAGGTGGCAGCGACGCTCGAGGGGGCGGACACCCGCTTCCCCGTGGTGCGGCTGCTCCTCAAGGATGATCTCGTCGTGCGGGAGACCTTCTCGGGCACCGAGATCAAGCTCTACGGGGGCACGTGGGACGGCTTCGAGCCCTGCGGGCGCTGCCATGAGCCGGAGCAGTCCGGTTGGCAGGGGAGCCGCCACGCGACGGTGCTCGACCGGGGCCTGCGTGGCCTCCTGCGCGGCGACTACCGGGAGGAGTGCCTGGGGTGCCACGCCCTCGGTTGGCAGCCCGGGGTGCACAACGGCGGCTTCGACGACGTGGCGCGGCGCATCGGCTGGCGCTTCCCGACCCGGCTCGGCGAGGAGGCCGCGCAGCTCCCCCCAGAGCTGGCGCGGCTGGGAGGCGTGGAGTGCCTGTCCTGTCACGGCCCCGGGCGCTTCACACCGGCCCGCTTCGACACCGGCATGTGCGCCGCCTGCCACGACAAGCCGCCGGCCTACGACCACGTGCGCCAGTGGAGCGAGACGCGCATGTCGCGCCTCGGCTCGCTGAGCGACGACCACCCCGCCCTCCGGCGGCCCTGCACCCGGTGTCACTCGACGCAAGGGTTCGTGCGCTGGGCGAAAGGGGCTCGCGAGCCAGACCCGCCCCTCCCCCACGAAGCGGAGGCGGTCGCGTGCGCCGCCTGCCACGACCCCCATGACGGGCGTCGCAGGCACCAGGTACGTCTCGTGGACCGTGTGAGGATCGGCGCTCAGGAGCTGACGGAGGCCGGCACCGGCGCGGTGTGCATGGCCTGCCATACCCTGGACGAGGCAGCGAGGCGCCCCTTGGAGGTGGCCCCGGTCGGGGGGCAGGCGGAGGTGCTGCTCGGGATCACGCCCCTGCTGCCAGGCGAGCACAAGGGCCCGCACGGAGGCTTGCGCGACACCTGCGTCGCCTGCCACCGCCCCCATACGTTCAGGACCGGCGACTGCAGCGCTCCGGCCTGCGCCGGGTGCCATGAGGCGGCGTGCGGGTCCCTGGTCAGAGGGCAGACCGACGCGGACCTCACCGAGCTGACGCTCCGCCTGGAGGGTGCGCTCTCCAAGCTCCAAGGCGGGTGCGGTCCAGTCCGCGGCCTCGTCGACGACGACCACCGCCTCGCGCTGGCCGGCAAGGACGAGCGCCCCGTCCCGGATTGCAGCCCCGCCTCCCTCCCCCCGAGCGCCGCCCACCTGCTGCGGGCCGGCGTCCTCCTCGAGACCGTGCGCCTCGACGGGAGCCACGGCGCCCACAACCCGACCTGGACCCGAGCAGCCCTGGAGGCGGCCCGGACCATGCTGCGGTAGCGGCGGCATGGGCGACCGCGGACCGTGCGCGGCCCGTCGGAGGCGCCCGGTGGGGACACGCGACTTGCGACGGACCACTGCGTCGGTGCAGGATTGCCCCGGGCCAGCCGCTGCGTGAGGGCCCACCAAACGGAGGAGACGGGAGATGAGACGGACCCTGACATGGGCGGGGCTCGCGGCGGCGCTGAGCCTGTGGGCGTGCCAGTCGAGCAGCGGGGGCGGGATCCTCGTAGTGGACGACAACACCGACCTGCCCGGTGTTGGGGCGCCGGACGGCGCGACCGCCGCCGATGGCGCAGCCGGGGGGACCGATGGGATCGTCTCGGACGCTGCCTCGTCGGACGGTGGCGTGGACGCGGGCGGGGACGCAGGTGGGGACGCGGGCGGGAACGACGGCGAGCCGGGTGACGCGGCTGGCGGCGTCGACGCCGGGGAGCCCGACGCCGGGAACCCGGACGGCACGCAGGACGCGAGCGGCACGGACGGGGGCGGCGATACGCATGACGCCGCGTCCGGCCCGTGCAGCCCCGAGTCCTGCGACGATGGCGACCCATGCACCGTCGATTCCTGCGTCGGCGACACCTGCACCCACACCCCCGCGGGGGAGTGCTGCGACGACGGGGACTGCCCTGGCGGGGCCGTGTGCAATGCCGGCGCCTGCCTCCCCGCCTGCGAGGCCGCCGTGGCGGCGGGGCTGCACACCGGGTGCCGCTTCTTCGCCGTCGATCTGGACCAGTGGGACGAGGCCGCGGTCGTCGCTCCGACACCGGGGGTCCCCAACCCACCCGACGCGCCGTGGGGCGTCGCGGTCAGCAACCCGGGCGCTGCCCCAGCCCACCTGACGTTCACCGCCGCCGACGCGGCTCTCCAAGGCAAGCTCGACGCCCTCGGCGCGACGGTGGTGCCCGCTGGATCCTCGAAGACCTGGGAGCTGCCGAGCCTCGACCTGGCGGAGCCGGGGATCAAGCCATCTGCCATCCGCATCGACAGCGACCTGCCGGTGACGATCATCCAGCACAACCCCTTGGACTTCGCCAAGGTCGCGACCACGGACTCGTCCCTGCTCCTGCCTGCCCACCTGCTCGGCACGGAGCACTATGCGGCGTCCTGGGTGACCACGCCCACGGTGAGCTTCGGCACGGTCATCCACGGCCAGAGGGCGACCCTGACCGTCGTCGCCACCGCGCCGGGGACGACCGAGGTCACGGTGAAGCCCACCGTCGCCATGGACGCGGGGAAGGCGGCCCCACTTGAGCCCGGCAAGGTGGCGACCTTCCTGCTGAAGGAGCTCGAGGTGCTGGAGCTGCAAGCCGTCCCGCCCCCCATGGGCAGCTTGACGCCCGGGGGCGATCCGACCGGGACGCGCATCGCGAGCGACAAGCCCGTCGCCGTGTTCGCGGGCCACGAGGAGGCCGCCATCGCTCCCCCGAACGCCAGCGACACCTGCTGCGCAGACCACCTGGAGGAGCAGCTCCTGCCGACGAGCCTCTGGGGACCAAGCGTCATCGCCGCCAAGACACACCCACGCGCCAACGAGCCCGACCTCTGGCGGGTCGTCGCGGGGACGGGCGGCGCCACGGTGTCGACCACCCCGCACATCCCTGGGTTGGACGGTGTCACCCTTGCGGCCGGCGGGTACGCAGAGGCCTTCACGACGGGGACCTTCGCCGTGAGCGCCACGGGGCCGGTGCAGGTGGTGCAGTACACCGTGGGAGGCCAGGTCGTCTGGCCGCAGCATGGCGATCCGTCCATGATCGTGGCCATCCCCACCCATGCCTTCGGGCTGCACACGGCCTTCAGCGCCCCGGCGTCATACACCGAGGTGTGGCTCTCCGTCGTGCGCCCGCCCGGCGCCACCGTCCTCCTCGACGACGTACCCATCGCGGGTGGCGTGGCTGCGACCGCTGGCGGGCACGAGCTCGTCTACGTGAGCGTGTCACCGGGTCACCACCGCCTCACGGGCGACCAGCCGTTCGGCGCCTACCTCGTCGCCTGGCACGAGACCTCCTCCATCGGGCACCCCCTCGTGCTGATGACGGGTCCGTAAGCGCGCGTGGTGGCGCGGGCAAGCACGAGAGTCTGTCTTGGTCCAACTCGTCCGCGACGTGCGTTGCAGACGGCCCCTCCCTGCGGTGGTAAGCTCGGCGCTCCTCCGGAGCAAGTGAAAGGAACGCCTCCATGAGCTGGTACGACGTGTTCTCGTTCACCTACGACGCGCAGCTCGAGGAGCTGTACCGGCCGCACCGGGCGCGCGCCGTCACCGCCCTCGGCCTCTTCGAGGGAGCCGTGGGGCTCGACCTCGCGTGCGGCACGGGCCAGAGCTTCGACGCCCTACGAGAGGGCGTGGGGGCGATCGGTCGCGTCATCGGCCTCGACGCCTCGAGCGGCATGCTGCGGCGTGCCAGACGCCGAATCGCCCGCGCCGGGTGGGACAACGTGAGGGTGGTCCACGCTCGGGCCGACGAGGTCTCGGCAGAGCTGCTGGGCGCGCAAGACGGCCTCGACTTCGTGCTCTGCTGCCTCGGCGCGACCGCCTTCCCCGACTGGCCCCGCGTCTTCGCGCAGACCTTCGAGCTGCTGCGGCCGGGCGGCCGCTATGTGGTCTTCGATGTCCACGCAAAGGAGCGGCTGTTCCAGACGCGCATGGTGGAGCTGCTCGCGCGCGCCGACTTGTCGCGACGTGCCTGGGAGCCCCTCGAGGCGAGCAGCGCCGACTTCGAGGTCGAGGACCTGGATGGTGACCCGAAGACCTTCGGCGGTACGCTCTTCGTGGCGAGCGGCGCCCGATCACGCTGACCGGTCGGCCCCCCCCGACGTGTGCCGACGACCCTGCGGCTCCCCGAGGGCGCGGCGGGATCCATCGGCGTGCTCGCGTGCGTACCCCAGGAGGCGCAGGGCGCCCGGGGCGCACCCATCGCCGGCGAGCCCTCGTGGTCCGCACGCGACGCGCCCGTAGCGGTGGCCCGCCCGAACGTGCTACACGCTGGCGAGGCCGCCGCCGGAGCCCGCACCCATGACCGTGGTCGCGACGACCATCTTCTTGCTCACCTACGCGCTCATCGCGTCGCGGCGCCTGTCGCTCCTGCCCATCGGGAGGCCCGCCGGGGCGCTGCTCGGGGCCTTCGCCATGGTCGCCGCCGGCGTGCTGACCCCCGAGGAGAGCTACGCCGCCATCGACGGCGACACCATCCTGCTCCTGTTCTCCATGATGGTGGTCGCCGCGTACCTGGAGCGGGCCGGCCTGTTCGACCGCCTCGCCTCTGCCGTGCTGGCCCGCGCGCGCACACCGTGGCGGCTCCTCGTTGCCGTCTCGCTCGTCTCGGGGGTGGGGTCGGCGTTCCTCGTGAACGACACGGTGTGCCTGTTCCTGACCCCCATCGTGGTGACGACCTGTGTTCGAGCCGGCCTCCCGCTCGGGCCCTACCTGCTCGCCGTCGCCACCTCCGCCAACATCGGCAGCGCCGCGACGCTGGTGGGCAACCCCCAGAACATGATCATCGGGAGCCTCTCCGACGTGAGCTTCTCGCGCTTCTCCGCCCTGTGCGCCCCGGCCGCCCTGGTCGGCCTGGCGATCAACCTGGCGCTGCTGGCTGCATTCTTCCGGCGGGAGCTGCCCCCGACACTCGCCAGCGCCCCTCGCACCGCGCCCGCCCGCCCCGGCCTCGCCTGGATCGTGCTCGCGGGGATCATCGTCGCCTTCTTCGCGGGCGCGCACCTGGGCTACGCGGCGCTGGCGGGCGCCCTGGCGTTCGTGGTCGCCGAGCGCCACGACCCACGCGAGACCTTCGCCCGCGTGGACTGGCCGCTCCTGATCTTCTTCGCCGCCCTGTTCGTAGTGGTGAGGGGCCTCGCGTCCACCGGCATGGTGGAGGCGCTCTGGGAGGACCTGTCGCCGCTGCTGGACCTCGCCTCCCCTGGCGGCCTCGCGTCCTTCACCGCCCTGATGACCGCCGGCAGCAACGTGTTCTCGAACGTGCCCATGGTGCTGCTGACCGGCCCCCGCCTGGAGGCGCTCGGCTACGGCGAGCTCGGCTGGGCGCTCCTCGGCTTCGTCACCACCGTCGCTGGCAACCTGACACTCCTCGGATCCGTGGCCAACATCATCGTGGCCGAGGGCGCGCGGGAGCACTACACGCTGGGCTTCATGGAGTATCTGCGCTTCGGGCTCGTGTCGACGCTGCTCGTGCTGGCGGCGGGGGTGCCCCTCATCGCGTGGCTCGCCTGACCCCCCGGATGCTCAGCCCGGCATCCCGTCCGCGTAGTAGTCCAGCCCCAGGTGGGTGATCAGGTCCTCGCCGGCCATCCACCGGAGCGTGTTCTTGAGCTTGGTGAGCTGGATGAAGAGGTCGTGCTCCGGGTAGAGGCCCGGCGCCGTGATGGGGCTCTTGAAGAAGACGCTGAGCCACTCCTGGATGCCGGCGAGGCCCGCACGCTTGGCCAGATCCGCGAACAGAGCCAGATCGAGCACGAGCGGCGCCGCCAAAATGGAGTCCCGGCAGAGGAAGTTGACCTTGATCTGCATGGGGTAGCCGAGCCACCCGAAGATGTCGATGTTGTCCCACCCCTCCTTGGCGTCGCCGCGGGGCGGGTAATAGTTGATCGTCACCTTGTGGTAGATCTCGCTGTAGAGGTCCGGGTACTGGTCCGGCTGGAGGATGGTGGACAGCACGCTGGTCTTGCTGACCTCCTTGGACTTGAAGCTGCCCGGGTCGTCCAGCACCTCGCCGTCCCGGTTCCCCAGGATGTTGGTGGAGTACCAGCCCCGCAGCCCCAACATGCGGGCCTTGAGCATCGGCCCGAGCACCGTCTTGATCAGCGTCTGGCCCGTCTTGAAGTCGCTGCCGCCGATGGGGCAGCGGTTCTTCAACGCCAGCTCCGTCAGCGCGGGCACCTCGGCGCCGCGGTTGGGCGCGCCGTTGATGAAGGGCAAGCCCTCCTTGAGCGCCGCCCACGCGTAGAGCTGGGTCGGGTTGATCGCCTTGTCGTCGTCGTCGAGCCCCTTCTCGAAGGCGGCGAGCGACTCGTGCACCGCCGTCGGCGTCGTATACACCTCCGTGGAGCCGCACCAGAGCACGACGGCCCGCGAGGCGCCCAGCTCGGCCATCATCTCCCGGATGTCCTGCCGTACGGCCTCGGCCTGCTCCCGCCGGGTGCCCGCCTTGAAGTGGGTCGCGTGCAGGTTCTTGACGTAGGCCGGGTCGAAGGCGCCCGCCCGGGGCCGGATCGTCTGCAGGAAGGGGCGCGCCGCCTCCAGGTCCTCGTTGTTCAGCACGCCGGCGTTCTTCGCGGACTCGTAGGCGTTCACGTCGAACAGGTCCCAGCCGCCGAACACCAGATCGCCGAGCCCCGCCAGCGGCACCAGCTCGCCGACGGGCACCGAGCGCCCCTCCGTCCGCTTGCCGAGGCGCACCGTCCCGAGCTGGGTGAGCGACCCGATGGGCCGCGAGCGCCCCTGCCGCACCAGCTCGACGCCCGCCATGAACGTGGTCGACACGGCCCCCATGCCCGGGGTCAGCACCGCCAGCTTCCCATCCGCCGGGGCGATCTGCACCGGCTTGCCTTGCTTCACCATGTCGTCCTCCAAGCCTGGGCGCCCCGCCCAAGCAAATCACGTGCCACAGAATCTCGCAGCTCAGGCCGCCTGCACGACCTTCCGGAACCGCTCGCTGAGGACCACCAGCGCCGACAGGCGGAACCCGTCGCGCGCCGCGTCGGCCAGGTCCGTCGCCAGGCTCGCCAGCGCGCTGCCGGGCACCTCCACCGCGGCGGCAGCGGATGAAGGGTGCTCCAGGTGGTTGACGGTCTTCCGCGCCAGCTCCACGTGCCACATCTGGAACATGCGCCGCATGCGCCGCATGGCGAGCGCCTCCCAGCGGTCGTCGGTGACGTGCAGGTCCAGGCGCCGCGACAGATCGATGAGCTTGAGCGCGTCGCCCAGCGCGAAGAACACCTCCGCGGCCTGGGCGGGCGCCACGTCGGTCGCCTCGGCTACGGACAGGATCGGCAGGGCGAAACCGCCGAGGAACGCGCGCTTGAGGCGCTCGACCAGGGGCGCCGGCAGCCCGGCCTTGGCGAGGCGCTCGGTCCCCTCCTTGAGCGTCGCCCGCTCCCCCTCGCTCAGACAGGCGGGCGTGCAGCTCTGCAGCGCGTCCACGCCGAGGCGCAGGGCGGCGACCCGGTCGGTGTGCACCTCGAAGAGGGCGTCGGGGGACAGCTCGTGCAGCAGCCAGAGCGTCGCGTCGCGCAGCGCGTCCTCCAGCAGGGTCAGCGCCTCGTACTGCGCCTCGGCGGGCACCGCCCAGTCGAGGCGCAGGATCTCGTCCTTGATCTCCCAGGCCCCGAGGATGTCGTTGGCGAGCACGTAGGCCCGGGCGATGTCGGGGATCGGCCGGTCCGTCTCATTCATGCAGACCGTGTAGAGGCTCGTGCCCCCGAAGTCCACGGTCAGGTTGGTCTGGACGGTGCACACGATCTCGTGGGCCAGCATGTGCTCCAGGATGTCCTTGCCGAAGCGCCGCCACACGGTCTTCGGGAAGTAGCGCTCCAGGAAGAGCGCCGCAGACTCCTGGTCCCGCCGCGGGGCGTTGAGCAGCTCCCGGTACACCCACATCTTGATGAAGGCGCCCGCCGTGGCCAGCTCCGGCCGCGTCATGCCCTGCCCCGCCGCGGCCCGGGCCCGCAGCGTCTTGATGATCGGCAGATTCTCGTTGCGCGGCGTGCAGATGCCCGCGTGCTTCAGGCGGTGCAGCGCGCGGCCGAACATGAACAGGTCTCGCTTGCTGCGCCGCTCGTCCAGAGAGAGCCGGAGCGACTGGTGATAGTTGTCGCGGATCACGTCCTCGGCGCACTGGCCCGCCACCTCCACGAGCAGGGCGTCCCGCTCCTCGAGAGACATCCGGCCTGCGCGCACCATGGGCGTGAGCAGCACCTTCAGGTTGACCTCGTGGTCGGAGAGGTTCACCCCGCCCGCGTTGTCGACCGCGTCCGTGTTCAGGCGCACGCCCAGCAGGCCCGCCTCGATGCGCCCCTTCTGGGTGAAGCCCAGGTTGCCGCCCTCGCCGATGATGCGCGCCCGCAGCTCCGTCGCGTCGATGCGCACCCGGTCGTTGGCCTTGTCGTGGGCGTCCCGGTGGTCCTCCGTCGACGCCTTCACGTAGGTGCCGATGCCGCCGTTCCAGAGCAGGTCGACCTTCATCTTCAAGATGGCGTTGACCACCTCGTCGGCTGACAGGGTGGACCGCCCGACGTCCAGCATCGCCTGCGCCTCGGGTGACAGCTCGATGGCCTTGGCGGTGCGGTCGTAGATGCCGCCGCCGTGGCTGAGCAGCGCCGCGTCGTAGTCGCTCCAGCGGGAGCGCGGCAGCTCGAACAGGCGCTTGCGCTCGGCCCAGCTCGCCGCCGGGTCCGGGCTCGGGTCGATGAAGACGTGGGCGTGGTTGAACGCCGCGAGCAGCTTGACGCTCTTCGACAGGATCAGCCCGTTTCCGAACACGTCGCCGCTCATGTCGCCGATGCCGGCGACGGTGATGACGTCCCGCTCCGGGTGGAGCCCCAGCTCCCGGAAGTGCCGCTTGACGCACTCCCAGGCACCGAGCGCCGTGATCGCCATCTTCTTGTGGTCGTAGCCCGCCGAGCCTCCGCTCGCAAACGCGTCGCCCAGCCAGAACCCGTACTCGTCGACGGCCAGCCCGTTGGCCGTGTCCGAGAGGTGGGCCGTGCCCTTGTCCGCCGCCACCACCAGGTAGGGGTCGTCGTCGTCGTAGCGGACCACCCGCGGGGGCGGCACCACTCCGCCGTTCACCCGGTTGTCCGTCACGTCCAGCAGCCCCCGAATCAGCCACTTGTACATGGAATCGGCGGCCTGGCGCCGCTCCTCGATGGTCGCCGCCTGCGCACGGACGATGAAGCCGCCCTTGGCGCCGACCGGGACGATCAGCGTGTTCTTCACCTGCTGGGTCATCATCAGGCCCAGAATCTCGGCGCGGTAGTCGTCCAGGCGATCGCTCCAGCGCAGCCCGCCGCGGGCTACCTTGCCGCCGCGCAGGTGGATGCCCTCCATGTCCGCGTGGTGGACGTAGATCTCCCAGCGCGGCCGGGGGTCCGGCATCAGCTCAACCCGGGGGCAGTCCAGCTTCAGCGAGATGTAGTGCGCGAGGCGCCCGTCCCGGTAGAAGTTGGTGCGCAGCGTCGCCTCGATGAGGTTGAAGAAGCTCCGCAGGACCCGATCATCCACGTAGCTCTTGATGACGCGGAGCTGGTCGAACAGGTGCTCCTTGACCTCCGCGACCCGGGCGCCGCGAGCGACGTCGGGCAGATCCGGGTCGAAGCGGGCCCGGAACAGCTCCACCAGCGTCTGGAACACCTGCGGGTTGTCGATGAGCACCCCCTGCACCGTCTCGTGGGCATAGGGGGATGCCAGGAGCCGCGAGTAGTTGAGGTAGGCCCGGATCAGGTCCACCTCCTTCCAGCTCACGGCGGTCTGCACGAGCAGCCCATTGAGACGATCGCTCGCCATGCGGCGCTCGAACACCGCGTAGAGCCCGTCGATGAAGCGCTCGTAGTCCTTCCCGAGGTCGACGGCGACGCTGGTCGTATCGATGCGGAACGTGTCGAGCACGCGGCGCTCCCCGTCCCCCAGCCGCAGCGTCGTCGCCACCTGGTTGACCACCCGCAGGCCGAAGTGGTCGAGGATGGGGAGGATGTCCGTCAGGTAGATGTTCTCGCGCTCGTAGATGCGCAGGAGGATGGCTCCGGGCTCCGGCGCCCGAAGAACGCGGAAGGCGACCTGGCGGTCTCCGAGCTGCTCCAGGTGCTCGATGTCGACGAGCGCCTCCTCGGCGGTCGTCGTCTCCTGGTAGCTGTCGGGGAAGGACGCCGCCCAGCGCGTGTAGAGGCTCTCGGCGCGCTCCACCCCGAAGCGGGCCTCCAGCACGTGGCGCAGGCGGTCGGTCCACGGGCTGCACAGCGCGACGATCTCCTGCTCGAGCAGGTGCTCGTCCACCGCATGGAAGCCCTCGCCACCCGTCAGGTAGAAGTGGAGCACCACGGCCTTGTAGCGCCCCACCGACACCCGGTGGTCTGCGTAGGTCGCCCCGAGGCGGCCGACCACCAGGTCCTGGAGCCGCGAGCGCAGCTCGTCGTCGTAGATCTCCGTCGGCAGAACGATGAACAGGTAGGCGCTGTGCTTGCGGGCGCTGATGGAGATGTGCGTGGTGATGCGGTGCTCCCGCTCCGACTGGAGGGTCCGCTGGATGAGCTTGCGTATGTCCCCGATGGACCCGTTGAAGAGGTACTCCACCGGCAGCGAGTTGAACGCGTTGGTGGTCGCCTTCCACAGGTAGCTCTCGGGCAGGACCTCCTCGTCCTTCAGGACCTGCTGGAGCTTCGAGGTGAGCATGGGGATGGTCGCCCCGTGCGCGCTGATCGCCTTGAAGGTGAACAGGCCGTGGATGCTCACCCCGCCGTTGGGGTTGCCGTCGTCGTCGAAGGTGCGGATCAGCACCTCGTCGATGAGGCCCGGGCGATGGACCAGGGACTCCTCCAGGGCCTTGCGCACCTCGATGAAGGGGGGCTCGGCGGGGCGGTCCAGGCGCAGGAAGGCGCGGGTCTCCGCCGTGAGCACGCCGCTCGGCTGGGTGTTCCCGGCCATGAGGCCGAGGCCCTCCGACGGCACGACCCGGATGTCGGCTCCCTCGCCGACCGCGTAGTGGGAGAGCCCCATGAAGACGAAGTTCTCTGCCGCCAGCCAGTGCAGGAACTCGCGGCCCTCCTGGAAGTACCGGGCCCGGTCCGGGTGCACGCGGGGCAGGAACTCGTAGTCGTTGGCCACGTCCTTCGTGGCCTTGAGCATGCGGTAGAAGTCGCGCACCACCATCTGGGACATGCGCAGACGGCTGTGGAGCTCCTGGCGGTAGACCTCGCGCACCTCGGCGCTGTCGACACGCTCGATGAGGATGCGGCAGTAGGACTCGTTGACCGCGCCCTCCACCCCGGCCCCGATGGCCTCGGTGCGCCCGTCCCCGTCCCGCCGGACGGGGATGATCACGTTGACGCTCTTGAGGACCCGGACCTCCAGGTTCTGGAACAGGAGCAGGATCGTGTCGAAGATGAAGGGCTGGTCCTTCATGCTGGTCTCGACGACGGTCTTGTCCAGGTCGTAGCCGTTGTCCGCCTCGGTCGGGTTGAACACCCGGACCCTGATGGTCGGCGAGACGCGCTTCGACAAGAACCGCAGTGAGTCGCGGAGCTGAGCCACCAGGTGCGCGAGCGGGTGCCCGAGCAGGTAGCGGTCGTCCACCCGCCGCAGGAACGTGCGGGCGAAGGTGGTCAGCACCGCCGGGTCGAGCAGCGAGGGCTCGCCGCTCGTGTCCTTCAGGCTCTGGACGATGTCCTCGATGAGCTGATCCCGATAGGTCTCGCGCCGGCCTGCGTCATGGGTGGGGGGTTCGGGTTCGGGCGCGCGGGCGCGGGTCTTTCGCGGTGGCTGCGGGCTCGGTGCTTGCGGGTCCAGATCGGCCATGCTCGTCCTCGCTGTGCGTGCGTCGTGCGCCGGGGGCCGTGCCGGGACCCCCGAGCCGGGCGCATCATATGCCCGCGATGCGCGGGCGGCAACGGCTCAAGTGGGGTTGGTTGTGGTATTGGGCCAGGCGCGGTCGTATACTGGCGTCATCGATCACGACAGGAGAGTGCGATGCGAAGCAGGCGGAAGGAGAGCGGCTTCACGCTGCTCGAGCTCATGGTCACCGTGGTCATCCTGTCCATCCTCGCGGTGGTCGCCGTGGCGTCCTACAAGCGCTACTCCATGGCGGCGCGCACGCAGGAGGCGATCAACTTCCTCTACGAGATCAAGATGAAGCAGGAGACGTACTACCAAGCCTACGGGCAGTACGTGACGGCGGACTGGTCGTCTCCCTTCCTCTTCATCGGGACGGTGGGGGACCCATCCTCAGCCACGCCCAACCAGTGGGAGTTCGACTGCACCAGCAGCGACGCGACGACCCGCGGCTGGTGCGACCTGGGCGCGAGGACGGGCTTCAACGAGTGCCCGACGGAGGCAGGCATCCAGTGCACCTGGTTCCGCTTCACGACGACCGGGTGGGCGCCAGGAGCGCCGGACCCCGGCGCGGTGACCATCGCCGACAGGACCATGGACCCCGCGATCCGCGACACCACGCGGCGCTGGTGGTACGCCGCGGCGGAGGGGGACCTGGACTTCGACGGCGAGGCGAGCGGCTACTGGATCACCTCGGAGCTCAACCAGGTGGTCGAGCTCTGGAACGGCGCGAAGTACTGACCCCTACATCTCCTCCAGCGTCTCGATCCCCAACACCCCGAGCCCCATGCGCAGCGCCGCCCCGGCCGCGGCCACCAGGGTCAGGCGCGCCGCCTGGAGCGCCGGCTCCGAGCCGACCACCTGGTGGTCCCGGCTGTTCTGGAAGCCGTTGTAGGCGCGGGCGAGGGCGTAGAGCTGGCTGCACAGGCGGCTCGGGTCGTAGCTGGCCGCGGCCTCCGGGAGCACCCGCGCCAGCTCGACGATCTCCAGGGCCACGCGGTGCTCCTCGGGGGTCGCGAGCAGGGAGAGGTCGGCCAGGGGAGGTGCGGTGACACCCGCCTTGCGCAGGATGCTGCGGCTCCGGGCGTAGGCGTAGAGCAGGTAGGGGCCGGTCTCTCCGTCGAAGCTGATGGACGCCTCCGGGTCGTACTTGATGGCGCTCTGGGGCGAGAAGCGCAGCACGAAGAACTTGAGGCCGGCGAGCCCGATGCGCTCGGCGCGGTGGGCCTTCTCAGCCGGGGGCAGATCCGGGTAGCGGCGCTCCACCTCGACGGCGGCGAGGCGGTGCAGCTCGTCCATGAGGTCGTCGGCGTCCACGACGGTGCCCTCCCGCGACTTCATGCGGCCGCTCGGAAGGTTGACCATGCCGTAGCTCAGATGGCGGCAGCGGCTCCCGAGGCCGGGCTCGACGAGATCCAGGATGCCGAAGAGCACGCGGAAGTGGTGGTTCTGCTCGTCGGCCACCACGTAGACCATGCGGTCCGGGGAGCGCTCGTCGGCGCGCCTCTTGGCTGTGCCGAGGTCCTGCGTCATGTAGACGCTCGTGCCGTCACCGCGCAGCAGGACCTTGGTGCCCTCGACGCCCTTCAGCGCGAGCTGGGCCAGGTCGCACACCACGGCGCCGTCCGGCAGGCGCTGGAACACGCCCCGGTCGAGCCCCTGCTGGACGATCTCCTTGCCGAGCACGTAGGTCTCGCTCTCCTTCTGCACCCACTGGAAGGACACGCCCATGCGCCGGTAGGTGGCCTCGAAGCCCTCGAAGACCCAGCCGTTCATCGTCGCCCACAGCTCTCGCACCGCCGGGTCGCCCTGCTCCCAGGCCACCAGCATGGCCCGTGCCTCGGTTCCGAGTGAGGAGTGCTCGGAGTTGAAGAACTCCTCTCGCTCCAAGGTGCCGCCCGCGGTGCGCCAGGCCTCGTGCTCCGCGCGGAACGCCGCCTCGAACTGCACGTAGAGGTCACCCACGTAGTGGTCGCCCTTCTTGCCGACGTCGGCGGGGGCACGCCCCTCGGCGAAGCGCCGGTAGGCGACCATGGACTTGCAGATGTGGATTCCCCGATCGTTGACCAGGTTGGTGCGGACCACGTCGAAGCCCTCGTGGGCCAGCAGCTCGGAGACCGCCGCCCCGAGCAGGTTGTTGCGGACGTGCCCCAGGTGCTGCGGCTTGTTCGTGTTGGGGGAGCTGAACTCGACGATGACGCGCTTGCCCGCACCCCGGTCGCCGTCGGCGAAGTGGTCCGGGTCGCGCAGGACGTGGCGGAGCGTCGCGTCGGCAGTGGCGGCCGGGTCGAGGCGCAGGTTGACGAAGCCGCCCGCCGCCTCGGCGCCCGCGACCCCCGGGACGCCGACCAAGGAAGCGGCGACCACGGACGCGATGGCCTGCGGGGCCTGGCGCAGGGCCTTCGCCAGAGTGAAGCACGGGAAGGCCAGGTCGCCCATGTCGGGCTTGGGCGGGCGCACGATACCGATGCCGCGTGCCTCCTCGGCGGAGATGCCGGTGGCGAGGAGCGCGACGCGGACCTGGTGGTCGATGCCTTCGAGGAGCTGCTGGATGGTGTCGGCCATGGGACCCTCCGGTGAGGGCGGGAGGTTACTCCCGCGCCTGGCGGGGGTCAACGTGACAGGGGGAGCGGGGGCGTGGTAGACGGTACGGCCGCGCCACGGTGGCGCCCCACACGGAGGAGAGCATGGCACGCATCGTCAACGGCATCGAGGGGCTCCGCGCCCTCGCGGGGCAGGACCTCGGCCACAGCGAGTGGATGACAATCGACCAGGCCCGCGTCAGCGCCTTCGCGGACGTCACCCTGGACCACCAGTGGATCCACCTGGACGCGGAGCGGGCAAAGGCCGAGTCGCCCTTCGGCGGGACGGTGGCCCACGGCTTCCTCACCCTGTCGGTGATGCCCCACCTGCTCGACCAGGTCATCCAGGTGACCGGCGTCAAGATGGCGGTCAACTACGGCCTGAACAAGCTGCGCTTCCCGGCGCCGGTGGTCACGGGGAGCCGCATCCGCCTGGGCATCGTCGCGCCGGCCGTCGAGGAGATCCGGGGCGGGGTGCAGATCCAGCTCGACTGCACGATCCAGGTGGAGGGCTCGGAGAAGCCCGCGCTCGTCGCCGAGGTGCTGTTCCGCTACTACGGCTGACCGCTCGCATCCTCCGCAACGCTGCCCGGTGATGGCCGAAGCAGCGCGCCGGCGGCCTGCAGATGTGCGGGCGCCATGGCACCGGAGGACTCCATGGCGGGAAGGCGGCTCGTCGGCAAGCAGCGGACACCCTGGCAGTGGCTCTACTTCGAGGTGCTCCACCACGTGGCGGGCGGCGCGCTGCGCCGGGAGATCTCCGTGGGGAGGGTCCCGCTGCGCCTCGACGCCGCCCTGATCGGGGGCGCGCCTGGCCCGGATCAGGGGCGCCCCATGCCGGACATCCTCTCGAGACTCTGGCCCTGCACGCTGATGGAGTACAAGGGCCCGAACGAGCCCCTCCGAACCGGCGAGCTCCACCACCTGGTCGGCTGCGCCTGGCTGGCCCTGGGCTCCGAGCTGTCTCACATTCCCCACGCGGACGTCGGCCTCCACGTGGTGGCACCTTCGATGACCCGCGCCTTCCTCGGCGACGCAGCGCGAGCCGGCGCGACCGTCGAGGAGGAGAAGCCGGGGGTCCATCGGATCGGGGGGCTCGCGCTCCCCTGCATGGTCTTCGAAGCCAGGATCATTGGGCGAGACAACCCCGCTCTCGCGGTGCTGGACCCTCGGACCTACCGTGAGCCCGACCTGGTCAGGTCCCTCCGCGTCGACTGGAGCGAGATCCTGTGCTACGTTTACGACCTGATTCGCGGGCTCGATCCCGCACTGGAGGCCACCATGACGCAACGTGATGCCCGAACCCTCTCTGAGTTCGAGAAACGCGTCCGGGCCCAGATGTTCAAGGACGCCTCCTTCGAGGAGAGGCTCGAGGGGGTGCCGCCCGAGGAGAGGCTCAGGGGGGTGCCGCCCGAGGAGAGGCTCAGGGGGGTGCCGCCCGAGGAGAGGCTCAGG